>NZ_JBBDNQ010000008.1:0-144056 GCF_040877505.1 Pseudohongiella sp.
TGACAATGCATTGTGACATCGTAAGTGCAGAAAAACAGATCTTCTCCGGCCTGGTTGAAATGGTTGTGGCAACGGGTACTCTGGGTGATCTGGGTGTTGCACCTGGCCATGCGCCACTGCTCACCGAGCTTATTCCCGGACCCGTGCGCTGCGTGTTGCGTGACGGCGCGGAAGAGATCTACTACGTTTCCGGCGGTTACCTTGAAGTACAAAGCGGGACAGTCACAGTGTTGGCAGACACCGCGATTCGCGCCGGTGATGTTGACGAAGCCGCTGCACAAAAAGCTATCGAAGACGTGCAGTCGGCAATCGCCAACAAGGATGCTGAGTTCGAATACTCACGTGCCGCAACACAGCTGGCAGAAGCCGTGGCGCAGCTGCGTGCACTCAAGCAAATACGTAAGTAACACTTACATCGCTTTGAAAGTCCGGGGAAAAAGGGTAGCCTAACCGCTACCCTTTTTTTATGGACGTAATCCAGGACAGACCATGAGCACAGACGTCATTGTATTGGCAGCGGGCAAAGGGACACGGATGTATTCTGATCTGCCCAAAGTCCTGCACACACTTGCCGGCAAACCGATGTTGAGCCACGTGCTTGATGCAGCTGTTGCCATCGATGCTGACAACATCTATCTGGTAACAGGTTTTCAGTCAGCGCAGATCAGGGCGTACTTCGATCAGCATCCCATCGACGCACAGTTAAACTGGGTTGAACAAACCGAGCAGCTGGGAACCGGACACGCCGTGATGCAGGCTGCTCCGGCGATTGACGACGACAAAACGGTGCTGGTTCTCTATGGCGATGTTCCGCTGATTACACCGGGCAGCCTGCAACAGCTGCAGCAGCAGGCAGAGGCAACAGGTATCGCCGTGTTAACCCTGGTGACTGACAGTCCAGAGGGGCTGGGCCGCATTATCCGCGATCAGGCGGGAGAAATAACCGCAATAGTGGAGGAAAAAGACGCTTCGGCGCAGCAAAAGCTTATTACGGAAATAAACACCGGCATTATGGCCTTCAACGCCGGACGCCTGAAACACTGGCTAAAATCGCTCACCACCGCCAATGCCCAGGGTGAATACTACCTGACGGATACAGTTGCTCTTGCCTGTGCCGATGGCTACAAAGTTGCCAGCCTGCAAACACATGACAACAATGAAGTGCAGGGAATCAATAATCGGCTTCAGCTCGCCGATCTGGAACGTGATTATCAGATCCGCCAGGCACGACAACTGGCGCTTCAAGGGGTCACCGTGCGTGATCCGGCGCGCCTGGATATCCGTGGGCCCTTGCTGATCGGACGCGACGTCTGCCTGGATGCAAATATCATTATGGAGGGCAGTAACCGGCTTGGCGACCGGGTCACTATCGGGCCCAACGTCACTCTGATAGACAGTGATATTGGCGACGATTGTGTGATCCTGGCCAACAGTCATCTTGAGGGCGCCAATTTGTCATCGGGCTGCAAAATTGGGCCCTTTGCCCGATTGCGCCCGGGCACAGAACTCGGTAACAATGTCAGGATTGGTAATTTTGTTGAAACCAAAAAATCCTTGATCGGCCCCGACAGCAAGGTTAATCACCTGAGCTATATCGGTGACGCCAGTGTTGGCGAAAATGTAAATATCGGCGCTGGCACCATTACCTGTAACTATGATGGGGTCAATAAGCACAAAACGACGATCAACGCTGGTGTATTTGTGGGCTCAAATACAGCGCTGGTTGCGCCCGTCAGCATCGGGCGAGGTGCCACCGTGGGTGCAGGTTCCGTCATTACCTCGGATGTGCCGGATAACGCACTCGCTATTGGTCGTGGCAAACAAAAGAATATCAGTGGCTGGAAACGGCCGGTTAAAAAATAACAGTATCAGCTGTTAAAACAGGGGTTGTTTATGTGCGGAATCGTGGGCGCAGTGGCACAGCGGGATGTGGTCGAAATACTGCTCGAAGGTTTAAAGCGACTAGAATACCGGGGCTATGATTCAGCCGGGCTGGCAGTTCTCGATGATAAAGGCAGGACGCTGACCTCAGTGCGTGCTGTTGGTAAAGTCAAAAAACTGGTCACCAAAATCGAAGAAAATCCTACCCACGGCAAAACCGGCATTGCACATACGCGCTGGGCAACTCATGGTGTGCCCAGTGAAAAAAATGCTCACCCGCATATGTCCAACAGTGAATTCGCTCTGGTTCACAACGGCATTATCGAGAACCACGACGCGCTGCGAAAACAATTGATCGAAGACGGTTATGCATTTGTGTCGGATACTGATACCGAGGTTGTGGTTCACCTGGTGCATCAGGCTCTGACTCAGGCTAAAACCGGCCTGCTGGCAGCCATACAAAAAATCGTACCGATGCTGCACGGTGCCTACGGACTGTGTGTTATCAGCACGCATGAACCGGAAACGCTTGTTGTTGCGCGCAGTGGCAGTCCGCTGGTTATTGGTGTGGGTATCGGTGAGAATTTTGTTGCATCCGACCCGCTGGCACTGGGCCAGGTCACTGACCGTTTCATCTATCTGGAAGAAGGTGATGTTGCCGAGGTCAAGCGCAACTCTATTCGAATCTATTCCGAAGGCAAGCCGGTTGAGCGTAAGCGAACGCGTATCCGCAGCGATCTGTCCGAGATCGAGAAAGGTGAGTACGGCCACTTTATGCTCAAGGAAATATACGAGCAGGGCGCGGTAATAAAAAACACCCTGAGTGGCCGTATCAGCGAAAATCATGTTCTGGAAGAAGCGTTTGGTATCAAGGCGAAGGCCATATTTGATCAGGTCAGCAATGTCCAGATCGTGGCCTGTGGCACCAGCTTCCATGCGGGACTCATTACCAAGTACTGGCTGGAAAATATTGCCAAGATGCCATGTCAGGTCGATATCGCCAGCGATTATCGATATCGCAATATTATTGTGAGTCCTGGCACATTATTTGTAACCATATCTCAGTCAGGTGAAACGGCCGATACGCTCGCAGCGCTGCGTTACGCCAGTGAATTGGGATATGTCGGTAGCCTGGCGATTTGCAATGTTGCAACCAGCTCGCTGGTACGTGAATCGGACTTCTCTCTGTTGACCATGGCGGGCCGTGAAATTGGCGTCGCGTCCACCAAGGCGTTTACCACACAACTGTGCGCACTGTTGCTGCTGTCACTGGTACTGGGTCGTCGCAACGGCATGGACGAGAAGACTGAAGCAAATTACATCAGGGATCTGCACAAGTTGCCGGACCTGGTTGAACAGGTGCTGGCGCTGGACAAGGCCATACAGGAACTGTCTATCAGTTTTGCTGACAAGCATCACGCATTGTTTCTGGGCCGCGGCAACCAGTATCCGGTTGCCAAAGAAGGCGCGCTCAAGCTTAAAGAGATCTCCTATATTCATGCGGAAGCCTATCCCGCCGGTGAGTTGAAACATGGCCCACTGGCACTTGTTGATGACAAGATGCCGGTGATTGCAGTAGCACCGAACGATGAGCTGCTGGGCAAACTAAAGGGTAATCTCGCTGAAGTCAGTGCCCGCGGCGGCAAATTATTTGTGTTTGCTGATGAAACCGGCGGCTTTGACGATGAAGGCGATTACAGGCTGATTCGTATGCCGCCAGTGCCTGATGTGCTGGCGCCTATTCTATATACCATACCGCTGCAATTACTGTCCTACCATGTGGCCATTCTCAAAGGTACCGACGTGGATCACCCCAGAAATCTGGCTAAATCGGTGACGGTTGAGTAGTGAAAAAGCGTAAGCCTTGATGCGTCCGTGCGGACTCGAGGGTGTCCCGGAGGTATGACGTGTTGGCCAGATATCGCCCGGTAATTCGATTGGTCAGTGTGATCGCTTTAATGATCATACTGGCATTGTGTTGGCGTTATCTGGCCGGGCAGGGACTTATTACGCCCGACAGGCTGGTCAATCTCATCACAGAGCTGTCTGCCCTGCAACGGACACCCTGGTTGCTGCCGCTGATTATCGTGATCTATGTTGTGGCACTTCTGCTCATGTTCCCGCTGACCGTATTGGTGGTGGTCACCGCCATGCTGTTCGGGCCCTGGTGGGGCCTGTTATATGCTGGCGCGGGAACGTTAAGCTCATCGGCAGTGACTTTTTGGGTTGGGCGAATGCTGGGGGAAGCGCCATTGCAACGCTACAGTGGACGTTATGTGACATCGCTGCGCCGCTATATGGGAGAGCGCAGCATTCGCTCCATGATTGTCATTAATCTGTTGCCACTGGCGCCATTTACCTTTACCAATTTGATGGCAGGAGCTTTCTCGCTTCCGTTCCCACGTTACATGCTGGGCTCTGCTATCGGTATTATTCCGGGTCTGGCAGTGGTTACATTACTGGGTGGTCAGCTTGGCCGCATTCTGCAGGCTGAGGACAGGGAAGAGGTCTGGATGGCTGTCGGCATAGGCATCGCCTTGTTGATTGTGTTCCTGGCAATCCGCTGGATCTGGAGCAAAAAATTCCCGGCTAGGTCCCAGAATCGCGTCGTGTAAGCAATTCGCTGTAGAATTCATCAATATTGCCGGCAAAGGTGTCGGTGTCGTAATCGGCAGCGAACTGAGTGGCATTGCCGGCAAATTCGACCCGTTTCTTGTCATTATGGATTAGCTCCAGCACACTATTGCTCCAGACCTCTATCTGCTCCAGCGTTTTGTAACCTGTTTGCCCGTGCCGGATGACGTCATCCGTGCCGCTGGACCGCACGGCAACGACAGGCAGGCCGGCAGCCATGGCTTCGAGAATGACCATACCCTGAGTTTCCGATTTGGAGGCAAAAACAAAAATATCCGCCATCTGGTAAAACGTGGGGATCTGATCTTGCGGTACAGCGCCCACCAGAGTGACACAATCGGTCAGCTCAAGGGCCTCAATCTGTTCTTCCAGTTGCTTGCGTTCATTGCCTTCGCCTACCAGAAAAAGCCTGACGTCGCGTCCGCTGCCGGCGCGAATGTGCACCATCGCGTCGAGCATGAAGCCGATGTTCTTCTCCTTTCCCAGCCGTGACACACTGATCAGCGTTAACGCTTCGTCAGTGACTTCCCATTGCTGCCTAAGCGTTGCGATTTTTTCTTCATCGCGCGTACTGAAACGTTGGTAGTCGATGCCTGTTGGCTGGACATACAAAGGCACCTTGACGCCAATCAGCCGTAGATAGTCTTCTGTTGAGACCGTGGGTACCACTACCCCGTCGCATTTGTTGCAGAACCGCCGGACCAATTCGTGAGAAATGACATTGCGGAAAATGCGGCCCGGTAACGGTACATAATGAGCGTACATCTCCAGGCGGGTATGATAGGTGTAGACGGCCGGAATTCTGTAACGACGTGCCAGCCACAGGCCTGTCGAGCCCAACCAGAACGGATGGTGCACATGTACAATATCTGGCTTGAATTGCCGAAAGTAGCGCATGATATTCCATTGAAAAATATTTGCCAGACGAAATTCACGATGCTTGCCAAATGCGATCAGAGTGCGAACCCGATGAACATCATCCGTCGGGTAGTTATTGCTGTCATAGTTTGGCGCCACGATTCTGACATCATGACCTTTTTCCCTGAGGCCACGCATCAGTCGCTCAATAGAAATAGTGACGCCGGAAATAAAAGGAAAGAAGTTATTGGTAAAATAAAGTATTCGTTTCTTCTTCCCGAGCCAGGCACTGGCGTCAATGGCAAAACGCCCATAATAATCTGTAGATTCAAAAACAAGTTGGTGCAATTTCAGGGCAAGCAGAAAAAGCACACTGACGATGATCAGGAACCTTGAGTAACTGATATAGAAAAATGCGTAAGTGGCTGCCCAGATACTGTTAAGGGTTTTGAGCCAGGAGGCGTCCAAGTTCTCGAGACGAATTGCCTCGGCATTCAACTGCTCACCGTCCACACTGACTCTGACGTAGTGATGAAAACTGTCGGAATCATCCACGACTACGCCGCCGGCGCCACCTGTGGTGATGTAGCGAACACCGTCTTCGGTCTCATCATGAAAAACAGAAATCTCAGAGGAAAAAACCATGTCTACGTTATATTCCACAAACAACGACTTCAGTTCCTGCAGGACCGGATCGTGGCTGAAGTAACTGTCAGACTGAAAGGCAGGCGTGTCGGGGACCGGAGCGTGCAATGGAGATGAGACAAAAACAAAACGATGCTCTGCAGTGGATGCCTGCAGTTCATTTTGCAGCCAACGCAACTGCCAGTTGTAATGTGAGTTATCCGTGTTATCGAGGAAAATAAAATGAGCGTTGGCAGCGTTGAACGAATAGAAGTAGGGGCCGAACCCATCATAAAAAGTGAACTGACCAAAGTCAGAGTCTTCATTGTCGCCGTAGGTCAACAACCAGGGATTCTCGAGGTTGGAGAATATTCTGTGCACTGACCGGTAGTTTTCAGTCGCACCCGAGCTGACCGCGTTGCCTGCTGATATGGTGAACCCGGCCGCACTGTTATTGATTAACGGTATGATTTCATTTTGAAAAATACTGACAGAGTTATTAACATTGCCAACCACGGCAAATTCGAACATGTCACTGGACGTCAATTGACTTTGAATGGCTGCGACCTGTGAGGCATGCAGGGCCAGATACCGGGGGCCGGAGACCGTCAGGTAGACCTGATAAGCCACAAGCAACACAACGGCGGTGACGCAGCTATAATAAAGAGAGCGAAGCGCTAGACGCCTGACCATCGATCCTCCTTATCCCCTTTCGCAGTGGCCTCCTGTAGCAGCATTGCCCCGAAGGTTACTCGCTGGGTTTCTGTGTCCGCAGCGCGCGCAGGCTTTTGTTGATACGTTTAAGATAGTCCTTCAACAGATCCTTACGCAGCCGCGCTACACCCATGGCGAGCACATCAATGACCAGCAGGTGGGCAATGCGTGACGATACTGGTGTGAAGACCTGCAGGTCTTCCTCCATGTTGACATAGATCGGGATGGTGCTCAGTTTACTCAGCGGCGTATCCTGCGGTGCCAGACCCACTACCGTGGCGCCGGCCTCAAGCGCCAGCTCCACACTCTGAATCAACGCTTTGGTGCGGCCTGACTGGGAAATGGCCACCACCACATCTTTGGGGCTCAGAGAGATTGCCGACATGTGCTGAATGTGCGGGTCGGTATACGCGGAACTGGACAACTGCAGACGGAAAAACTTGTGCTGTGCATCGGACGCCACCGAGCCGGAAGCACCGAAGCCGTAAAATTCCACCCGGTTGGCCTGATTTATCGCGGCGATGGCACGTTCCAGAGCCACCGGATCCAGCTCATCACGCACGGTAATAAGCGAACCAATCGTAGAGTCGAATACCTTGTGATTAAGATCGGTGATGGTATCCGAGTCATCCACCGAAAACTGCGAATAACTGCTGCTGGCGCCCAGATGCTGGGCCAGTTGCAACTTGAATGACTGAAAACCATCAAACTCCAGCGCCCGGCAAAAACGCACGACCGTTGGCTCGCTGACATCAGCGCGCGCTGCAACGTCGACAATACGCATACCGAGCACTGAGGCGGCATTGTCGATGACAAAGTCAGCCACTTTGCGTTCGGACTTGCGCAGCAACTCGCGTCGCTCCTTGATTTTGCTGATCAGATTCTGGGCATCCACCGCTGTCTTCCTGTTACACTGCGAATTGTAACTAAAAGAGTGAAACTAAAAGAGTGAGACTGTAAGTGTGTGAATATAACAGGAAGCACGGTTTCAGTACCATCCTCATGGCTATCTTGAACACATGACAGACCTTTCACCGGAAATACATATCGGCCTGTCCATGCAGGACATTGATGCAGGACAGTGGGACCGGCTGGTCCGGGACCGGAGCCCGTTCCTGAAGCACGCATTTCTGCTGGCCCTGGAGCAAAGTGGTTCGGTGCAGGTGGATGCTGGCTGGCAGCCTTGTCACCTGATCGTTGCGGACAGCGCCGGTGGTCGCGATAAAATGCTGGCAGCCATGCCTTTGTATATCAAAAGCCATTCGTACGGCGAATATGTGTTCGACTGGGGCTGGGCGGAAGCCTATCAGCGCTACGGCCAGCCGTATTACCCTAAATTGCTGTCTGCCATCCCGTTTACTCCCAGTCAGTCGCCGCGTGTGCTGGTGGGTGATGATGAGGCCTTACAACAATGGCTGCCTCATATCAGACAGGCGGTGCAACGCTATGCCGAAAAAATCGGCGCCAGTTCCTGGCATATTTTGTTTCCTGATCAGGGCAGCGCCGAAGCGTTGCAGCAAACAGAACTGATCAGGCGCGAAGCCTGCCAGTTCCACTGGCGCAACAAGGGCTACAAAACGTTTGATGATTTTCTGGCAACATTCAGCTCACGCAAGCGCAAGAACCTGCGCAAAGAGCGTGCCGATGTTGCGGCACAAGGAATTGATTTTCAGTGTCTGGAGGGCGGCAATATTTCAGAAGACACCTGGGATATCTTTTACCAGTACTATCAAAGCACCTATCAGATACGAGGACAGCACGGATATCTGACCCGGGAATTTTTCCGTTTGATTGATCAAAGCATGCCAGAGAATATTTTTCTTGTGATGGCTGTCAAAGACAACAGACCTGTTGCCGGCGCTTTATTTTTTAAAGGCGCTGATACCCTGTTTGGTCGCTACTGGGGTGCTGAACAGGACTACGATAATCTGCATTTCGAAACCTGTTACTATCAGGGTATCGAGTATTGCATTCAGCACAATATCAGTCTGTTTGACGCGGGTGCACAGGGAGAGCACAAACTGAGACGAGGTTTTGAACCGATTACGACGTTATCGTATCACTGGATAAAAGATCCGGCATTCCGTGCAGCCATTGCTGATTTCTGTCAGCAGGAAGTGCAGCACGTGCAGGCTTACAAGTCAGCGGCCAATGAACAGCTGCCATTTCGGCAAAGCGATACAGTCACGGATTCTCAAGAATAAAACTACTGAGCAAGGCGCGCTGCTCCTCACCGGGATTATCAAAACGCAACAGTAGATTCAGGAACTCGGCATCCGGGCGTTTTTCTACGGCAGAGATGCTGTGTACATAGGCCCTGAGATCACTGATAGCCTTGCCGGCCTGGTTGCCCGGAGACAGCGTCACCGTAGTCTGCGCAAAAACGCTGGGGTGTTCGGCGCCGCGTTTGCACACCAGCAGCACTTCCTCAATACTGATCGCCTTGATCATGCAGCGAAATTCTATTTTCCCCCATAACACCAGTGCCGTGCCTTTGAGTTTGGGTGCTTCCTTTTCTTTGGGCTTGGCGCCACCGGTCAGTGCCTCCAGTGAACCCCCGGGCATCCCGTCGCCTTTGCCGCTGAGAATCTCCAGGGAACTGAAAGGACCGCCTTTGGCCGCCGAGCTTGATGCGCTCTTGGTGAGCTTGCCGGATTTGATCAATGCCTTGTTCACCTTCTGCATCAGCTCTTCGCCGGTAAACGGCTTGCCCAGATAGTCGCTGACACCGGCCTGCACAGCGCGCATTATATGCTCTTTGCCACCCAGGCTGGTGATCATGACAAATGGGATATGAGCCAGCTTTTCATCGGCGCGGACCCATTGCAGCAGTTCTTCACCGCTCAACCCGGGCATTTCCCAGTCACTGAGAATAAGATCGATAGGCTGCCGGCCCAGAATGGACTGGGCTTTGCGGCCGTCAGCGCCTTCAATGATTTCGCATTGGGGCAGGTATTTGCGCAAGGTTCGCTTGATCAGATCGCGAATAAAACTCGCATCATCAATCAGCAGGATTCGAATTTTCATATCAAGCCTGTTTACGTAAAAATACCGGCGCTGTGGCGGTAGAGTCTTTTGCACTGTAGCGGTAGCCGGCCATGTCGAACTCGCAGATTCCGGCCGGTGAATCGATACGGTTTTTGATGACATGTGCTGCCATCATGCCGCGTGCTTTTTTGGCAAAAAAGCTGATGATCTTGTATTGGCCGTTTTTGTAGTCCCTGAAAACCGGGCTGATTATGTCAGCATCCAGTACCTTTTTATCGACCGCACGGAAGTATTCATTAGACGCCAAGTTTAATAACGTCCGGCTTTTGTGTCCGGCCATGGCCTGATTCAGGCCCTCACTTAGTCGACTACCCCAGAACTGATACAGGTTGCTGTTGTTGTCATGCTGCAATGATGTGCCCATCTCCAGACGGTAGGGCTGCATCAGGTCCAGGGGTCGCAACAGACCATAAAGGCCAGACAATATCCGGACATGATTCTGCGCGTAGGCCATATCTTTCTGGTTCAGCGCCCGGGCATCGAGCCCCAGATAAACATCGCCGGTAAACGCATATATGGCCTGACGCGCGTTACTGGTATCAAACGGGATCTGCCAGTTCAGATTGCGCTGGAAATTCAGCTCGCCCAGTTTGGCACTGATATGCATCAGCTGAGACAGGTCCTCCGGGGATTTCTGACGCAGGGTTTCGATCAGCTTTGCCGAGTCGTCCAGGTAGCCTGGCTGCGTGAATTTGCCGGTGGGCACCGGGCTGTCAAAATCAAGCGACTTGGCGGGCGAAAGTACCAATAACATAGGGGCCTCAACTAACATTAGCTCGGAATTGCAAACAGATACAATGGATACGTCGCCAATGCTAAACAGATTGCGCGATGTCCTGCCACCAGTTCAGTGGTGTGACCCCATCCGCAGGATCGTAGACGTTTCCGTAGAACCACAGGGTGTCCGGGAAGCGGGCCAGGGTCTTTTGCAATACGTCTTCGATTTTCTGAAAGCCGATGGATACGTGAATGGTATATACCAGCAAGCCAGGGCTGCTGATATCAATCCGTCCGTCAATCAACTCGATTTCGGGCGTCAGCGCTTGGTCCAGCTCCTCTGTGTTATGCTTGCTGAAAACACGGATGCTCAGATTACCGCTGTGCTCCAGCAGATCATAGGTGGCGGCGTTCTCCACGGGATATCGAATCCGGTCATCGGCCGCCAGCCCGCGAACAAACGCCGGAGATTTCACCAGGCGAAACTCGCCGGGCTGCTCAACACCGAGCTGCGACGGGGCTTGTGTCCGGGCCTGCGAACCAGGCGTCTGCTCGTTACCGGCCACCGGCACCACAGTAACCTGCTCAACAACGGGTTCATCATTGTCGTTGTAGCCGGCAATCAGTGGAATCTGCAGAGTCTGGTTTTCGTGGTCCTTGTTTTCGTGGTCCATGGGATTTTCCGGGCGACAGCTTGTTCACATTAATTCATTCTCGACTAGGGCGTATTGTAACCCGCGAAACACTATGCTGGTACTCTTTGAACGATTTGCGACCCGCCACCAGGGCTTGAAGTGGCCCGCTGTGCTGGGATTGGTCATCATGATGCTGGTCACTGCCTGGGTGCTCGCGGGCGCGTCAGTGCCGATGCAGGATCGCTGGTTGATCCCCTCCGTACTGGCAACGGTGTGGCTGTTGTTACTGGTTTCGGGTCTGAGCATGTTTGCCAGCGTGCCAGCCATGGCTGATTCACAAATGTCGTGGTGGCATCGCGTGAAAACCCGATTGCACCGGGGTCTGTACCATCTGTTTGCCTGGTTCATGCTGCTGGTCAGCCTGAGCCTGGTGGTGGTTACGTTCCAGCTGGCTGCTGCCTGGCTTCGCATGAATTAACAGGCTGCCTGGCAACTATGTCATGGATTGCTGCTACCATAGGCATATTACGCAATAACAAGACAACAAGGAGTTTTCCCGATGGGCCTGATTGACGATGATATGGACCGAGATCCGACGCCCACCGGCGAGCTGGCGTTGCAGACGTTGGCCATGCCCCGTGATACCAATGCCAATGGCGATATTTTCGGCGGCTGGCTGGTGTCGCAGATGGACCTGGCCGCGGGTATCGCTACCAAACAGGTGACACACGGCCGCTCAGCAACGGTTGCCATCAAGAATGTCGAATTCCTGGCCCCGGTCAGTGTCGGCTCGGTGGTGAGTTGTTATGCCGAGATTCTGGAAGTCGGGCGTAGCTCCATGCACATCAACATCGAAGTGTGGATATCCAATTCGCTGACCCAGGCCGCCCAGCGCAAGGTAGCAGAGGGTCTGTTCATATTTGTTGCCATCGATGACAACGGGCGCACACGCCGCATCAAGTGATCCGGCGCGCTGTCCTCAGACCCGATACAGTCAGGCCGGATCCGGCTCGGGCCCAACACCCTCAGTGACTATCCGGCTGGTAATCTTGCCGCTGGTCATCGCCCCGCTGACATTCAGGGCGGTGCGTCCCATATCTATCAGGGGCTCTATCGAGATCAGCAGCGCTACCAGTTCAATGGGCAGCCCCATGGCCGGCAGAACAATCAGTGCCGCGAACGTCGCACCACCACCGACACCGGCAACGCCGAATGAACTGATGGTGATGATCGCTACCAGGGTCACGATGAAACCCGGATCCAGCGGGTTGATGCCCACGGTCGGCGCTGCCATCACCGCCAGCATGGCCGGATAAATACCCGCACAGCCGTTCTGGCCGATGGTGGCGCCAAAGGACGCCGACAGACTGGCGATAGAGGGCGGCACCTTCAACTCTTCGATCTGGGTGCGGATATTTAATGGAATGGTCGCTGCCGAGCTGCGGGTGGCAAAGGCAAAGGTCAGCACCGGCCAGATTTTGCGGTAGAACTCCATGGGGTTGTTGCCGGACAGGCTGAGCAGCAGACCATGCACCACAAACATGATGGCGATTGCCACATACGACGCCACGACAAAACCAAGCAGATTGAGGATATCACTGCCATTGGAACTGGCCACCACATAGGCCACCAGCGACAGAATGCCGTACGGGGTCAGGCTCATGATGATCTTGACCAGACGCATGATGATGGCCTGGATGGTCTCCGTGCCGCCCTTGATGCGATCGGCGTACTCGGGTTTCTCCCGACTCACCAGCAGCGCAGCCAGGCCAAACAGCATGCCAAAAATCACTACGGCGATAATGGAGGTGCTGCGGGCCTCCGTCAGGTCGGCAAAGATGTTGCGGGGAATAAAATTAACGATGGTTTGCGCGATGGTCAGATTTTCCACCACGGGCGCCCGGGTATCGAGGAAGGCCGCACGGGCAGCCTCGCGTTCACCGCCGACCATGCCTTCGGCGCTCAGGCCAAATACCGTGGTCACGGTAATGCCAACCAGCGCCGCGATCATGGTGGTGAACACCAGAATACCAATCACCGACCCGCCAATTTTGCCCAGTGCCGCCACTTCATGCAGTTTCACCACCGCGGCAATCATGGTCACCAGCACCAGCGGCATGATGATCATGCGCAGCAGAGAGACATAGATGTCACCCGGTAAATCAGTCCAGGTCAGGGTAGGGCGAATCTGTTCGATATCGCCGCCGTGCACAAGCTGCAGGAAAAAACCGTATGCCGCGCCCAGGACAAGTGCAATAAACACCTGCTTGGCCAAGCTGGTATCCGGTTTTTTGAATTTGTACAGGCTGAACAGCAATGCGATAAAAATGACAATGCCGAGGATGGTCAGAACTGACATGGAAGAACTCCCGTATTTATTATTTGCCCGTTATAGCCCTTAAGCAGGGTTGTGAGCAAACGGTTTTTCAGGCTACCGGCTCCAGCCGCGCATACGACAGTACCAGCCATTTGCTGCCCGCTTCCTTGAAGTTGACCTGCACACGCGCATTGGGGCCACTGCCCTCGTAGTTGAGCACCACACCTTCGCCGAATTTGCCATGACGCACGCGTTGGCCCAGGGTGATGTTGGTCTCTGGCACATCTGCGCCGGAACGGTAGTGCGGCTGTCGCCCGGGGGGCGGCGCCGACGGCCGCTGAATGGTGGTTTTCATGCGGATCGGCTCGATCAGGTCCTGCGGCAGTTCGCGAATGAAACGAGACGGCCGGCAGATATTCACATCCCCGTGCAGACGACGGGATTCGGCGCTGGTCAGATACAGCTTCTGCATGGCGCGGGTAATACCGACGTAACACAGGCGGCGCTCTTCCTCGATGCCGCTGAGGTTCTCCATCGACATCTTGTGCGGGAACAGGCCTTCTTCCATGCCACACATGAATACCAGCGGGAATTCCAGACCTTTGGCGCTGTGCAGGGTCATCAACTGCACGGCGTCGTCGCTTTCCGAGGCCTGCGCTTCACCAGCGTCCAGCGCCGCCTGATCCAGAAACGCCGACAACACATCACGGTCACTGCGGGCGCCGTCTTCTTCGTCCAGCATGTCATCGGTGGCATCCTCGGCAAAGCTGCGCGTCGCGGTGATCAGTTCGTCCAGGTTTTCAATGCGGGCCTGGGCTTTGTCGCCGCCTTCCTTTTCATGGTGGGCAACCAGGCCGCTCTGTTTGATCACGTGCGCGACTTTTTCGCCCAGCTCCAGGCTCTGGCAATGCTCGTCCATCTCATCAATCAGCCGAATGAAGGCCTGCACGGCCGCCGATGCACGCGCCGGCAGCAGTTTGTGATCGATGCTTTGTGCGCATGCCGCCCACAGCGAATAACCTTCTCGGCGGGCCATATCGCGCAGGCCGTCCAGGGTTTTGGAGCCGATGCCACGCGTGGGCACATTGATAACCCGCTCCATGGCGGTGTCGTCATCGCGGTTGATCACCAGGCGCAGGTAGGCCAGCGCATTACGGATTTCCAGACGGTCATAGAAGCGCTGGCCGCCATAAATGCGATAGGGCATGGCCACGCGCAACAGGGCTTCTTCAAGTTCGCGCGACTGGGCGTTGGAACGGTACAGGATGGCGGCCTCCGTCAGCCGATGGCCGGTGTTCATCCAATCTGTCAGACGATCAACGATGAAACGTGCTTCGTCCTGCTCGTTAAAGGCATCGTACAGGGAGATGGTTTCGCCCTCGTTGCCCTCGGTCCACAATTCCTTGCCCAGACGCCCCTGGTTGTTGGCAATCAGGTGATTGGCGGCTTTCAGAATATTGGAGGTGGAGCGGTAATTCTGTTCCAGGCGAATGATTTCGGCGCCGGCAAAGTCGGTGTTGAACTGCTGAATGTTCTCGATGCGTGCGCCGCGCCAGCCGTAAATGGACTGGTCGTCATCGCCCACCACCATCAGGTGGCCGCTGCTGCCGGCCAGGACACGCAGCCAGGCGTACTGTACAGCGTTAGTGTCCTGAAACTCGTCGACCAGCACATGGCGGAAGCGGTGCTGATAATGCGCCAGCAACTCGGGGTTGTTCAGCCACAACTCGTGGGCACGCAGCAGAATCTCGGCAAAGTCCACCATGCCACCACGCTGACACGCCTCTTCGTAGGCGCTATACACGGTGAGCATGGTGCGGGTGTAGTCATCACCCATGTGTTCAATGTGTTTGGCGCGCAGGCCTTCATCTTTCTGGCCGTTGATGTACCACTGAATCTGTTTTGGCGGCCATTTTTCGTCATTCACTGCCAGTGCTTTGCACAGCCGTTTGATCAGACGCAGCTGATCGTCGCTATCCAGAATATTGAAGTTTTCCGGCAGGTTGGCTTCTTTCCAGTGCATGCGCAGCAGGCGATGGGCAAGGCCGTGGAAGGTGCCCACCCACATGCCGCCGGGCGGGTGCCCCAACAGCTCTTCAATACGGCTGCGCATTTCGCGCGCGGCCTTGTTGGTAAAGGTCACCGCCATAATGCCATAGGGTGATATGCCCTCGGTCTGCATCAGCCAGGCGATACGATGCACCAGCACACGGGTTTTGCCACTGCCGGCACCGGCCAGCACCAGCATGCTGGCCGGCGGGGCGGCCACCGCGCGGCGTTGTTCGTCGTTCAGGGAGTCGAGAATGTAAGATACGTCCATAACCTCGTATTCTAGCTGGAACCGGGTGCGTACACACGGGCAAATTAGCGCTTTTTACCGGAAGGGCTTGCTGATAAAATATCGAACCTTTGCTCGGTGCCAAACAGTGCCCCAATTTTTCGCGCTGAGCGTATATAATGCCGTACACAAACATTCTTTGAAGTTCTAGGTAGGAGTTGATTATGTCTGCAAAACCAGACAACGCGAGTTTTGACTGGAAAGATCCCTTCTTGATGGAAAGCATGCTGACCGAAGAAGAGCGCATGATCCGGGATACCGCCAGACAATACGCCCAGGAAAAACTGCTGCCACGCGTGCGCGACGCCTACCGCAATGAAAACACTGACCCGGCCATTTTCCGTGAGATGGGTGAACTGGGCCTGCTCGGACCTGCTCTGGACGGCTACGGCTGCACCGGCACCAATTATGTCAGTTATGGCCTGATCGCCAAGGAAGTGGAAGCGGTTGATTCCGGTTATCGCTCCATGTTCAGCGTGCAGTCGTCACTGGTCATGCACCCGATTCATGCTTTTGGTAGCGAAGAGCAGAAACAGAAATACCTGCCCAAGCTGGCATCAGGTGAGTTCATTGGTTGCTTCGGCCTGACCGAGCCGGACCACGGCTCTGATCCGAGCGGCATGGTCACCCGTGCCCGCACAGTGGATGGCGGTTATAACCTGAGTGGCGCCAAGAACTGGATCTCCAATTCACCGATCGCAGATGTGTTTATTGTCTGGGCCAAAAACGACGATGGCATCATCAAGGGCTTCATTCTGGACAAGGGCATGAAAGGCCTGTCTGCGCCCAAGATTGAAGGCAAGCTGGGACTGCGCGCTTCCATCACCGGTGAGATCGTCATGGAAGATGTGTTTGTGCCGGAAGAAAACATGCTGCCGCATGTGGAAGGCCTGAAAGGTCCGTTCAGCTGTCTGAACTCTGCCCGACTGGGCATTGCCTGGGGCGCCCTGGGTGCTGCCGAAACCTGCTGGCACACCGCACTGAGCTACACCATGGATCGCAAACAGTTCAAGCGCCCGCTGGCCGCGAATCAGCTGATCCAGAAAAAACTGGCCGTCATGCAAACTGACATCAGCCTGGCACTGCTAGGCTGTCTGCAGGCCACCCGCCTGAAAGATGAAGGCAAGCTCGGCATTCCATTGATCTCCCTGCTCAAGCGCAACTCCTGCCTGAAAGCATTAGAAGTGGCACGTGAAGCACGCGACATGCTGGGCGGTAACGGTATCTCTGATGAATACCCGATCATGCGTCACATGCAGAACCTGGAAGTGGTCAACACCTACGAAGGCACGCAGGACATCCACGCGCTGATTCTGGGTCGGGCACAGACCGGCATTCAGGCGTTCTTCTGATCTGAAAGAAAGGGGAAAAGAAAGGGGACGGAGGATATTCTTTATGAATATCTTCCGTCCCCTTTTTCCCTGTCAGGATAAAAGTTACGCAATGCCCTAACTGCCGATAGCAGCAGCACCCTCCAGAGAAATCTGTTCGTCCTCGATACCCCCTGGCGCCACTGGACGTTATCGCACCAAAAGTGTAAACCAGCCTTACGCTATCGGGTGATACTGTCGAGGTGGCCGTCCAGCACACGCTCGATGATGCCTGGGGTCATGGCACCGGGTTTAAGAATGGCATGTAGCGCCAGCCCGTCGACCAGCGAATACAGGCGCTCGACTTCGAAATTGACGTCCGTGCCGGGGCGCAGTGCGTCGCTGACATTCAGGTACTCGATGGCACCCTGCATGATGCCCTGAAGCTGGTCATACACCGTGGAAGTATGCGCCTGCAGTCGTTCATCGGTGAGTGAATAATGCACCAGGATCCACCAGATCCGCAGTTCCAGGCGGCGTTGTTCATCCATGGGCAGAATTTGCAGGAGCATTTCCCGAACCCGCTGTTGCGGCGAACCGGGCTGTTGCAGGAGAACCTGCACCCGCTGCGTCACCTGGGCTGTGACCTGTTGCATGCTGAACAACACCAGATCAGTCCGGGTGGAGAAATAATAACGAAGCGCGCCCTGGGACATGCCTGCCTCGCGCGCCACATTGCGCACACTGACTTCAGCCATGCCGTCCCGGATCACCAGGCGCCAGACGGCATGAGCGATCTCTTCGCGCTTGCGATCATGATCAACGATTTTGGGCATGTACAGAGTCTAGCATGGCTCGTTGGTTTATTTAACACAGTTGTGCTAATTTAGCTCTCATCTATTAACTGCATAAACGGAATCACCTCCGTGGATCTGTCACTCATCCTGAGCCTGACCGGGCTGGCGCTGCTGGACAGCACCAGTATCGGCACGCTTTTTATACCCGTCTGGTTGCTGCTGGCTCCCGGCGGCGTGAAGCCAATGCGGATACTGCTCTACCTGGCCACCATCGCACTGTTTTATCTTCTGGTCGGGATCGTGCTGATGCTGGGTGCTGCGCCGCTGCTGGGCGCCCTCGGGCAGTTCACGGACCACCCGGTCCTGGTCTGGGGCCAATTGCTGTTGGGTGTGGTTCTGATTGTGGTGAGTTTTCGGTTCGACAGCAAACGCAGCCGTCGCCTGGGCAAACCCGATCGGGCTGCGCGCTGGCGTGAACGGGCCTCCGGCGAGAACGTTTCCGCCCGCTTCCTGATGACGATTGCATTGCTCGCCGCGCTGGCGGAGGTGGCCACCATGCTGCCTTATCTGGCGGGCATTGCCATTTTAAGCACTTCTGAACTGGCCGCGCCTGCGGTCGTCGGATTGCTGGCAGCCTACTGTCTGGTCATGGTGGTGCCAGCGCTGCTGCTACTGACACTCCTAAAAGTCAGCCAGCGTCTGGTAGAGCCCGTGCTAATAAAGCTGGACGCCTGGATCAGCCGGCACGGGGAAACCACCGTCGGCTGGATCATCGGGATTGCCGGGTTTCTGGTGGCGCGCGATGCGTTGGCGAAGCTGAGCCTGCCGTTTCTGTCCGGCTGAGCCAACGCCTGTCGAAGCAATGGTAACGGTGCCGCGCCTAGGTTCGTCAGGGCCTGACGGGCGCGGGGATCCGGCAGAGCCGCGCCCTCGAATTAAAATTGCTTGGGCAAGCTGCGTTAAATCAGACTAAGAATATCAGTAACCATCTTGAATGTTGCCTGGTCTTAGCAACCCCGTACTTGTACAAACAGTAAACATGCACATATAATTACACATATATTGAGAGGGTGATTATATGGGTCAGGTAACAATATATCTGGAAGACGAAATTGAGAAAAAAATGAACGCAGCGGTGAAATCGGCTCAGATCTCCAAAAGTAAATGGATTGCTCAACTGGTTCAGGACAAGGTCACCAACGACTGGCCTCAGTCCGTTGTGGAGATGGCGGGCAGCTGGAGCGATTTCCCTTCGGAAGACGACATTCGGGCAACCCATACCGACGACGTGCCAAGAGAGGCGTTTTAATGGTTGTGCTCGACACCAATATACTAATTTACTTTTTTAAAGGCCTGGGTGATGTCTCGCGACGGATGTTGATGGTGCCGCCAAAAAAGATTGGCATCCCGGCAATTGTCATTTACGAACTGGAGTATGGCATTGCCAGGTCGAGCTCCCCGAAAAAGCGGCAACAACAGTTGGAAGAACTCTGCTCGCTGGTCAATGTGCTGCCGTTTGGGAGGCCGGAAGCCGCACTGACCGCCTCAATACGAGCCACGCTTGACAAAAAGGGTACACCCATCGGGCCACATGACCTTCTGATAGCCGGGACAGCCCTCGCCAACAACGCAACACTGATCACCCGTAACACAAAAGAGTTTTCCAGGGTTCCAAAGCTTCAACTACAGAATTGGTATGGGGGATAAACGAACTGAAACTCAGGCGTGGACGATATCAGCAAACAGAACAATCAGTTTAGCAGCCTGTTAGCCAGGGACAAGCATCACACGCTCTGATGCCGTCAATCATCCGGACCGTAAGAAACTCGGTGCCTGAACTCAAATTTCTGATACAGATATGCCAGCCCCAGCAGACTCAAGCCCAGGCCCATGAACGAGGCGACTCGCAGCATGCCGTCCAGATCTGCCATGTCAACCAGGAACAGTTTGGCGATTACCACAACCAGTAAGCCCAGACCGACCCGGTAGACGCGCTGTCCATATCGCGCCGCGCCAGCCAGCATCGCTGCCACCGCCATCACCAGGCACACCGCCGAATAGGTATACAACTCGGCGTTGCCGGTGGGCAGGCTGAGATCAAGCTGGCCCTGCCACAGATGACGAATCTGCATGCTGACAAAAACAAACGCAGCCAGCGCACAGATGGCGGCAGCGCAGCGTTTGAACACGGCCCCGTATTGACGGGCTGCTCGGGGAGAAGTGCGGGTAAACGTACGATAAACCAGCGCGCTGGTCAGCACCGGAAACCCGTAGGCCAGCAACAGCACGTTAAAGACAGGTGTGGTTGCGACCTGCTCATCGCTCCAGTACGGATTCAGGACCGTCAGCATCAGAGCATAAACGGCCAGTGACAGCACGAGCAGTATTTTTGATAGCAGCTGATAGAGCGGCTCGAGACTCTGGCTGGTAGTGGAGCGAAAGTGATAGACCAGGCCCAGCGACGACCACAGGGCGGTGTTGATCGCGGCCTCCAGCAGATTGAACTGTGCAGCAAAAACATCGCCGCTGTATAACCAGTAGCGCGTCTCAGCCCATAATGTTAATACCAGCAAGTGCAATGTCGCCGCCTCCAGCCAGCGCCGCAGTGGCAGGGCTTTGTCGGTGCGCCATGCTGCCAGCGCGCAGAATAACGCAGAGCCACCGTAGCTCCACAGGGACCAGTGGACTTCAGCGGAATAGGCGAGCAGCCAGGGATTAAAGGTGAGCCGTGCGATAACGACCGCCAACACAGCCTTGATCAGAAGATTCATGTGCGGAAGATCAAAGCGCCAGATAACCCACGCTAACGAAAACAGTTGTGCAGACAACGCCAGTGTCAGGCTGGCCTCGCTCAATAGAATTACTACCGCCAGCGAATAGGCAAAATGCCCTGCGACGATCATCCAGGAACTGGCCTCAGGGCTCGCTGATTTTCTCATTCGCATGCCAGCTAACGCCAGGTAAACAGCGCCAAGTATCACTGAAATGCAAGCCCAAAGCAGAGATCCGGAGAGCGTTGGCACCAGCAGATAACACAGCGTCAGCCAGATCAGCGGTGACAACAGGGCAAGCGATAACCAGCGGGTTTCGTGTGCGCGGATACGCAGGATCCACAGCGCCAGCCCCACATACAAAGCCGTCATCCAGGACGCAAAAAGCATAAAAACAGTTTGACTGCTTTCTGCAAAAGCGATAAGCCGGAAGCCTTCTCCGTCGGTGCGTATGCCGATGCCGACCCACGCCACCGCCTGCAAGCCCAGTGACAGCCATGGCAGCCAGCTCAGTGATGTTTTGTGCCGCCCGAATAAAAACAGCAGCACCACCAACGGTGTCCAGTAATAAATTGCACCGCCACTGATGGGCGTGGCGTAGATGGAAACAGCAAACGCCAGCACAATCAGCAGCAGGGTCATCGCCACCGGCGCTTCGGCTACCAATCTGCCAGCAAACCATTTAGAGCGAAAGTCGGAAAACGCCTGCGCGTTGTCCGCTTGCATCAATGTCCAGTCACGCGCGGGGCCGGCAACAACCAGGTAAGCCAGAGTCGCCAGGTACAGCCCGCGTACCGCTTCCGGTCCGCTGGTCAGCAGTGATAACGTCCACCAGCACAGTGAACCCAGCACCATGCTGAACCAAAGCCAGTGCCGGTAAACAAAATGCATGAGCACCATGGCAGCGGCACTGATCACCAGCGTGTAAGCCAGTACACCGGAGACGTTGCCGCTGCCGGTGTCGACCAAGAGCGGGATGGCATAAGCCGAGATCAGCCCCATGATTGCCATCAACGGACCATGGATGACCGCCAGCGCCATCGTCAGCAGTGCGACCAGGGCAAGCAACACAAACGCGAGTAGCGGCGGCAACATCTGGTACAGATGTAATGCTGCCAGCAAGGCGGCAAACAGTGTCATGCTGGCACCTCCGGCCATTGCCGCCAGCGCATGTACAGGCCCGCTGCTGCGTCGGCGCAGCCATTCTGCGATGCCGTGCAACGCGATACCGGTCAGCAATGCCAGGGTGATTCGGGCGGCAGGGCCAAGCAAACCCTGCTCGATGGAATAACGCACCATGAAGATACCCGCGAGTCCGACGCACAGGCCCCCGAGCCAGGCCATCCACTGGTCCTGCAAATGCGTCAGCCAGACAGGGCTTGAATACACCGTGGTGGCGCCGGACACCCACGGATCGTCGCTGGCTGCTGCAGGCGGCTCTTTGTCACCGCTTTGCAGTGAGGTTTGCCCAATGGCGTGTTGCGGGCTGTGATGAGGGTCGGGTGGGGAAGCTTGTTGAGACTCTTGTTGAAATTGGGGAAGCACGGACTGGGTCTTGAGCTGCTCTTGCAGCGATTCAAGTTCGCGACGGAGGTGCTTGATCTGGAAAAAAGTTACCCAGCCTAGAACTGCGCCGATCAGCAAGGCCAAGACCAGTACAACGCCCAACGCTCCCATACGGTGCACCCTCTGTATTGTCAGATCCGATTGACGTCAGCATTGATATCATCAACCGTCGGGTTGTTCAACTTTTCGGGCGTGAAGATGGACGTATATTGCCTATGCAATAGCCACGCGATACGCTGGCCATTACTTCGTACGCGCTCCAGTCCGTACCGATCATAACGACACTACAGCGGCCCAGGGCAAAGGTGTGGGCGCCCGGTGCCAATGCCGTTATTCCCTGCCCATGAGGTGGGCTGAACCAGCTTCGTAAAATGTGAGGAATCGCTAATGTCAGAGCTTTTATTCAGCACAGTGTTGCTCGCGATGATGACCGTCATTACCCGAGAGCGGATTGTGGACGATATCCCTGTAGGTATGCCGGAAGATGACGCAGTAGCTTATTCCAGGGAATTGAAAGATGAAGACAGGATACGATACTTCACGCGTGAGAATTCGCCGGATGGCAATACGGTCAGTCATTCCCTGGAGGCCGGGCAGGCTGACTACTATATTATTGGTATTCCAGATGTACAGCGTTACCGGTGGTGGCCATCGTTCGGGCGCTATCTTAGTGCCATAGTCGTAGTTTCGAATGACAGGACTGTCTCAGAAATGAAATTCTTTGGTGCCCGAGGGGGATGGCCCTAGGCGTGGTAGGCGATACGCGAGGATTATAGATGAAAGTTATCATAGCCAGTTCGTTGATCTTCATGATGTCTATCGTAATAAATAGAGAGCAGATTCTGGAAGATATTCCCATCGGGCTTCCTGAATCTGAAATGATGCAATATTTCCAGAATTTGAATGGCGATTTAGTTATTGGTTTCTACGACAGGGAAAGTTCACATGCAAGAACAGTGAACCATGAACTCCAGCACGATGAAAAGGGTTATTATATAGTCACTATCAGAGGAGTCAGAAGCAGTTGGTGGCAGCCCTCTATGGGCAAAGTCTTGATTCCTTTAGTGGTTATCTCAAATGAAAATACTGTTAAGTCGATAAAATTCTTCGGTGGTCGTGTGGGTTGGCCGTAGGGGTCAACGGCATGAATTTGCTGGATCTGTAAAAAGGGAGTTTCAATGTGAGACAGTATAGAACGAACTCGGTGCTTTTGTTGATAACACTCTTGATAAGCGGAAACAACGCTTTGGCAACAGAGCTGTCCAACAACAAAATCCTCGGCGCAATACCCCAGTCCTTCGACAATATCGGCATTGTCAGATACATCGATATGGATGCTGACACCGTTGTCGGTTCGGAATTCCGCCGCGAGGTGCCGGCCGTGATGCCGCCGCCGACGAGCGCGATGCCAGTGACCCACTACCTTGCAGAGCGATTGCGGCGTGATGGTGTGGCTGTTGCCGCAACGGCGCTGTCCAACCAGGATGTGGCTGCCAGCATGGGCAGCTCAGGCCGGAATACGTTTCAGCTTTACGTTGCCGAACAAAATACCGATGGTCTGCAGCAGACCATCGCAAGTCGCCGCAATATTCAGCGTGTGGGTCATACACAGTTTGATATCTATCGCGACGACAGCACTGACCAGCCGACCTACATTGCATTTCTGGATGACACGATGATTCTGGTCACCAACCGCGAGGATGATATTTTGGCGTCGGGACCGGCCTTGCTGGCGCAGGAAACGCAGCCCGCTGCCAACTGGTCCGCGCTCAGCGCAGTGGATATCAATGCGCCGGTACTGATCCTGCGCCACCTGCAATACCCGATGGCACCACCACCAGGCGCTGAGGTGCCACACCACGACAATTTTGTCATGGGCATGTGGATCTCCAACCTGTCCGCACCGATATTCCAGATTGAGGCATCAACAGACCTTGACGCTGATGCTGCTGAAGACTACATCTGGACAGTGGGCGCCGTTGAGGCGATATCCGGCCCTGACGGCATGGCGTTAAATCTGCAACCGTCGTCTGAATCTGGCGCCAACCACCGCGGCACCCTGGAGGTGCTTCACAGCGAACTGGGCGATCACCATACGGATATGGTTTATGTATGGTTGCTGGGCATCTGGTTTATCATCTGACGAGCAGGCGATAGCGGAATCTGACTGTCCCGGGGAACCATTGCTTCGTACGCCAATATATCGCCAGGTTGACACGCCAGCACTTCGCAGATGCGTTCAAGCGTCGAAAAGCGCACACCCTTGACCTTGCCAGTACGCAGCAGCGACAGGTTCGGCTCCGTGATTCCCACGGCAGCCGCCAGTTCCTTGCCACTCATTTTACGCTTGGCGAGCATGACATCCAGATTTACAACAATCGGCATGGCGGCTTCCTAGACAAACTGTTGGTTTTCACGCTGAAGCTGACAGCCCTTGACCAGCAGGCTGCTCACCACCCACAGGATCATGGCCAGGGCGATCAGCCTGATTTCATCACTGCCCAGAGTGATGGACAGCATGCGTTGGCCGGGCGGGTGGTTCAGTGACAGCAGGACGCTGGACAAAGCGGAATGCAGGGGTCCGGCCAGCGCCTGCATGAACAGGAAGATCGAGAACCACCGCAGGTCGCGGCTGTTGGCCGCATTGAACAACTCCCCCCTCGCGAAATTGGTGAATGCGCGGCGCAGGAAGTAGAGCCCCCCTGTGCCGATGGCAACATACAGCGTGGTCAGCAACCAGAAGCCATACCATTGCATGGAGGAGACGCTTTGCCACTGTATCGGCAGGTCCAGAATGCGGCGGGCCAGGGCAGCGAAAGCGTCGATGTCGATGGCGAAATAGACAGCGGCGGCGGGCACCAGAACCAGCAGGACCAGGCAGCCTCGGGCGATCAGCAAGGAAAAATGACGGGTCATGGCAGGCCTCTTGACATTATTGTAAAACAGTAATAGATTATCGTAAAACATAAATTTGTCAAGAGGACTTTCCAATGCTCATCCGTATGTTCGCGCTGATTCTGTCGGGAGGGCTGTGCCTGCACTCCAGCAATTTGTCCGCGTTGACCGTGGAGCAGTTCATCGGTATTTGCGATTCATTTCCCGGTGACTGCAGCGACCACCCGCGCCTACATGCTTATGTGGGCGGGGCGCTGGATCTGATTGCTACGCTGGATGAAGAGACTGCTTACCTGGAAGCCTTCTATTGCAGGGCGTCGCCCGGCCTGTTCGATGTGCCGGCTATCATCCGGTTCATGGAGAGGCACCGCGAAGGGAACGCCGCGCGCAACGCCATGGTGCTGGTCGTTCGTTATCTGGAAGACAACGGGAAGTGCTGACATCAGGAAATCCTTATTAATCGTTCTGGCGGCATCGGTCCTTGCCGCGTGCAGCAACAAAGCGGTATATGACAATATGCGCCTCCACCAGCGCAATGAGTGCCTCCGGGAGTTGCCGTCACGCCAGGAGGCGTGCCTGGACCGGGTGATCGGGCCCTATGAGGAGTACGAGCGAGAGCTCAAAGTACTCCCGGCAACTCGATGAGTCTTGCGATTTTGCGTGCCCGGAAATTGGACAATCGGCTGCCCCGGCAGGTAGCATTACCTTGTCCTTAACATTCCCGCGACCGGGCACTCAGCGCCCCGACCCATCCCGATGCTGCTGAAGACTACATCAAGACAGTGGGCGCCGTTGAGGCGATATCCGGCCCTGACGGCATGGCCTTAGCATGCAGCCAGTTTGTGCAGAGTACATAAAACGCAATACACCGGCGCCATCAATCCAGCACTGACACTTCAAACACCGCTTCATAACCCTCATCTTCGCTGCTGACCAGGCGCAATGTGCCCAGCAACAATTGATTATTCTCTTCCCGTGTCCATGCGCTCAGCGCCACCCGGTTACCGGTGATCTGTCCATCAGGCAACCAGTCCTGGTCTGCCAGTTGCCCGGCAAAAAAGTCATACACCTCTGGCAGCGACCACGCGATGGCGAAATTAATCTTTGATTCAACCTGATCACTTGATCCGGACACAAAAGCGGGCATGCGCGGGGATTGTGTGGCGGCTTCCTCCGGCAATATCAGACGGGGCATGCTGCTGTGCAGAGAGTGCAGGCCTGTCGATGCGCTTAAGAATGCCGGGCTCCCGCGGTTGGCAGCCTGCGCAGCCATATTGGCACATGAGTAGCCGCCGCGACTATTCTCAGGTATTGCCGTCATATTGATGAATGTGCGATCAGCATCCGAGTGTTGTCGCAGATAGACGAGGCCCTGCATATCGTGGCAAAGCTGCGCCGGTACGCTTGGGATTTGCGGGTTCGCGGACACAAAGCCGGTCTGTGGCATGGCTGCTCCCATCGGTCGTAACAGCAGAAAACCGCCCTGCTCCAGCGAGTCAATCAATGCTTCGCGCTGTTGCTGACCATCACCGTCGCTGACCAGAATCACTTGTTGATTGTGCCCCTGATCGACACTGCCAAGAACCATGGCGCCGTCGGGCAAAGTAAACGCGGGGAAGTCGTCAGGAACGTCCGAGTATATGCCTACCTCCATCGTTGTCCCTGCGCCGCTCAATAAGACCTTGGCAAGATCAATGGGGATGGTGTCAATGAATTCGGTATCGGCGGCGACGGTTGTTGTTGCCAGGCCGATGGATATGAAGGCTGCCATCTTGAGAAGCATTGCTGAGGCTGGACGGGCAAGGGTCTTGGGCATATCCATCTCTCCTGATATCTGTCCTGATATCTCGCCGTTGTTACTCATACGGGTGATGCATGTGAAATAGTTACGCCAATGTCAGTCAAAAATCAAGTGCCGGACGCTTTTAGGTACGGAATCAAAAACGACAGATATAAAAAAAGGCTCCCGAAGGAGCCTTTTCATCACACTACAGATGTGGGTCTGCAGATATGGGTATTACCAGGATTTGCCGATTGAGAACACAATGGCTTCGCCTGTGGTCGGGCGGCCGCTGGAACCGACTTCGTCAGACAGCTCTTCGCTGTTGATGATGCCTGCGATGCCCATATCGAAGTCCGCGAAGCTGAAGCCATAACCCACTTCCAGGTACTCGCCGTCGAATTCGTCACCCCAGATACCGACTGTGCCGTACAGACCTGATTCACCAGTAATGGTCAGATCCAGGAAGTCGTAATCTTCCGATGCACCGAAACCTTCCCACTCACCCACGGAGTAGCCCAGGCTGAACATGCCGTAGCCCAGACCAAAATTTATTTCCTGATAAGTGTCGTCAAATTCACCGGTGTAGAAGTAGCCGGTGTAGCCAATGCTGGCTGACAGGCCAGAATCGGTTTCGATGCCATATCCAAAATAACCATCGACTTCCAGGCCATCGCCCACGTCGGCTGCCCAGCTACCCGCGTAAAAACCTTCTGATTCGAAGTCGATACCAGCGCTGGCAGAGGAGTTTTTCTGCAGAACACCGCGGAAGTAGTACTCAGATGCATAACCGATATTGTAAGACACTTCTGCTGATGCGCTTGTGGAAGCTACCAGTGCGCTTGATGCCAGTGCCAAACCTGCTGCGAGTTGGGTCAATCGTTTCATATGTTTTCTCCAAGATAAATCCGTGCTTGATAGTAAGC
Organism: Pseudohongiella sp.; assembly: GCF_040877505.1. Taxonomy (NCBI): domain Bacteria; kingdom Pseudomonadati; phylum Pseudomonadota; class Gammaproteobacteria; order Pseudomonadales; family Pseudohongiellaceae; genus Pseudohongiella; species Pseudohongiella sp. The sequence goes on from NZ_JBBDNQ010000008.1 coordinate 27,812, forward strand.
AGTCCTGCGTTATTTTGTCGTTTTCGAAAGTAGTGACTTTCTTGCTGAATGGTTCTGCAAAGAGCGGGCCAATATTGCAAGGTGCCCGAATGACGTAGTTTTGAGCGCTATACGTAGGTCGCACGCCAGGCGGAATGCACTAAAATAGTGCGTCATTTTGGGTGCTGCACAAGTATGCGCCACAATGAGGCAGATGGTGTGTCAGGCAGGTGAATAGCAGGTCATGGGAATAAATCGGGAATGGTTCTGGCAGGTTTCCGGAAGATGTGCGGATTGCCACTCCGCCAGTCTATCTGCTCATGCGAACATGGGCAGATAGACTGGCAGGGACAGGGTCAGATGTTTCAGCGCGCTTTCACGTCCTCTATCCACTGATTCACCCGTCTTTCCAGCAGATGCAGGGGCATGGCGCCACCGAGCAACACGGTATCGTGGAATTCACGAATATCGAAGTCCTCACCCAGCGCCTCACGAGCATTTGCACGCAGCTCAAGCATCTTGATCATGCCAATCTTGTAGGATGTGGCCTGCGCCGGCATCACGATGTAGCGCTGTACCTCGGTGGTGATGGCAGTCAGCGGCACAGACGAGTTAGCGGCAAAATAATCGATGGCTTCCTGCTCGGTCCAGCCTTTGGAATGCAGGCCGGTGTCTACTACCAGGCGGATGGCGCGCCACATTTCCGAGGTCAGGCGACCAAACTGGGAATAAGGGTCCTCATAGGTATCGGGCATCTCGCTGGCCAGGTATTCGGAGTACAGCCCCCAGCCTTCGGAGTAGGCGGTAAAGCCGGCCTGGGTGCGGAAGCGCGGCATGTTCTCCAGTTCCTGCGCGATGGAGATCTGCATGTGATGACCGGGCAGGCCTTCGTGATAGGCAATCACTTCCATCTCGGACTTGGGCATGGCGTTCATGTCTGACAAATGCGCGTAATACACGCCGGGACGTGAGCCATCGGGAGTGCCAGGGTAGTAATGTTGCGGCGCACCATCCTGTTCACGGAAAGCCTCGACCCGACGCACAACCAGGTCGGCCTGCGGCAGCGTGGCGAAGTAATTGGGCAGTTGCGCCTTGATATTTTCGATGGCAGCGGTGGCATCATCAATGTAGGCCTGACGACCTTCATCGTTATTGGGGTAATAGAAGCGTTCGTCATCGCGCGTCTCACGCAACATGACAAAGAACTCCTGCAGCGAACCGTCAAAGCCGGTGCTGTCCTTGACCGCTTCCATTTCGCTGCGCAGACGTGCGACGTCGGCCAGACCGATTTCGTGGATCTCATCGGCGGTCAGGTCGGTGGTGGTCTGATTGGCCAGTCGGAATTGATAATAAGCCTCGCCATTGGGTTGTGACACCAGACCGGTCGACACCTCTGGCACTTTGTCCATTTCTCCTTCTGCCCAGGCAATGATTCGCTCAAACGCGGGACCGAAGTCCTGTGTCAGTGCAGACTCGGTGCGCTCAAGCAGGGCATCGGCATCGGGTTGTTCCAGCTGACCAGCTTCCACCAGCGTGGCCATATTGTTCTTGGCGGCAGCCCAGATGGCAGAATCGTCACCGTCGGTAAACGGTGCGCCGGTAATGACATTCTGTGATTGATCAATGACCTTTTCCAGCGCAAACCCGGGTGTGATCACACCACGCTCGGCGGAAGTCTCTGCACGCTCAATCAGTTGATCCAGCGCCCGCGCCGATTCCGACAGACGGGAGACAAATGCCTCATAATCCGTGACGTCCTCGACATTGTGGAAGCTGATCAGAAAAGTGGGCAGAAAGCCCTGGGCGCCATTCATTTGCTCAAAGACCAGGCCGTTGTACTGAAATTCTGCAGCGCGCGCCGCCTGTTCGTACTGGTAGGTCCAGATATCCCACGAAGTCTGGGCTTCCAGAGTCAGGGCGTCGTAGTCAAACTCACGTTGCATTTCCTCTACGCTTTGGCGCATCCATTCCACTTGTGCGTCTTCAGCTTCGACGGACATGTCATCAATTTCGCCGTAACGGTCCTTTATCCCCTGAAATGTCATGCCAATGGGGCTGAACTGAAGCTGTTCTTCGTATTTGGCGTCAAACCAGGCATTGAGGCGCTCGGTTTCGGTTTGTGTTTCGGCCTGGCTCGCCGTTTCGGCGGGAGGCGTCTCTGGTGCTGCCGGGGGCGCCGGGGGTTCGCCGCAGGCGCCCAGAGTCAGTAAAAACAGTAAAGCGAACAGTGTTTTGTTCATAGTTAAAAATCCAGGTAGTAGCTTAAGAAAAGCAGCATGAGAAAAGTAGCTTGAAAAATTGAGGTAGTCGCGATGGCGACTGCTGAGACAAGTATCGCGCAGTCAGCAGGTTAGCGCAATTGCGCCGTGGGGTGCAGCCAGTCTGACGGCGGGGCTAGACCCCGAACACGACCCCGACAAAAACAGCCAGTCCTACCCAGTGGTTATTGAGGAAGGCTTTGAAACAGGCATCGGCTTCCCGGGTGCGAATCAACCATTGTTGATAGATCAGCAGGCCGGCAGCCACCAGTAAACCCAGATAGTAAACACCGGACAGTTGAAACTGACCACCGGCCAGAAACAAAGCAAACAGGAACATACCCTGCAGCGCACCGATCATCACCCGGTCAGCATCACCAAACAGAATGGCTGTGGATTTGACGCCAATTTTAAGGTCGTACTCGCGATCCACCATGGCGTACTGTGTGTCATAAGCCACGGTCCACAGACAATTGGCGGCATACAGTACCCACGCGGTTGCGGGTGGCAGCTGGCCCGTTTGCGCGGTAAATGTCATCAGAATGCCCCAGGAAAACGCCATGCCAAGCACCAGCTGTGGCAGATGTGTGTAGCGTTTCATGAAGGGATACAGGGCGGTGAGGACAACCGCGCCGAGAGACATCCAGATGGTCAGCAAGTTGGTGAACAGCAACAACGAGAACGCGACCAGGCAAAGCCCCAGAAAACAGAGCATGGCCTCTTTGCGGGTGATCTGACCCGTGACGATTGCGCGATTTTCAGTGCGTAGCACGTCGCCGTCAATATGGCTGTCAGCAAAGTCATTAATGCAGCAACCGGCAGAGCGCATCAGCAAGGTACCCAGTGCAAAAATCACCAGCAGATGCCAGTGTGGCCAGCCTTCGGCCGCCAGCCAAAGCGCGCTCAGTGTTGGCCACAATAACAACAGGGTGCCGATGGGCTTGTTCAGGCGGGTCAGCAAGATAAACGCCGGCAGACGCGCGTGAACCCGGGGTAAATACTTTTGCAACTGATCGTTAATGAACATTGTCGGTCGCATGCGTTGGTCCCGGCCCTGGTTCAGATCGACATCTGATCAGCGATCAGGGTGATGTCTGCCGACAACACCAGTTTATCGATCAGCGCCTCGCAGCGTTCGCGATCCAGGCCGCAGCGCTCGAACATCTCGTCGCTGACCGTTTCTGGTGGGGCGTCGCCGATTCCGTGTTGACGGAACAGGCGCATGGCAATGTAGATCAGATTGGCATAGATAGCATGGGGACCGGTGTAGTCGGCATCCTGCTGGTAGCGCAGGGCGGTAGAGACTTCCTCAGGCATATTCCAGGACTGCATCAACCAGGCACTGATCTGTTCGCGGCTGATACCGATCAGGTGCTTCTCGATGGCAACGTGGCTGATCTGGGGGTTGGCTTCAGCGTAGCGACAAATGGTGGAGAAATGCTCGGGAAAGGTGTGTGCGAGCACCAGATAACCAAAATTATGCAGCAGGCCGGACAGGTAGATCATGCCCTGGCGCGGCCGCTTGCTGCCCGGTACCATGCGGGCCATAGCTTCAACAGCGGTAGAGCAATAGACTGCCTGCAGCCAGTATGGCGTAAAACCGGCGCTCTGATCTTTTGGCACTTCAACGGTTTTACCCAGTATCAGACCGATGGCCAGATTGCTCACCAGGTCAAAACCCAACACCCGGACAATAGCGTCCTGCACTGAACGGATTTTGCCCGGGGCGGCGTAATAGGGCGATGACGCCCAGCTGACGACCTGCGCAGCCAGGCTGGGATCGGCTTCTACTATGCTGGTCAGCTCGGACACCGAGGCGTTGGGGTTCGCGCGCAATGCCATGATGCGATCAGCAGTCGCCGACAGCGGCGGAATCTCCAGCGTTTCATCCAGGCGCTGACGAATGCGCAGGGAGGTGAAGTGGCGTATGGAATCGCTGATCTGCTGGGAGTCCTGCTCTGCTTCAGGCAAGTCCTGTTGCAAGTCGTCAGCGGCAATGGTGAAGGCCAGGTGACGAATACTGACTTCACGCGCGTGCAAGGTCTCCCGCAGCGCAGACAATGTCAGCCCGTTTTCATCCACGGCCAGTGAATCGTCTGCACTCAGGCTGCTGTCAATGAAGGTCGGCAGGACAAAAAAGTCCCGGCACTCTGCCAGCGGCTGCAATCGGCGACTGCGGCTGGCGCTGACGATTTCCTGCTGAGTGATGGGCACCAGTTCACGGTCTGTCACACTCAGCAGGGTGCGTAAATCCAGAAGTGAGTCGGTAGGCAGAATACATTGCACCAGATTGCGATCGTCCTTAAACAGGACGCTGCGCACTGCAGGTTTATAATCAGACATTGCCGTAAAGTTCCCGGTCGCCGAGCCAGCGGTTTACCAGCGCGTCGATATGTGAAGGATAGTCATGTTCAATTGCTTCTGCGGCCGATTTTACCGGATCAAGCAAGGCAGCGTCACGCGACAATTCGGCAATTCTGAAACTCATCAGACCGGTTTGCCGGGTTCCGAGTACCTGCCCGGGGCCGCGAATGGCCAGATCCTGCTCGGCGATGTAAAAACCGTCGTTGCTGTCGCGCATGATGCCCAGGCGCTGCTTGCCCAGCTGCGACAAGGGCGTCTGGTACAGCAACAGGCAATGACTGGCTTTGGCACCTCTGCCAACCCGGCCGCGCAATTGGTGTAACTGCGCCAGACCCAGGCGTTCGGGGTTCTCGATGATCATCAGGCTGGCATTGGGCACGTCAACACCGACTTCAATAACCGTGGTGGCGACCAGCAAATGCAGTTCCCCCTGTTTAAATTGAGTCATGACAGCACTTTTATCGGCGGGTTTCATGCGGCCATGCACCAGGCCGATGTTCAGGTCCGGCAGTTGCGTCTGTAATGCTGCCAGTGTGGCCTCTGCTGCCTGGCACTGCAAGGCTTCTGACTCCTCTATCAACGTGCACACCCAGTAGGCCTGATTGCCCTGCAGGCAGGCTTGATGGATACGGTCAATAACCTCATCGCGGCGTTCGTTGGAGATGATGACGGTGTTGACCGGCGTGCGCCCCGGTGGCAGTTCATCAAGCACGCTGCAATCCAGATCGGCGTAGGCGCTCATGGCCAGCGTGCGCGGGATGGGTGTTGCCGTCATGACCAGTTGGTGTGGAATGGTCTGGCCGGTATTGCCTTTTTCCCGCAACGCGAGCCGCTGATGTACACCAAACCGGTGCTGTTCGTCGATGATAATGAGCCCCAGCCGATTGAAGTTGACTTCGTCCTGAAACAGCGCGTGGGTGCCGACGGCAATCTTGCAGCTGCCATCTTGCAGGGCCTGCAGAGTCTGCTGGCGCAGGCGGCCTTTGACTTTGCCGCTGAGCCAGCCGGGTTGCAGCCCCAGAGGCGCCAGCCATTGGGTGAAATTTACATGATGTTGTTCAGCCAGAATCTCTGTGGGCGCCATGATCACCGCCTGGTATCCGCTGTCGACGGCCTGCAGTGCGGCCAGGGCAGCGACCACCGTTTTGCCGGAGCCAACGTCACCCTGCAACAGCCGCAGCATGGGCTGGCCGAGCGTCAGGTCGTGGCTGATTTCCCGGCATACCCGGGTTTGTGCGCCGGTCAGCGCAAATGGCAGTTGTTGCAGGAAGGTCTGGCCCAGACCATTGCGGGCGGTCATCACCGGGGCCTGAAACTGGGCGGACTGCTGGCGCAGGCGGCGCAGGCACAGGCGGTGGCTGAGCAATTCTTCAAACGCCAGACGCTGCTGTGCCGGATGCTCTCCGTTGAGTAGCTGGGTCACGGGCGCCTGCACTGGCGGGTAGTGCAGATACTGCAGTGCGTCGCCCAGGCTCGGATAGGAGAAGCGTTGCAGAATGTCGGCAGGAATCCAGTCAGGCAGACTTTGTGGTGACTGCAGAAATCCCAGCGCCTGATCAATCAGCTTGCGCAGGCGGGTTTGCTGCAGACCCTCGGTGGCGGGGTAAATGGGTGTCAGCCGGTCAGCGACCGGGGCGACTTCGCCGGGCTTGAGTACCTGGTATTCCGGATGGTAAATCTCGTAGCCGGTTTTACCGCTGCGAATTTCGCCGTAACAGCGCAACACATTGCCGGGGGCCAACATCTTTTTCTGCGCTGCGCTGAAGTGGAAAAAACGCAGGCTGATGATGCCACCGGCATCCTTGATTTTGCACACCAGGCTGCGGCGTCGGCCGAAGTCCACCTCACAGCTGAGAATCTCTGCCTCCAGCATGACGTCGTCGCCAAGCCGCACCCTGCCGATGGAGGCGATTCGCGTGCGGTCCTGATAGCGTAGCGGCAAATGAAACAGCAGGTCTTGCACGGTATGCAGATGCAGCGTGGCCAGTCGCTCGGCCAGCCGCGCTGCAACGCCGTTGAGCCGGGTCACCGGGATGTCGCTCACAGCCACCTGATCTGACACGGTGGCGGGGTTCAAGCCGTAGCGGGCAATATCATGATGGCGTCGATTTCGACCTGTACGCCGCGCGGCAAGGCTGATACTTCGATGGTGGCGCGCGCCGGATAAGGCGTCTGGAAATACTGTTGCATGGTGGTATTTACCACGGCGAAATTAGCCAGGTCGGTCATGTAGATAGTCAATTTGACGCAGTCATCCAGGGTACCTCCTGCCTCGGTGGCCACCGCCACCAGATTGTCCAGTACCTGGCGGGCCTGCGCCTCGATGTCGCCCTCAACCACCTCCATGGATACCGGATCAAGTGGAATCTGTCCGGACAGAAATACCATGTTGCCGCTTTTGATGGCCTGGGAATACGGGCCGATGGCAGAGGGGGCGCGGTCGGTCGAGATAGCTTGTTTGTCGGCCATGATAGGGTCCTTGTCAAATGTGCGATTGGGTTCTGGTTGGTGACTGCTTACATTCAATGATGGCGCCTTAAAACATCAGGTGCAATACCGCCTTTAATGGGTTTGAGCAGCTTTCGGCTCTTTACCCGCGCGACCCGCGTCACCGGTTTGATCTGGCGCACGTGTTTCATTACCCGCGCCAGGTGAATACGATTGCGCACGTTAAGCAGCAGGTTGACGATGCTGAAACGGGCATCACGCTCCACAGTGCTGATACGTTCGATATTGGCTTCCTTGCTGGTGATGGCAGTAGCCAGCTTGGCAATGATACCGCGTTCATTTTCCAGCTCGACGCGAATTTCCACAGCGAACTCGCCTTCCACGTCCGGATCCCAGCGCACCGGGAAAACCTTCTCCGGCTGCTGCCGGATTTCCGCAATGTTGTTACAGGTTTCAGTGTGGATGACCATGCCGCGGCCGGAGCTGATATGGCCAACGATGGGGTCGCCCGGAATCGGGTAACAGCATTTGGCATAACTCATCACCATGCCTTCGGAACCACGAATGGCCAGCGACGCCTGTTTGGAGTCTTTGCTGATGGCCTTGGGCAGGGGCTCCCGGGTATCTTCCGGGAACATTTTCTGCGCCACGATATGTGCCATGCGATTGCCCAGACCAATGTCGCTTAGCAGGGTGTCCAGTTCACTGACGTTAAGCTGCGCCAGCAATTGCTGCATCTGTTCGGCATCGAGTTTTTCCAGCTGCGCGCCATGGCCGGCCAGCGATTTGTTGAGCAGGCGCCGACCCAGGGCAATGGATTCAGATTCGCGTTGATTCTTCAGGTAATGGCGTATGTTGCTGCGCGCCTTGCCGGTGACCACAAAGCTGAGCCAGGCCGGATTGGGCTGGGCGCCGGGCGTGGTGATGATCTCCACAGTCTGGCCGCTTTCCAGCGGCTCACTTAGCGGTGCCAGGCGCCGACTGATACGGCAGGCAACACAACTGTTGCCAACGTCGGTATGCACGGCGTAGGCAAAATCGACGGCGGTCGAGCCGGCGGGCAACTCCAGGATGCGACCTTTGGGCGTGAACACGTAGATCTCGTCCGGGAACAGATCAATCTTGACGTTTTCAATAAATTCGAGGGAGTTGCCGGCATTTTGCTGCATTTCCAGCAATCCGTTGACCCATTGACGCGCCCGGATGTGCGCGTTGCTGGGCGTGTCATCAGAGGATTTGTACAGCCAGTGTGCGGCGATGCCGTTGTTGGCCATGGCTTCCATCTCTTCGGTGCGGATCTGTATTTCGATGGGCACACCGTGCATGCCGAACAGGGTTGTATGCAGGGACTGGTAGCCGTTGGCCTTGGGAATGGCGATATAATCCTTGAAACGGCCGGGAACGGGTTTAAAAAGATTATGAACAGCGCCTAACACTCGGTAACAGGTGTCTACCGAATCGACCACAATGCGAAAAGCATACACATCCATGATTTCCGAGAAGGATTTGCGCTTGGTGCGCATCTTTTCGTAGATGCTGTACAGGTGTTTTTCCCGGCCGATGGTGCGTCCGGGCAGGCCTTCGCGCTCCATGCAGGCTTCGATGGCGCTTTGCACCTGTTTGACAATTTCCTTGCGGTTGCCGCGGATGGCTTTGACGGCGGCATTAATGCGTCGTGCGCGCATGGGGTAAAGGGCGTCAAAACCCAGTTCTTCGAACTCTACGCGAACGGCGTTCATGCCCAGGCGGGCAGCGATTGGCGAGTAAATATCCAGCGTTTCCCTGGCGATGCGACGGCGTTTTTCCGGGCTCAGCACATCCAGGGTGCGCATATTGTGTAGACGGTCAGCCAGCTTCACCAGAATAACGCGCAAATCGCGGGCCATGGCCAGCGCCATCTTCTGGAAGTTTTCGGCCTGAGCCTCAGCATGGCTGCTGAAGGTAATCTTGTTGAGCTTGCTGACGCCGTCGACCATGTCGGCAACGGTTTCACCAAACTGACTTTTGACGGCGGTTTTACTGACGCCCGTGTCTTCAATGACATCATGCAGCATGGCAGCCATCAGGCTTTGATGGTCCATGTGCATTTCACTGAGGATATTGGCCACGGCCAGCGGGTGGGTGACGTAAGGTTCGCCGCTGCGGCGGAACTGACCATCGTGGGCCTGTTCCGCGTAAAAATAGGCGCGGCGGACACTGTTCACCTGATCGGATGCCAGGTAGCCGGAAAGGCTGTTGGCAAGAGAGTCGATTGTTAATGTCACCAGCCGACTCCTTTAGTGCTTACTCGTCTTCTGACAGTGGCTCTTCTGCAGGTTCTGCGTCAGAGTCTGCCACGATAGCGCCCATCATGGCAGCCGTGGCATCCAGTTCGGCTTCTGCCATTTCGCGGGCGGGTGCGGGGCGTGCTTTCAGGATGCTGACGTCTACCAGGCCTTCCGCGATTTCGCGCAGTGCGATCACGGTCGGTTTGTCATTGTCTTCAGGAACCAGGGCGTCTTTGCCACCGGTTTGCAGTTGACGTGCGCGTTTGCTGGAGATCATCACCAGTTGAAAGCGATTGTCTACCTTGTCCAGACAATCTTCTACGGTAATACGTGCCATATAAAACCTGCCTTCTTGTTGATCCAAAATTTGTTGCTGAAATTCAGTTACGCCGTTATTTGACGAATCGCTGGCGGAGACATCAGGCCGACGAACATCGGTGCGTATAACAGAGGACCGGCTATGATACTGAATTTATACACAGCTTGCATGCAAATTCAGTGAAACAGCCGGAAAAGCTTCAGTCATGCTGTTGAAAAACGATGATCAGGCTAACAAGTCCTGCAGCAACAGCCCGTTATTGCGCAGTTGCTGCTCGCGCTCCAGGCGGGCGGCACGCACGATGGCGCGCAGATCGTCCAGGGCCGAGTCAAACTGGTCATTGATCACCAGATAGTCAGCTTCACCGTAATGCGAGATTTCGTTTTTGGCCAGCTGCATGCGGCCGGCAATGGTCGCTTCATCGTCCTGGCCGCGGCCGGTCAGGCGCTCCTGCAGCGTGGCCAGCGAAGGTGGCAGGATAAAGATGCTTTTCACCGGTTTGATCAGCTTGCGCACCTGCCCGGCGCCTTGCCAGTCGATTTCCAGGATCACATCCATGCCCTGGTCCAACTGTTCCTGCACCCAGGCCCGCGAGGTGCCGTACAGATTGCCGAATACCTCGGCGGACTCCAAGAAGTCTCCTGTCTCACGCATGGTCGTGAACTGGTCGCGGGACACAAAGTGATAATTGACCCCATGCTCTTCCCCCGGTCGCATGGTCCGGGTGGTATGGGAGACTGATACGCACAGCGCCTTGTCACCGTCGGCCAGCAGGGCGTTGACCAGACTGGTTTTACCGGCGCCCGAGGGTGCGGAGATTGTATAGAGAGTGCCTCGAGCCATAATAACGCGGGTGCTTTGCTGGTTGAAGGGATGCGGGCAGAACTATAGTCAATCCTGTCACGGGTGTCCACCGGAAGCCCGGATATCAATCGATAAACGGTTGTTTCTGAATACAACAAGGTTGACGTTCAGTTGCAGGCGGAGAACAATCAGCTTACCTCAACGCGCAGGGCGTATCAGGCCGGGAAAGCAGTCTGGCCGCAGGAGAGCAGCAATGGATCGGCGCAACTTTATTGGCACAGCATTGAAAACGGCCATCGCGGGTGTGGTGCCGGTCAGCGTGGTAAAACTGGCATTCGCGCAGGCGCAGAATGATTTCAGTTTTGCCTGCATTTCTGATTCACATCTGCAGCAAATACGCGGCAGTCAGTTTGTCCGGCGTCAGGATCAGGCGTTGCTGCGGGCAGTCAACGAAGTCAATCTGATGGCGCCGCGCCCCGACTTTGTTGTGTTCGGTGGCGATCTGGCGCAGCTGGGCAGCAAAGCAGAGCTGGATCATGGTGCCGATATTCTGTCCCGCCTGCACTGTCCTGTACACATGGTCATGGGCGAACACGACTACTATCTTGATCTGGGTGCGCACTGGCGCGAATTGTTCGGTCGGCAGAACTACAGTTTTGATCACAAGGGCGTACATTTCATTGTGCTGAACAGTGTCCTCACCTGCGAAGACTGGACGCTGCACCGCTGGGAATCTGCTGAACGCCGCATGGCGGAGATGACGGGCCTGGACAGTCCGCGCATGTCACCGTTCATGGTCGGAGACATGCAGCGGCAATGGCTGCAGGCAGACCTGGACCGAATTGAACGCAGTACGCCGATTGTGGTTTTATCTCATTCACCTCTGCAGAAAATACGTAAGTCGTGGAACTTCTGGACGGATGACGCTGACATGCTGCACGCCATGCTGGCGCCGTTTGAGCAGGTCAACGTGATATACGGCCATGTGCATCAACTGCAACAAAGTCGCCTTGGCAATATTCACTTCAACTCGGTGGTGGCGACCGCCTGGCCCTGGCCAAACCCGCAGACGGCTAACCAGGCCGGCAGTCACATACCGATGCTGACGGTGCCGCTTGCCTCACCGCCAGGCACCAGTGATGGTGCAAGCTGGCAACTGGTCAATCTGTACAGCGGGCGCGTCGAGGTTGCTGGCGCCGATGTCAGGGAATCCTGACCAGACCGATCTGGTTGCTGCTGCTCTGGTGGATCAACAGGTTGTTGTCCTCGGTCACCCACACGTGTCTGATAATGCCCACGCCTGATGGAATCGCCCAACTCTGGAAGCGTTCGGAAGCCGGATCAAAGCGCACCATCGCATCCGGCCGCATGCCGGACTCGTTGTACCAGATCACATCGTCAATGACGGCCATGGAGTAGGGATGTGAGTCGGCGCCGCTGGGCGAATCCCATTGCGTTATGTCGCCAGTGGTGGGGTCCAGCCTGCCGATTTTGCCCAGCGTGGAATTGACGAACCACACGTTGCCCTGGCTGTCCAGATCCAGGCGGCGGATGCGAGTGCGCTCATCCGGTACCTCGTAATATTGCACCTCCATCGAGTCCGGATCCATGCGGCCGAGCTTGTTGGTGCCGTTGTAGGCGATCCACACATCGCCAGCCTGATCCACCTTGATGCCGTAGGGTCTGGGTTCGGTTGCGATTTCCCGCATCTCGCCCGTGTCCGGGTTCAGCCGCCCAAGCATGCCCGCACCCTGCGAGGTAAAGAACAGATTGCCATTGGGGTGAAACACCGCCGAATGCGGGTCGCGTGCCTGAGTCGGATACTCAGTGACCATGCCGGTTTCCGGGTCCAGCATGCCGATGGTGCTGTTGCTGTTACCGGTGTACCAGATATTGCCATCGTCATCAGGCACGATGGTGTGTGGGCGCGCGCCCGGCGGTAATTTGAATTCATCCATCTGTCCGGTTTCAGGGTCCAGACGACCGGCAAGGCTGGCCCACATGCCCGTCCACCAGATGGAGCCATCCGGGGCTTCGGCAGGGTCACGTGAACGCTGCCCCAGGGTGGGCACCTGCCACTCTGTAATATCGATATTGAAGTCACCGCTAATCAGATTCGGGCGGCGGCTGGTGTCTTCGGGGAAGTGCGTGGCCAGGTAGTTGGCAATGGTTTCTGCCTGCGCGTCGGGCAACCTGACCATGGTGGAAAATACCCGGTGCCAGTCAGCGGCAGAGGCATAACCAGCGGAGCGCTGAATCAGATTGAGACCGTGGCAGGACGTGCAGGCAATTTCAACCAGATCCTTGCCCGGCCCATCGGGCAGGGCGTTGTTGCCGTCGCCGACCTGGGCAAATGCCGACGTGGCCGCCAGCAAACCAGCGCTGAAAACCGAGAGCGAAAGCCAATGCTTGATCATAATCGAGTCTCCCTGGGCAAGCTGTTGATGCAGACAAGTTGCAACGCGTGCAGAGCAGAATCCTTCATTCCCGCAAAGGCGTCAAGATGTCTGATCAGCCTGAAGACGTTGGTTCAGCTCGGTGCCTGATGCGGCCTTTTGTAGAAGTAGCCGTTCTCGTGGACCTTTTTCAGGCGCCAGAACAGATGCCGGTACTCGGCCTTGCGGAAATAATGTGTCACCAGGGAACGGCGGGTTTTAGCCGCATCCTTTATGGGTGTTCCGCCATGCAGGAGCTGAGCGTGCCAGATAAACAGATCGCCCGCTTCGGCGGTAAACACTCTGGGATCAATACGTCTGCTTTCGAGCTCTCTGGCCATATACTCGTAAAATCCGGGCAGCTCCGATGCGATGGCGTTGGTTTTACCATGGGAGAACAGATAAGGGGGTATTTTGTGACTTCGCGGGTAGTAGCGAATAGGGCCTGCCTCAATCGAAACCGGCTCCAGCGCTATCCATGTGGCCAGCATGCAATTTTGTTTTCTGGGTGGCATGTAAAACGTATCAACATGATCATCCTGCTGTGACCCAAGTTCAAAGTTGAGCGTATTGATGACCAGAGGCGTGCCTTGCAGTAACTGCCCAATAATGCGGGTAAGCTCCTGATCCAGAACTACCTGCCGGATTTCTTCGTAGTTCAGGTACAGGTCATTGATTTTGTGGGGAGATGTCCGGGATTTATCAGGTGCGTCATGGAACCGGATTCTGTGATGCTGAGCGGTATTCAGGCCTACGTCGATGACCAGATTACTGTTTGTGTCCCGGCGCTCATCCCACAACCGGTCGACCAGGTCATTGATGCGTCTGATACGTAGTGGATCAAAGAATCCCCGCAGCAACAAATAACCATCTTCGTCCCAACGCTGCGCCAAAGAGCGCTCATCGTGGGGTTCATCACTGTTATGCGTAAATGCTGCCATATCTCTGTCGTCCATAACTGCGTTCCTCCATTGCGGTCAAGAGTACTCGTGCTGTCCCTCCGTTACTATCGTGATGAGAGTAATTGCCGGTCTGGCGCGATATAATCCGGACAAATTCGACTTCTCGGAAATCACCATGTCATCTTCTGATCCGGCGGCCAAGGCCCGTTCAATTCGTCTCACCGCCTTCAGTCACGGCGCTGGCTGCGGTTGCAAGATCGCCCCGGCGGTGCTTGACCGTATACTGGCCTCGCAACGACAGTTTGCCACTGACCCCGACTTGCTGGTGGGCAACAGTTCCAAAGATGACGCTGCTGCCTATGACATCGGCAACGGCCAGGTTATCCTCAGTACGACGGATTTTTTTATGCCCATTGCCGACGATCCGTTTGACTTCGGGCGCATAGCGGCCACCAATGCCATCAGTGATATATACGCCATGGGCGGCCGCCCGTTGATGGCCATTGCCATTCTGGGCTGGCCGGTGGACAAGCTGTCGCCGGAGATCGCCGGTCAGGTGGTAGATGGGGGGCGTCAGGCCTGCGCGGATGCGGGCATGGTGCTGGCAGGTGGTCACAGCATTGATTGCCCGGAGCCGGTGTTTGGCCTCGCCGTGACCGGGCTGGTGGCACGCGAGCACCTGAAACAGAACAACACCGCGACGGCCGGTTGTCTGCTGTATCTGACCAAGCCGCTGGGAGTGGGTGTGCTGACCACCGCGCAAAAGCAGAACAAACTGAAGCCCGAGCACGAATTTCTGGCGCGCGACGTCATGTGTCAGCTCAACACGCCCGGGCTGGCGCTGGCGCAGATTGCCGGCGTCAAAGCGATGACTGATGTCACCGGGTTTGGCCTGATGGGGCATCTGCTGGAAATGTGCGAGGGAAGTGATTTATATGCCGATCTCGACACCGACCGGGTACCTGTGCTGCCAGCGGTGCGCGACTACATTGCACAAGGTTGTGTGCCAGGCGGCACATTGCGTAACTTCGACAGCTATGGCCATAAACTGGCCCCGATGGATGATGCTCAGCGTCATCTGTTATGTGATCCGCAAACCAGTGGCGGTCTGCTGATTGCGGTCGAGCCCGACAGCCGAGACGAAGTCGAGGCGGTGCTGCGCCAGCAGGGCGTGGCTGACGCCTTGTGCTCACCGATCGGGGAATTGAAAGCGGTATCGGACACATTGGTCAATAATTCAGATTTTCGTGTGTGGCTGGTCTGATATGCGGGTCGATACACAAGACTACCTGTCGCTGTTTCTCAACGATACACCGCTGATCGATACGCGAGCGCCCGTGGAGTTTGCGCGCGGTGCATTTCCTGACGCCGTCAATCTGCCTTTGATGACCGACGACGAACGCGCTGCGGTGGGCACCTGTTACAAAGAGCACGGACAACAGGCCGCTATGGCGCTGGGGCATCAGCTGGTCAATGGCGAGACCAAAACGCAGAGAATCAATGCCTGGCTGGAGCACGCGCGTCAGCACCCCACTGGCTATCTGTATTGTTTTCGCGGTGGCCTGCGTTCGCAGATCTGCCAGCAATGGCTGCACGACGCCGGCCTCGACTACCCGCGGGTCGAAGGCGGTTACAAAGCCATGCGGCAGTTTCTGCTGAGTTGTTTAGAGCAGATCTGCCTTGATCAGAAAATCCTGATACTGGCGGGACACACCGGGTCGGCAAAAACCGACCTGTTACTGGAGGTACCTGACGCGGTTGATCTGGAAGGCATCGCCAATCACCGGGGCAGTGCCTTTGGCAGACGCGCGGACGGGCAGCCGTCACAGATTGATTTTGAGAACCGGCTGATCATTGCCATGCTCAAACATCAGTATCGACATCCGGGCAAACCCATGGTGCTGGAAGATGAAAGCCGCCTGATCGGTCGTTGTGCGCTGCCGCATGTGCTGCGTGAAACCATGGCAAAAGCGCCGCTGATCCAGCTGCAAAGTGATCTGGAGGCGCGTACCGAACACTCCTACATCAACTACATCCTGCGCAAGTCTGCCGAGTGGCAGCAGCACGCAGGTGACGAACAGGGTTTTGAACTGTTCATCGAGGATCTGCGTGACTCCCTGTTCCGCGTGCGCAAACGTCTGGGCGGCGAACAATACACCTTCATCAGTGAGCAGATGGAGCACGCGATTCAGGCGCATCGGGCGGGCGACAACACTGAACACCGGGTCTGGATTCGCAGCCTGCTGCGCGACTACTACGATCCGATGTACGACTATCAGGGTCGCAAACATCACGAGCGTGTGGTGTTCAAAGGCAATGCAACCGCAGTGAAGGAGTTTCTGGCCGCACTGCAGAATTGATTGGCACGGGAGTTTTCATGTCAGACCAACGCGACAACAAAGCCAGCGCACTGGAAACTTTTTTTGTATTTCTGCGTCTGGGCCTGACCTCCTTCGGCGGACCGATTGCCCACATCGGCTATTTCCGTGACGAATTTGTCAGTCGTCGACACTGGCTCAGCGAACAGAGTTATGCCGACCTGGTCGCGCTGTGCCAGTTTCTGCCTGGTCCGGCCAGCAGTCAGGTGGGTCTGGCTGTGGGGCTGTCGCGGGCCGGCTATACCGGCGCATTGGCGGCCTGGCTGGGTTTTACGCTGCCCTCAGCGTTGGCTTTGATTCTACTGGCGGTGGGTATCACCGGTTTTGCCGATGGCACTGTGTCGTCGGGGCTGTTGAGCGGGCTGAAAGTGGTCGCGGTCGCGGTGGTTGCGCAGGCCGTATGGGGCATGGCGCGTAACCTGTGTCCGGACACCCCGCGCATCACCTTGATGGTCATCGCAACCTGTCTGGTACTGATGTTGCCAACCGTTTACGCGCAGCTGGGTGTGATCGTGGCAGCGGGGCTGGCAGGCCTGGTCATGTTCAAACCACCCGCAACCGATGCTATTGACGACTGGCAGGTGCCGGTCAGCCGTGGCACTGGCGCATTCTTTCTGTGCCTGTTTTTTGTTTTGTTGTTTGCGCTGCCGCTGCTATTGCAACTGTTCCCCTCACAAACGCTGGCGCTGATCGATTCTTTCTATCGGGCCGGGTCGCTGGTGTTTGGTGGTGGCCATGTGGTGTTACCCCTGTTGCAGGCGGAAGTGGTGCCCACCGGTTGGGTGCAGGAAGACATGTTCCTGGCTGGTTACGGCGCGGCGCAGGCGGTGCCGGGTCCCCTGTTTACCTTTGCGGCGTTCCTCGGTGCGTCGATGACGCAGGCGCCCACGGCGTGGCTGGGAGGCATCATCTGTTTGCTTGCCATTTTCACGCCATCCTTTTTGTTGATTGCCGGTGCGTTGCCGTTCTGGCAACAGTTGCGCGCCAATGCCCGCATGCAGTCCGCATTGATGGGCATCAATGCCGGTGTGGTGGGTCTGTTGCTGGCCGCACTGTATGATCCGGTATGGACCAGCGCGATACTGGGGCCGCAGGAATTTGCCTTGGCCTTGCTGGCGCTGGTAGCGTTGATGTTCTGGAAACTGCCACCCTGGCTGGTGGTTCTGCTTAGTGGCGCAGCAGGCTGGGCACTGGCGATACTGTAAAAACGGTATGAATTAGGCCCATTAAGAAATAGCCCCATAAGGAAATAGCCCCATTAAGAAGTAGCTCCATTAAAAAATAGCCCCATTTATGAAAGTAGCCCTATTATGAAAGTAGCAAAAGCATGAATGACAAAATACTAAGCGATCTGGGCGAAGCCTTGGTCTCGGGCAGTCTGACCGACAGCGAACTGCGTGCCCGAACCGGCACCATGCCGGGGCGGCAGATATTGCCCGAAGCCAATGTGATCAAAATCGGTGGTCAGAGTTTTATCGATCGCGGCCGCTCTGCGGTATACCCCCTGCTGGACGAGATCAAACAGAATCTGCCACAGCATAAAATGATCATCGGCACCGGTGCGGGTACACGTGCCCGTCACGCCTACAGTGTTGGCGTTGAACTGGGCATGCCCACGGGTGTTCTGAGTGTTCTGGGCACCTTTGTCAGCATGCAGAACGCGCGCATGTTGCACTACCTGCTGGCCGACCAGGGCATTCCCTTCATTGAACCCATACAGTTTGCGCAGTTGCCGTTGTATCTGGCGGAAAGGCAGGCCGTGATTTTTTTCGGTATGCCACCCTATACGTTCTGGCAGCCCAATCCAAAAATCGGGCGCCTGCCGCCCAACCGCACGGATACCGGCAGCTGGTTGATCAGTGAAACCTTTGGCGCCCGCTCGATGATTTACATAAAAGACGAAGACGGCCTGTATACCGCTGATCCGAAAAAAGACAAACATGCAAAATTCATCAACAACATCACGGTGGCGGAACTCAAGGCGATGGATCTGCCCGACCTGGTGGTGGAGCACAGCGTGCTGGACATGATGGAAAACGCCGAACACCGGCGCAGCATCCAGATCATCAATGGCCTGGTACCAGGCAACCTCACCCGGGCCCTGAATGGCGAACCGGTTGGCACCATCATCAGCGCGGATTGACTATGAAAGATTCAGACAAGCAGAACGATTCAGAAAAAAAGACAGATTCAAATAAACATCAGCACCACATGCACTCACTGCTGGCGCGCGAAAGCCTGCTCGACAAAAACGTCATGGCCAGCACCGAAACACCCGTGGTGCGCATGTTGCCCAATGCCCATGTGGTCAAGATCGGTGGGCGTTCAATTATCGAGGCTGGCAAGGATATTGTTTTGCCGGTGATTGACAGACTGGGTAAGGAGCTGCAGAAACACAAACTTATTCTGGGTGTGGGTTGTGGTGCCCGTTCCAGGCATGTGTTTTCCGTGGGTCTCGATCTGGGTTTGCCTACCGGCGTGCTGGCTGAACTGTCGACCGCGGACGCGCTGGGCAATGCGCATATTCTGGGGACATTGCTCGCCTCTCATGGTGTGGTAGCGATACCGCCAGCCATGTTCGGTCATTTGCTGCCGTTGTTTATCAATTCGGTGCCGGGTGTCATATTTAACGGTGTGCCGCCATTCTCGCTGTGGGAGCATCCGCCTGCGATTGGCCGTATTCCGGCTCACCGTACCGACACTGGGTGCGTGATGCTGGCCGAATGTTTTGGTTGCCAGTCCGCGATCCTGGTCAAGGATGTCAAAGGTCTTTATACCGATGACCCGAAACTGAACCCCGATGCTGAGTTTATTGCACGTATCAGCGTGGCTGAACTGCGTGCACTGAACCTAAAAACCCTGCCCTTTGATGAGGTGTTGCTGGACGTGCTGGAAACCGCACGCCTGGTGAAGCAGTTTCAGCTGGTGGATGGGCGGGACCCGGACAACATCTCGCGGGCTTTGCGCGGGGAACACGCAGGCACTATCGTCTACGTTGATTAACCGGGTGTTGAGAAATTGCCTGCTAGACAATAATGAACTGACCCATCATGCCGTGATCCTCATGTTCCAGAATATGGCAGTGAAACATGTAGGTTGTTATCGGATCGCCAGGGCCGGTAAATTTGGCGATAACCTTGACCGATCCTTGTGCGGGAACGTTGACGGTATCCTTGAGGCCACGCTCCGATGGCAATGGCGGTTCACCGTTGCGTTCCAGAATCTGGAAATGCACCTTGTGGATATGAAACGGGTGAATCATCGGGGTTTCATTGGCGATTTCCCAGATCTCGGTGGTGCCGGCAATGATGGTGGCCTCAATGTAATTCATGTCCATCTTGCGGCCATTGATTTTGTGTACACCGCCACCCCAGCCACCAAATTCCTTGCGACTGCGCGGGCCCCCGCCCAGGCCACCGCCATTGCCCTGGCCTTCGCCCATCTGTAACAACATGCGTCGCGTCCGGGTGGCCGCTTCCCGCGGAATCCAGTCGATATGGGCAAGCTGCTGCGGTAACGTTGGCGGCGACCCGGTCGTTGACTCTCCGGACGGCTGCAGCGTCAGGATATCAAACGCCTGCCGATCCATCTGCATCAGCAGTTCAGTGAACAAGCCATAGTGCGGCACATTGGAGGGCGGTACCGGCACATTGATCAGTTTGAATGCCTCGGTGCCACGTGTATCCACAATAATCTCGGCGCGTTCACCGGGTGTCAGCACCAGTTGTGTCAGCTCTACCGGTGCCTCCATCAGGCCGTTGTCGGTGGCGATCTGCCAGAAGCGTTGGCCATTACTCAGCGCAAGGGTAAAGTTGCGGGCATTTGCCGCGTTCAGCAAGCGCAGACGAATACGTCCGGTGCTGGCGCGGAAGATTGGATTAAGTGTGCCGTTGACCACAATCGTGTCACCTCGCACACCCACCATGTGGTCTTCCATCCGTTCCGGGTACACCATATTCCCGTCAGCATCGAAGATGCGATCCTGAATAATCACCGGAATATCGTCGACACCGTAGTCTGAAGGCAAATCCAGCTGATCGCTGCTGTCATCATCAATAATCAGCATGCCGGCAAGGCCCTTGTAGACCTGCGGGCCGCTTAAATGCATGGTGTGTGAGTGATACCAGCAGCTGGCGGCAGGCTGCCTGACCTGAAATGCCGGCGACCAGGTATCACCGGGCAGAACCTGCTGATTGGGGCCACCGTCCGCACGCGCCGGCACATCCATGCCGTGCCAGTGCAGCACACTTTGCTCGTCCAGCTGATTGTGCACATGCAGTCGCACAGGGTCGCCGTCGCGCATACGCAACGTGGGGCCCAGATAGCTGCCATTGATACCCCAGGTGGGTGTGTCGACATCCCGATAGAAGCGAGTTGTGCCCGCTTGCAGAGTCAGGAAGAACTCACGTACGCCGTTGTGCCAGTCGCCTGTTAACACAGGCGGAATCCGCAATGGTTGGCCAGAATCGGACGCAGCCGCAGCCAGCGCACCCAACGAATTGGGTGCGGAGACAATCATGCTGCCCAGCAGCAGGGATTTAAGCGCATCACGACGGGAGGTCACTGCATTGGCCTCAATACTGCAAACGGCGCCAAGATTAACACAGACCCTGCAGTCTCAGACAGAGGATTAGCCGAACGAATCAATCAAGCGGCAAAAACCCAAGCGCATTATTGTTATTCATCGGAATCACAATCTGATTCTGCACCGAGTCATAACAGATCGACGCCGCACTCGGAATCCCCACGGCAATCACCTCAGCGTCACCGCCCGGTACAATTTTCGAGATACTGCCATAACGCACACTGCTGACATACTGGGTGCCATCTTCGGTGACAATGATGCCATCATTACCACTCTCCGCCGCATATTCAGTATTGATCAGTTCGCCATCCGTGTTGAACGTCATTACCTCATTATTTCCAATGTTAACAACAACTACATTACCGTCGTTATCGACCGCGACCCCATTGGGCAAAGCCAATGCTGAGCCTTCGATGAAAACTGATGCCTCACCTTCAGGCGTTATGCGATAAACCCGCTGCGGTTCACGGGTGTTGGAGGCATAGATGTTGCCATCTTCAGCCACTGCGATACCATTGAGGCCATTGGCGCCGGCTGCAGTTACCGAGTGCGCCTCCAGTGGGTGGCCACTGGTGAGATTAAACGTTCTTATATGATCGGTGTCGGCAACATACAGGATGCCGTTGCGGATGGCGCTGCCCAGCGGCTGGTTCAGGGTCAGCTCGTCGCGGCTGAAGCCGATCCATTTAGACGTATGCACGGAACCATCGGGGTTGATCAGCGACACATAACCGTCATTTTCCTGCATGTTTTGTGGTACACCAGCGTTCATGGCCAGGATCAGGTTGCGCTCCGGGTCGAAGGTGCAGCTTTCAGCAAAGCGGAAACTGCCATAAACCTTGACGTTGGAAGACATCGGGGTAGGTTCGCCGGCCTCATTGACGGACCCCAGCGGCTCGCCAGTGGTAAAGGTCTGCGCGGTGCTCCAGGCGCTGACGGTTAGCGCGATGGCGCCGGTAAGGGTTAATAACTTCATGGGTGTTTCTCCTTAAACAGGGGCAGAGAGTATACTACCCGGGGCGAATGACTAAGTGACAGCCGGTACAACAGTTTACTAGAACACAGGTATTTCCCTATCACTGCACAATTCATGATATCGGTTTTTCTGTTCGCCCTGTCGGCGGCGATCACCCCGGGCCCCAACAACGTCATGCTGATGAGCTCGGGCGTCAATTTTGGTATCCGGCGCAGTGTACCCCTGCTGATGGGTGTCTGTATCGGCTTTCCCGCGATGTTTCTGGGCATTGGCCTGGGCCTGGGCGCGGTGTTCCAGCGCTATCCCGCAGTGCACACCGTCATTTCCGTCGTCGGTATCCTCTATCTTTTATATCTCGCCTGGCGCATTGCCCGCAGCGGCCGACCGGAACAGGTCAAGGACATCAGGCCGCTGACCTTTCTGCAGGCGGCGGCGTTCCAGTGGGTCAATCCAAAAGCCTGGGTGATGGCGACCGGCGCGATTGCTGCGTTCACGGTTGCGGAAGGTAGCATGAGCCGACAAATCATCAACATGACACTGATCTTCATCACGGCATCGGTGCCCAGTGCATTAACGTGGTTGTTGTTTGGTGTGGGTCTGCAGAAACTGCTGGCAGATCCGCTGTGGCTGCGGCGCTTCAATTATCTGATGGCGGGTTTGCTGGTGTTGTCGATGGTGCCGGTTATCCTTGATCTGCTGAACTGACAGGCTGATGAAAAACTATCTACGTTGCCATTGCTTCGTTAAAAACAGGCTCAAAATGCTCATTTACTACGTGTAAACTCCGCTTTTTCGCCTGTTTTTGCCTCGCACTGGCTGCCTCGAAAACGTTTTTCAACAGCCTGTTACATTTTAGTTTAGGTTATCAATGCGAGGGGAAGTTGTCGGGCAGCAGCCGGGGAATGAACTTGGTCATGCCCTGCACCGGGCCGACTTCACCCGCGTAGATATTGCCGGCGCTGTCCACGGTCACACCTTCACCCATGGCACCGATACCACCCATGCCGGTGGGGCGTTCGGAGTTGTGCTCGGGAATGTAGTACCAGACCTCACCCGTACGCGCACTGCCTATGCGCATGCCTTTACGCCAGCCCGGGTTGTAGTTGCTGTCTGACTCCGAATCGATGGCATAAAGCACATCATTGTCATCGATAAACAGGCCACTGATGCGGCTGAACTGATACCAGGTGTCCAGTTGTTCCCCTTCCTGATCGAATATCTGGATACGACGGTTGCCGCGGTCGGCGGCAAAAATGCGCCCCTGCGAGTCCATCGCCAGGGCGTGCGGTGAGCGCATCTCGCCCTCGCCGTAGCCCCAGCTACCCCAGCTCTTCACAAATGTGCCATCTGGCGCGAACTTGGAAATACGGCTCATTGAGGTAGGGCCATCTTCATCGCGGAACTGGGCGCTGTGCGTTTCCGATACAAAAATATGACCGTCCGGCGCCACCAGCACATCGTTGGGCTCGGTGAAATGCGTGGGTGGGTTACCCGCCTCACCTGGCGTGCCCAGCACCATCAGGACTTCTCCCTGAGGGCTGAACTTGACCACCTGGTGGCCACCATAGGCGTCAGGGTTCTGTTCCAGTTCCTGCGCATTGGCAGAACGGGCATCAGCAACCCAGATGTTGCCTTCGTGATCCACTTCCATGCCGTGAGGCCACAGGATCTGGCCGGCACCAAAGCTCTGCACGACGTTGCCTTCCGGGTCCAGTTTCACAATCGGATCGACATCAGATAATGCGCAGGAGTTGGCGCCGCATCGGTCGCCGGCCCACACATGAACGCCATCGACGTCGACATGCACTGCGCTGACCGAGCCCCAGCTGCGACCGTCGGGCAATGTGCCCCAGTCGCGGATGGTTTCATAAGGGTTGGGCAGGTTGTTGATGGGTTCGATGTCGGCGTGCTCGGCCGGGCCGGTTGCGCCCGGCTGCGCCAGTGCTGACCCGGCTAGCAGCGTCAGCGCGCCCGACAACGCTGCTGTCAGCAGTAATCGCTTGTGGGTGAAAGATTGGTGTTTGTTCATGTGCTACCTCTGTTTTAATTAACGTCTATGTTGTAACTCTGACTGTTCTCGGCGGGCACTGCCACGGGTACTCAGGCCACGGTGCTCAAACCACGGTTCTCAAACCACAGTTACAGCGCAGTTTCAAAAATCGCCAGCATACGCCCCCACGCACGCTCGGCCTGCTCCTGGTGGTAAACCGTTGAGTCGATGACACACCAGCCGTGCATGGCATCTTCGTAAACTTCGATTTCAGCCGGCACATCGGCGGCGTCAAACGCTGCGCGCAGAACGTTTTTGGTTTCCGGGTCGCGTTCGTCGTCATTTTCGGCCACAGCAATCAACATGTGGGCCTCCATATCCGGAATGCCCAGGTGCGGACTGTCAGGGCTGTCAGTGGCCAGGCCACCGCCATGGAAGGAACCGCCTGCGCCAATGCGTTCGGGCAAAGCAGCAGCTGTTCTCATGACAATAGGGCCGCCCATGCAATAACCCATGGTGCCTATTTTGCGACTGGTATCCACAGCAGCCTGCTGATCAACCCAGGCAACAAAGGCGCGGGCATCGGTGACATGGGTTTCAGCGTTCAGGGCACCGGCCATGGGCATGACGATACTGCGGATTTCCGGGTCGCCAAAGCTGGCGCCTTCGGGGACTACCGGCGACGGCGCGCTGCGATAAAATGGATGTACCACCAGCACGGAGTATCCGGATTGAGCAAGACGTTTGCCCATTTCCCGGAAGGCAGGGCGCAGGCCCAGGATGTCCGGCCACATGATCACGGCAGGGTGGCGACCGCTGGCCGGATGCACGAAATAGCAGTCAGCCACACCGTCGGGAGTTTCGATCATGACATCGGATTCGACCACGTCCTGGGCATTGGCAACTGTCGGCAACATCATGGCAAATGTGGCGCCGGCAGTCAGTTTGTTGAACTGGCGACGACTGATTTGACCGGATTTGCGCAAAAACGCGTTATTCTCTTCAAGCGTATCGTGGTCACACATTGTTATTCTCCTGGATTCTGACAGCTCGGGCTGTCCATGCTAATGGATAATGTGGATCTAATAAAGGTATCTTGACGCCATAACTGCTTGACGCTCATAGTGTTGAGTCTACGTAGTATCAAAAGAGCTTCAAAAGAGCTTCAAAGGAGCTGGACGTATGAAAAAATTATTTATCGGTCTGCTGATCGTGGCACTGCTGATCGGGGCAGGCATGTTTTATGTGGTCAGCAATCTGGACTCGATCGTGAAACGTGGTATCGAAAGTGCCGGCACTGATGCGCTGGGCACCAACGTCCGGGTGGATTCCGTGGCCATTGATCTGAGCGGCGGCAGCGCCACCCTGTCCGGCTTCAGCATCGCCAACCCCGAAGGTTTCAGTAACCAGGACATGGTTCGGTTTGATGAGCTCACCGTGGCCATCGACCTGGGCAGTTTGCGCTCCGACATTATCCGCATCACCAGTATCAGTTCGGTAAACCCTTATGTGTTGTATGAGCTACAGGGTACACAGTCCAATATTGATGCAGTCAGGGCACGTTTCCCCGCACAGGAGCCAGCCCCCGAAGCTACCCCGGGCCCACAGCCGGTGATCGGCATTGATGCGGTGACCATCAGTGGCATACAGGGTTCCCTGCAGTCGAATTTGTTGTCGACACCCATCAGCGTCAACCTGGGCGACGTGAACCTGCCGCCCGTCGAAGGCACTCCGCCTGAGCTGGCGCGACAGATAGCGCGGCCATTGCTGAGCCAGTTGGCACGCAATGCAGCTGCCGCATTTGCCGCTGTGCCGGCGTCGCAATTGCGTGACAGCGCCGGGCAGGCCGTCGAGGAATTGCAGGAACAGCTGGAGCAGGCCGAAGACGCTGCGCGCTCTGCAGCGGATGAGTTGCGCAACCGCCTGGGGTTGTAAACAGTAAGCGCTGATGCGTCAGCGCTTTTTGGTAAAGCGGGTGGCCGGGGCCTGCAATGGGTCGTCCGGCCACGGGTGCTTTGGGTAGCGGCCGCGCAGATCTTTGCGCACGTCAAAGTAACTGCCTGCCCAGAAGCCGGCCAGATCCCGTGTCACCTGCACCGGCCGCCGGGCCGGCGACAGCAGATGAATCAGCAGGGGCACCTTGCCGCCAATCACAGTCGGGGTATGTGTTTGCCCGAACATCTCCTGAAGTTTGACTGCCAGCACCGGCTCATCGCCACTGTAATCCAACTTGATGTTCGACCCGCTGGGCACTTTCAGGTGAGTGGGTGTTAACTGATCAATCTGATTTTGCAAGGACCAGTCAAGGCTCTGTAGCAGCAAGCGGGCCAGCGGCAGGCGTTGAATCTGATCGAGCCGCCTGATGCCAGTCAGGTGTGGTCGCAACCAGGTTTCCAGTGTGGCCAGCAAGGCGTCATCAGTGACATCAGGCCAGGGCTCGCCCAGCGTTTTATGCAACAAACGTAGACGACCTAAAAATTGTTCATCCTCGTCAGTCCGGGGCAGTTTCCCGGTTCGGCGCAAGGCGTCAATCAAGGCCTGACTGACAATGTCCGGTGACAGATTTTTCTCTGCTGCATGTGTCTGACGCCGTGCCAGCACAAGATCGCCCAGACATTGTTGCTGCTCGGCAATCAGGCGCCCGGCTTTATCATCCCAGTACACAACGTCGTGCCATATGGCTGCGGCGGGCAGGGCATGCTCAAGGGTTGCTTTGCTGATGGCGATGGCGTGAAAAATCCGGGCCGCAGTCGCCTGACCATCCAGCTCAACCGCTACCAGCAAGGGCTGGTTATGCAGGCCTTGATTCTCCCGCAGGGTGGCCTGACCGCCGCTGGCCAGTTTGAATCGACCTTCGCCCTGATTCTGCGCAATGCGCTCGGGGAAAATGCGGGCAAGCAGAGCCGGGGCCGCTTCCGGGTCGGCATCGTTGAGATCACAGCGCAGCCGCCGTGCCCATTGTTGCGCCGCCTGCAGCCAACGTCCGGCAGCACCGTGGGCATGCTGCTGTGGTCGTTTTAGCAGACATTGCGCCAGATCCAGATCCGAGTCGCCCGGACGCTCCTCCAGCCAGGCCGTCAGCCAGCACGCGGTTGCTGCCAGGCTCGCCTGTTGCCGGGCCGTTTCCAGCAGCAATGCGAAACGCGGATGCGTGGGCCATTCAGCACAGCGCTGACCCAGCACCGTCAGTCGATTGTTGTCCAGCAGCCCTAATGTTGTCAGCATTTGCCGACAACTGTTCAGCGCAGCCGGGGGTGGTGGTGTCATCCAGCTCAGGGCGTCGGCGTCGGGAACGCCCCAGCGTGCGAGCTCAAACACCAATGACGACAGGTCTGTCTGCAGAATCTCGGCATCCCGATGGGGCGTCAGCACCTGTTCTTGTGACCACAGGCGATAGCAGTAACCGGGCCCCTCTCTGCCTGCCCGGCCGCGGCGCTGGTCGGCGCTGGCACGATTCACCGTTCGGGTGTCGAGTCGGGTCAGACCGGAGCGAGGCTGGAACACCGGCACGCGTTCACGCCCGGCATCGACCACGATACGCACGCCGGGCACGGTAACGCTGGATTCGGCGATGGCAGTGGCCAGGATGACTCTGCGCAGCCCGGGCTGGGCGCCGCGCAATACCCGCTGTTGTTCGGCCAGCGGCATTTGTCCGTGCAGCGGGCAGATATCGGCATCCGTCAGCGTGTCGGCGAGCCGACGCTGCAGTCGGCGGATTTCACCCTGGCCGGGCAGGAACACCAGCACATCTCCGTCATGCGCCGCCAGCGTCTCGCGGATGACCATGGCCTGATGTATCTCGGCACTGTCGTAGCGCCCTGTATTGGGCGGCGCCGGGCGGTAGAGCGTAGTGACCGGCCAGCTTTGCCCGGGACAGTCGATCAAGGGGGTATTTTCACCCAGAATGCGCAGCAGTCCTGTGGTATCCAGTGTTGCGGACATCACCAGCAGTTTCAGGTCCGGCCGCAGGCTTTGCTGCACGTCAAGTGCCAGCGCCAGGCCCAGATCGGCATCGAGGCTGCGTTCGTGAAATTCATCAAAAATCAGTCCTGCGATGCCGTCCAGGGCGGGGTCATCCTGCAAAATACGCGTGAGGATGCCCTGGGTGACAACCTCCAGGCGGGTATGCTGACTGACCTGGCTGTCGCCGCGCACCCGATAACCGATGCGCTGGCCAACACGCTCACCCAATTGTTCGGCCATAAAACCGGCGGCCAGTCGGGCAGCCACGCGGCGGGGTTCCAGCAACAGCCAGCGTTGGTCATTGGGTGTATCTTCGAGCAGGGCCAACGGTACCCGGGTGGTTTTGCCCGCACCCGGCTGGGCTACCAGCAGGCAGCGCGGCTGTGATTTGAGTGAGGCGCGAAGCGTTGGCAGGATCGCGTCAATCGGCAGGATGCTGGTGGTGCTCACCATGATCCGTTCACCCGCTGCCGGACAAGCCGAAGTCACCCCCGGCGCCCAGCAAAGTGGCGATGCCAAGTACCAGGAAGATTGCCGCAGCCACCAGGTGTATCGCCCGCACAGGTAGTTTGTGAGCCAGTTTGTCACCCAGGTATACAGCCGGCACATTGGCGATCATCATGCCCAGGGTGGTCCCCAGGACTACCCACACCAGGTTTTGATACTGGGCGGCCAGGGCGACGGTGGCGATCTGGGTCTTGTCCCCCATTTCAGCGATAAAAAACGTCACCAGGGTGGCACCAAAAACGCCAAAACGTGATACCGGGGTTTCAGTATTGTCCAGTTTGTCGGGTATCAGCACCCAGATGGCCATGGCGATAAACGACAGGCCCAGCACCCAGCGCAGGGTCTGCGGTCCCATCAGTGCAGTCAGCCAGGTTCCTACTAAACCTGCAAAGGCGTGGTTGGCAATGGTTGCTATAAATATCGCGAGGATGATGGGTAGTGGTTTGCGATAGCGTGCGGCCAGCAGAAAGGCCAGCAGCTGTGTGCGATCGCCCATCTCGGCCAGTGCCACCAGACCGGTAGATATAAAAAACGCATCCATAGATCAAGTCCGGCGCAACACTTGCGTAAAGAAGAAACGCGGATTCTAGCGGAGCGGCGACCCTGCAGCAAGAACACGGCCCAGGCGCCATGATTGAGAATTCGTTTGTGCCGCGTGCGCAGTATGAGTATGCTCAGATACCGAATCACCACCGTAGCAGTAACCCGCATACGCAAGTTATGTCGGGCACAAGGGAGATGGCCGTGGCAATTGCTTGGTTGACGTTAAGTCGTATGTGTCTGGCAGCATCACCGCTGTTATTCAGTGCAGGGGTGCTATTCAGTGCAGGGGCATTTGCCCAGTCGGGTCAACCGGTGGATGACGATGTTGAGCCCAATGTGGTG
The DNA here is from genome assembly GCF_040877505.1 of Pseudohongiella sp. Lineage (NCBI taxonomy): Bacteria > Pseudomonadati > Pseudomonadota > Gammaproteobacteria > Pseudomonadales > Pseudohongiellaceae > Pseudohongiella > Pseudohongiella sp. The sequence goes on from NZ_JBBDNQ010000008.1 coordinate 56,872, forward strand.
CCCAACGTCGAACGGACAAATGAGTCAAGCGATGGCGCCCAGCGGTTCGGACCGAACATGACGGCTGTGGCTGAATACCGCGACCCCCTGATAGGTCTCAATCGCGCTGTTTTTGCTTTTAATGATGTCTCCTATCGATATGTGCTGGTACCGGCAGCCAGGACCTATCTGAATGTGACCCCCGAGCCTGTCAAACAGGGCATTGGTAATTTTTTCTATAATCTGCGCACACCCATTTACGCTTTGAACCATCTTTTGCAGGGCAGGCCGGAGCAGACGGTAAAAGATCTGGGCCGGTTTGTGGTCAACACCACGGTGGGGATTGCCGGGATATTCGATCCGGCTGACAGTTGGCTGGACATGGAGCGGCAGGTGACCAGCGCGGGGGATACCATGGCGCAGTATGGTGTGGGTTACGGCGCCTATCTGGTGCTGCCCTTTATCGGCTCGTCGAATCTGCGCAACGCTGGCGGCATGTTACTGGAAATGCCGCTGAACCCGATTCAATATATGGTCGACGACCCGGAAGCAACGGTCGTCAGGGTGTTCGATAACTTTCAGCTGTACGCGCCTCTGATTCAGTCCTATCTGGATATTACGGATGAAAGCGAAGACCCTTATATCTTTATGCGCAATCTGCATATTCAGGGCATTCAGCGTGACGCCGCTTACGCTGAGCAGGAGCGGTCCGAAGCAAACTGATCCACGGCTTAGACCAGGTTAGCCACTTAAGTTACCGCCTGCTATCCCCGGGCGGTGGCAAAATCGACAAACCAGTCTATTGATTCCGGGTTGGCCATCGAGTCCCGATTGACGGATTTTCCTGCATCCTTGCCCAACAATATTTTCTTCACCGGAATTTCCAGTTTTTTACCGGACAAGGTACGCGGCACCGCCGGGATGGCAAATACTTCGTCAGGCACATGCCGTGCAGACAGTTTGGTGCGGATGGCATTCAGCAACTCATTACGCAGGGCGAGGGGAACACCGGTTTGCTCGGGCGTTGCATCGCCTAAAGAGGCGGCACCCGCGACTGAGCCTGACGGAGCGGGACCCGTGAGCACGACATCGGTGACGCCGGGTGTGCGCATCACCACAAACAGGGCCATATAGGACGGTCGTTCCAGGTATTCCAGATCGATTACCAGTGAGTCCAGCACATCATCGTATTCTTCGATGACGCGGTATATTTCACTGGTGCCCATGCGGATGCCATGCCGGTTGATGGTGGAATCAGATCTGCCGTAGATGATGCCGGTGATGGACTCTTCGCGTGGAATCAGGCGCAGCCAGTCACCGTGACACCAGACGCCGGGGCGGGTAGCGGCATAAGTTTCGAAATAACTTTCATAATAACGCGAGCCATCAGTATCACCCCAGAAAAACAGCGGCATGGATGGCATGGGCTGGGTCACGACAAGTTCGCCCACCTCATCGATAATGGAGTTGCCGTTGTCATCAAAGGCGTGCGTAGCAACACCCAGTTCCCGGCACTGCATTTCGCCCGCATATACCGGCAATATGGAACAGGTTGTCAGAAAACAGGCGCCCGGGTCGGTGCCGCCGGAAATGCAGCCCAGGCGAACATCCGTTTTGACATGGGAATACACCCAGCGGTAGCCCTCTTCGCTGAGCGGCGAACCGGTGCAGCCGATGGAGCGCAGCGAACCCAGGTTGAACTGCTCGACCGGTTTGATGCCAGCCTTCATGCACAGTGCAATAAATGCCGGGCTGGTGCCAAACGCGTTGACTCTTTCGCGCTCTGCGAAGCGCCACAAGGTTGTGCAATCCGGATAGCCGGGATTGCCATCAAAGAGCATGATGGTAACGCCGTTCATCAAGCCGTTTACCACCGAGTTCCACATGATCCAGTTCGTTGAAGTAAACCAGAAGGCACGATCGCCGGGTCTGGAATCGCCATGCAGCAGACCGGCTTTGAGGTTCTGAATAACCACGCCGCCATGACCATGCACAATAGGCTTGGGCATGCCGGTGGTACCGGATGAATAGACTATCCACAGTGGGTGAGAGAAAGGCACGGCAGCAAAATCGACCTGCTGGGGCTGACTCGTGGCTTCCCTGAAAGTAATGACGTTGACCTGGCGCTCAGGCTCATCCGGGAAGGTCAGTTCAAGTTCAGCTGCTGTATCCAGGTAAGGTACAAAAATGACACTTTCAACACTGGGCAGTTGCCGGACCAGCTGTTTAACGATGTCGCGCCGGTCGTAGTCGCGACCACCGTATCGGTAACCATCTATGGCAAACAGAATTCTGGGTTCAATTTGCCGGAAGCGATCCAGCACACCGACGGCGCCCATGTCAGGCGCCGTGCAGGACCAGATGCCGCCCTGACTGGTCACCGCCAGCATGGCCGCTACGGTTTCGGGCACATTGGGCATGTAGGCAACAGCGCGATCTCCCTGTTTCAGACCCAGCGACTTCAGCGTGGCCGCAATGGAGCCAACCTGCTCGTTAAGGGTTTGCCAGGACACCTCGGCGCGGTCAACAAGCTCGGACTGGAAAATGATGGCAGGTTGATCTGCCGCAACCGCGATATGTGCCCGGGCCAGACTGTGCTCGGCGTAGTTGAGGGTCGCGCCTTCAAACCAGCGCGCGCCAGGCATGGTGCGCTCGACCAGCACCTGTTCATAGGGCGAGTGGGAAATGACGCGACAGTAGTCCCAGATCGATTGCCAGAATGCCTCTATTTCCGTAACAGACCATTCCCACAATTCATCGTAGCTGGCAAACGATAGCCCCCGGGCTTCTTCCAGCCATTGCTGATAACGCGTGATACCGGCATCGGCAATACGCGCGCGGGAAGGTCGCCATAGAGGCTCGACCGCTTTCACGACGACTTCTCATTGAACATGGCGATGCGACCACCGTCCACCACCAGGTCGTGGCTGTTAATGTAGCTGCTGTCATCACTGGCGAGAAACAATGCCGCATTGGCGATGTCTTCAGCCAGACCTGAACGCGGAATGGGCGTGGCTTTGGCCAGGTTGCCTTCAAGTTTGGCCATCTTGGCCTGATTTTCTGCGTCGCTCAGCGTCTGTGCCCGCGCCGAGCCACCCCAGAAAATCGGTGTTGCGATGGCCCCCGGTGAAATCGCGTTAACGCGGATGTTCCAGGGACCCAGTTCCACCCCGGCCAGGCGCGTCAAATGCGTGACCGCGGCTTTGGCGCCGGAGTAGAGATAACCACCCTGAGCATAGCGGTGGGCGGCGATACTGGCATTGTTGATGATACTGCCACCGCCCGCGGGTTTCATGACCCGTGCCGCGTGTTTGATGCCAAAAACCGGGGCGCCGACCAGCAGGCGCATGACCTGTGCGAACTCTTCCTCGGTCACCGATTCGGCGCTGCTGCGCTCGCCGGCGCCAGCGTTATTAAACAGGCAGTCCAGCCTGCCGAATTCGGCTACTGCCGCATCAACTGCTGCTGCAATATCGGCTTCTACCATGATATCAGTGCGTTTGAAGATAACCCGGACACCGTGTTCTTCACTAAGTTGTGCGGCCAGTGTCTCCCCTTTATCGACCGTTCTGCCGGCGATCAGCAGTTGCGCCCCCTGGGCGGCGAATATGCGCGCCGTGGCCTCACCGATGCCGCTGGTGGCGCCGGTGATAAGCGCGACCTTGTTCTGTAAACGACCTGCCATATGAATGCCTTGCCTTTGATAGTTGTTATTGGAGTCCCGGAAACCTGAAAAATCATAAACAAGCTGGGCGCCGATAGCAATGCAAGCCGTACCGGTGCGTTGGCGTAATCGTTACATAGACTTTGCGCTCCAATACTTCTATTCTGGACGCCCACCGCCGTGAGGAGTCGCAGGATGCCAGCCCCAGGATCAGAGCAGCAAGGATCAGAACAGCAAGCGCTGCATCAGCAAGGACAAAAACGGAACAATGGATTCTTCGGCGGCCTCAAATCCGGCTTCATTGAGCTGATGCTGAACTGGCCCAAGACGATTCTTGTGTTGTTTCTGGCTGTTGTTGCCGTGCTTGGCTGGCAGGCCCGGCATTTCGAAATAGATGCGTCCCCGGATACGCTGCTGACTCAGGGCAACGAACTCTATATTCAGACCCAGGACGTGAATCAGCGTTACGCGCCGCAGGAATTCCTGCTGCTCACCTACGAGCCCACCGCACACGAATTGTTCTCTGACGCGACCTTTGCCGACCTGCGTGTTATCACCAGCGCGGTACTCGGCATGGACCGTGTCGAATCCGTACGCAACATGCTGAATGTGCCGTTGTTTGCCAATGTCGACAACGTCCAGGATGTCAGCGGGGATCTGGAAGGCATGACCATCAACGATGGTGACTTTCAGATGCAGCAGGTTGAAGAGGAATTCGACGGGCATCCGATTTATACAGATTTGCTGGTCAATCGCGAGCAGACAGCTACTGCGCTGCAAATACTGTTCCGTACCGATGATCGTTTGCAGGCGCTCAATGGACGTATCAACGCACTTAACAGCAGGTCAGTAGAACAACGGCTGAGTCAGGAGGAGGCGCAGGAACTTGAGGCGCTGGTGGCGGAACGTGAACCAATGGTCAAGGCATTGGAGCAAAGCCGCATCGACGAAATCGATCAGCTCAGAACCCTTGCTGCAGAATACGCCAACGAAGCCAATATCCGGCTCGGTGGTGTGCACGTAATCGCCTATCAACTGATTGAAATCATCAGCAATGATCTGCTGATCTTCGGCGCCGCGATTGCAGTGATGATTTGTCTGGTGTTGCTGGTTCTGTTCCGAAGCGTGCGCTGGATTCTGATTCCGATTGTGTGTTGCATCTGCAGTGTACTGCCAACGATCGGCCTGTTCGCTTTGCTGGGCATGAAGGCAACCGTGATCTCTGCCAACTTCATCGCCCTGCAGCTTATTCTGACACTGGCGATTGTGATACACCTGATTGTTCAGTACCGGCAGTTTGCTGAAGAAAACAATGATATGACGCAGCGGGATCTTGTCCGGGCCACGCTCGACGAAAAGATTGGTCCCTGCTTTTTTGCCGGCATCACCACCTCGGTCGGTTTCGCCTCTCTCATTTTCAGCGGCATTCAACCCGTCATCTCCTTTGGCTGGATGATGATCATCGCAATGGCGTTCTCGATTGTGGTCAGTCTGGTTCTGTTCCCGGCACTGATTGACCTGCTGCCGCGAGAAAAGGTACGTAAAGATCTGTCAGTGCTGGTGGCGCTGGTCAGAGGGTTTCTGGCGCTGGTACTAAAACACAGGGTTGTTGTCGTGGTGACCTCCCTGTTGATCATGGCAGTGGGTGTATCAGGCGCCATGCGTCTGAGCGTGGAAAATAGCTTCATCAATTATTTTAAGCAGTCGACTCAGATCTATCAGGAACTGGCCTATATCGACCAGTCCTTTGGCGGCACGACGCCACTGGATCTGGTCTACACCTTGCCGGACCGCTCGGACAACGCTGATATCGTGATGACTGCAGAAAGTGTGTTAAGCATGCAGCGAATTCAGAATCGCATGAATCGTTATGACGCTACCGGACGCATACTGTCGCCGGTCAACATGACGGATCTGGCGCGGGATGTAAACAATGACCGCCCGCTGACCGAGTACGAACTGACGGCGTTGTACTGGATGATGGACGAATCATTTCGCGATGACCTGATTGGCTCTTTCTTTGACGAGGAAAACAATGAAGTAAGGTTCAATATCTGGGTCGAAGACCTGACCGACGACCTTAACCGGGCTGAGCTTCTGCAAAGTGTAAAAAACGACATGGCAGAGCTGGGCGTGGATGAATCGGATTACCAGCTGACCAATCTTTTTATGCTGTATCAGGACATCATGCAACAACTTGCGGATTCGCAGATTACAACGCTGGCGATCGTTTACGTGGCATTGACGCTGACCTTCATGCTGATTTTTAAATCACTGTCGGTTGCGCTGGTTGCCATTGCGCCGAACCTGTTGTCGACCGCTGCCATATTTGGCGTCATGGGGTGGGTCGGTCTACCGCTGGATCTGATGACAATTACTATCGCAGCTATTGTTATGGGTATCGCAGTGGATGACACCATACATTATGTGCACCGGTATCTGGCGGAACTGAAAAAGGGGGGGGATGCTGAAAAGGCGGTGTCACGTTCGCACGCGACAGTGGGTATGGCGATGCTCTACACAAGCCTGCTTATAGGTGCAGGTTTTTCGATGCTCGCATTTTCCGATTTTGTACCGAGTGTTGTGTTCGGGTTGCTAACAGCGCTGGCAATGTTGCTGGCGCTGTTTGCAGACCTGTGTTTACTGCCGCTGCTTCTAAGCCGCTTTGTGAAACCGGCGGCCATGAAGCAGTAGCGACAGACTGACAGTTTAGACAGCCCGACAGTTTTGACAGTCAGACAGCCTATCAGTCAGTCGTGTCTCAGTTAGTAGCGTCGTTAATTGCATCTGCCGCTTCTTCTGCGGCTTCATCAATGTTTTCGCCAGCTTCCTCTGCCGGACCTTGCTGCTCACACGCAGCCAGGCCCAGAACGGCCACAATAAACAACAAATAAAGCTTATTCATATATCCTCCTGGACATTATTTAAGTTATGCAGTAATCCCTTTTGCGATCCATCGCATCGTGCTGTTTATGGCACTATAACTCCATAGCTCGGTCTGTCCTTTTTCCGATCATTCCTGATTTCCGATCATTCCTGAATTGATCTAAACCGGCGGCTTGCCACGAACTGCGCGCGCGATCATCGCGACAATAAACAGAATGATAAAGATAAAGAACAATACTTCCGCAATACCAACTGCTGTGCCTGCAATGCCAGTAAATCCCAGCAAGCCTGCGATGACGGCAATGATCAAAAATGTAATAGCCCAACTAAGCATAATGCTATCCTCCCGGGACGTCCCGCGTCGAATGATTCCCTGTTGTACGAAATCATCATCGCAAAGATTATGGTAAATAGCAAAGCATCTAAATGTCAGAACTCGCGCTCAGGGATGTACAGTTTCTGCCAGCAAAGTGTCGTGCCAGCCTTACACATTCAGGGCATGTTGGTTAAGTGACTGAATTGGATGTCATGACATGTCGGGCAGGCCAGACACCTTTTCCGAAAATACGCCAGGCGTTACAGAGGTAGGGTATTTTTGTCCTGCAAAGGTGCCAGAATATTATTTTCCATAAAGGCATAAAGTTGCCTTAAGTGACCCGATCGGTCGCTCCCGGGGGTGCTATCGGAGGTCGCAACAATGACCAGATCAAACTCTTCGACCACCAGAATGAGCTGTCCGCCATAGCCCCACGCCAACGGCACCAGCATGCCGGCCATTTCGCGCAACCACCAGCCGTAGCCGTAAAAGCGACCCTGGCCGCGCGGTGAGGTTGCGTGTGACTGATGTGATTCCTGCACCCATTCCCGTGACACAATCTGCGTATTATTGTACCGACCGTCATTTAAATAGAGCTCACCAAAGGCCAGCATCTGCCTCGGGGTTATTTCCATATCATTGCCACCAAAATAAATGCCCTGAGGGTCCTGGCTCCAGTACGCCATCCGGAAACCCATCGGGGAAGCCAGGTGCTGTTGCGCAAACTCCCGGGAACTCATGCCCGTTGCTCTGGTCAGGATCGCTGACAGGATGTGAGTGCTGCCGGTGCTGTAAATCATGCTGCTGCCAGGCGCCGCAACAAACGGACGGTTCAGGGCGGCTTCCACCCAGTTGTCGCTCAACACCCAACGACCATAGTTGCGGCCGCTGGTGCTTTGCAGCCCGGCCTGCATGGTTAACAGGTGCCTTATGGTCAGAGATTGCCAATGTTCGGGAGATTCTGGATTCGCGTATTCCGGAAAATAGCCAGCAACCGGTTCGTCAATACTGTTGATATGCCCTTTATCAATGGCAATGCCCACCAGGGCCGAGATCACACTTTTGGAGGCCGATTTCATATTCGCTGGCTGGGAATCGGTTCTGCCGGCGTAGTACTGCTCAAAAATGAGTTCGTTATCGTGACTGATCAGCAGACTGTGCAGCCTGGGCAGGGTGCCGGCCTGTTGATCGAGTTGCTCAGGGTTCAGTGCATCAAGAATGCTCGCCTTATCCATCGTCTGTGCCCCGGCCTGGCTGTGCAGGCCGATCAGAACAGTAGCAAAAGCGGTAAATTTGCGCAGTACGGCAAGCCGGACTGAATGACGGTTAAGCGGGAGCACTGTCAACACTGGATACCTCGTAAACGGGGGGGTGATGATGAGTGTATACGAATCCCGAGGCGAATTGGCTCGATTGGGTCACTCAGGTTTGTTGCCGTATGCATCGCCTGCTATGCTAGCACTCAACTGTCACCTTACCTCTTTCATACAAGCCCTAGCCAATGTCTTCTGTCAAATTCCCTATGCGCCTGGATAAATTCCTGGGTCATGCCACCGAACTGTCCCGTGAACTGGCCCGTCGGGCTATCAGGTCGAAACGCGTTCTGGTCAACGGAGATGTCGTAAAAAGCGCCTCGCTCAGCATCGCGGCGGACGATTCCGTCATGCTCGACGGGGGCGTCGTGACCATACCCGGCCCGCGCTACTTCATGTTGCACAAACCAGAAGGTTACGTTTGCGCCACAGCAGACGGTGACTACCCGACCGTGCTTGACCTGATGGGCGATGAAGGCGTTGATCTGACCATCGCCGGCAGGCTCGACAAGGATACCACCGGACTGGTGTTGTTAAGTGACGATGGCCAATGGATACACAGCGTGATTTCGCCACGACGCGAGTGCATGAAGACTTACATTGCTGATCTTGATGGTCCCATTGACGATGCCATCGTGCAACGCTTTGCCCAGGGTTTCAGTTTGCGCAATGAAGTCAAACCGACAAAACCCGCTGTGCTCAAACCAATTGCAGGCCCTCGGGTGGAAGTCAGCATAGGGGAAGGCCGTTACCATCAGGTCAGGCGTATGTTTGCTGCGTGTGGACGGTATGTCGAACAGCTGCATCGGGTCAGAATTGGAGGCATCACTCTTGATGCATCGCTGGCACCGGGGGAGTACCGTGAGTTGAGTCCTGACGAAGTCAAAGGTGTTGCCTCTTGAGTGGTTTGCCCGAAAAAGACCAGAATCTGGCATTGGTACTGCAGCTGTTGGCACCGACACAGCAGTCCGGGAATACCTTGTGGCTGGTAGACGAGAACCTTCCGGTTGCATCTCTGATGACGGTGCCGGGTGCCGCATCGATAACGGCGGTGACCAATCGCTATGACATCAGTGCAGATCTGCAAGCGAAAGGTGTTACCACCCTGCTCTGCGATTTCGATTTTTCCGGCCTGGGTTCCTATCAGCGTATTGTGTATCGCATTTCAAAAGAAAAAATGCTGGTTCATCACTGCATCAATCAGGCCATCAGGCAGTTGAGCGATGACGGTGAACTGTTCATTATTGGCAATAAACAGGACGGTTTAAAGTCTATTGCAAAAAATGCTGCACAAACGTACGGCCAAAAGAACAATACCCAAAAGCTCGGTAACAGTTATCTGGCCAGTTTCACCCGTCCCGCAAACCTGAGCGATGAGCAGATGTTGCCCAGCAATCACTACGGTACACTGCGCCAGGTGCAACACAAAGAAATCACTTTCCAGTCAAAGCCGGGCGTGTTTGGCTGGGAGAAAGTTGACCGTGGCAGTGAGCTGTTGACCACCGTGCTGCCAACCATTAGGCGCTACATGAAATCGGTGAGCAGCGTGCTCGACCTGGGGTGTGGCTGGGGCTATCTGATGCTGGCAACCCGCGACTGGGACGTGGAAACCCGCTGTGCCACGGACAACAATATTGCGGCTGTCGAAGCCGCGCGAACGAACTTTGCTGACCATGGTTTGACGGTTGATTGCGTGGCCGATGATTGCGCCAGTAATATTCGTGGCCGTTTTGACCTTATTCTGTGCAACCCGCCCTTTCATCAGGGTTTCGCTGTCAGTGATACTCTGACAGAAAAATTCCTCGCCGCCGCGTCACGTTTGAGTCGTCGCAGCACACGCGCGATTTTTGTGGTGAATCAATTTGTGCCACTGGAAAAACATGCAGAGAAATATTTCTCCGCATGTCGTCTGTTGCTGGCCGAAGACGGCTTCCGGGTTTACGAACTCAGACCCTGAGCGTGCCGTGGCAGTTTTATCGAGATCAGCGCTGTCAGCGCAATCATGGCGCAGGAAATCCACAGGCAAGCGGCCAGACCCGCTGTCTGGAAAACCCAGCCGGACAGCACCGTCCCCAGCAACCGACCCATGGCATTGGCCATGTAATAAAAACCGACATCCAGTGATACCCCATCGTCGCGGGCATAACTGACGATCAGATAGCTGTGCAGCGCCGAGTTGATTGCGAACACCACACCAAAAATCATCAAGCCACTTATCAGTACAGTCGCCGGGCTGAATGCACTGCCCGGATCAATGCCCAGCCCCAGCGCAATCAGGGCGGGAACAGCCGCCAGCAGAATAGCCCAGCGCAAGGCACTGCGCCCATCGGGTGCCTCACTGCTGATGCCGGTCAGGCGCGGTGCCAGTGCTTGCACGATGCCATAGGCAATCACCCAGGCGGCCAGAAAACCGCCGGTCTGCCAGTGATCCCAGTTAAGTGTCTGGGACAAATAAACCGGCAGCGCCACCACAAACCAGACATCACGCGCACTGAACAAAAACAGCCGCGCGGCGGACAGGTAGTTGATGGCCGGGCTTTTGGAAAAAACATCACGGAACTTTGGTTTCAGTGAGGCGCGGCCCAGATCCTTTTTCAACAGCAGCAGGCTGGATAAAAACACCAGCAGCAAACCTGTAGCCATGATCAGCACGGCACCGGCAAAACCGGCAACGGTCAGCAGCGCACCTCCCAGGAAAAACCCCACACCCTTTAATGCATTTTTGGAGCCGGTCAGCAGGGCCACCCATTTGTACAGACTGCGTTGCGCATCAGCGGGCACCAGCATCTTGATGGCGCTTTTGGCGCTCATTTTATTCAGATCCTTGGCAATACCGGACAACGCCTGCGCCGCCATCACCCAGGGCACGGTCAGCATGGCGGCGGGCACCAACAGCATGCTCAGCGCCAGTATCTGCAGAAACAGCCCGGCATTCATGGTGCGATTCAGGCCAATACGAGCGCCCAGCCAGCCGCCGCACAGATTGGTAATGACACCAAAAATTTCGTAGAACAAAAACAGCATGGCGATCTGCAATGGGCTGTAACCCAGGCTGTTGAAGTGCAGCACCACCAGCATGCGCAGGGCGCCATCAGTCAGGGTAAACGCCCAGTAGTTGCCGGTGACAACCAGGTACTGTTTTATGTCAGTGGACAGATTGGCAAGCATGGGTTGTATCCCGGGCCGTTACGCTGGCTGATCCATCAGACCAACACGTTCGGCGAGTTCTGCTGTGCGATTGGCATAACCCCATTCATTGTCATACCAGGCGTAGATTTTCACCTGAGTGCCATTGATCACCATGGTGGACAGGGCATCAATGATGCTGGAACGCGGGTCGGTCTTGTAGTCGATGGATACCAGCGGTCTTTCTTCGTAACCCAGAATGTTTTTCAAGGGCCCGGCCGCCGCCGTTTTGAGCAAGGCATTGACCTCATCGACAGTGGTTGATCTGGAAACTTCAAACACGCAGTCGGTCAGCGATGCATTGGACAGCGGTACCCGGACCGCATGGCCGTTCAGTTTGCCTTTTAACTCCGGAAAAATATGCGTGATCGCCGTCGCCGAGCCGGTGGTGGTTGGAATCAGGCTCAGGCTGCAGGCACGCGAGCGACGCGGATCCTTGAGTGGCGCGTCCAGAATGGTCTGGGTATTGGTAACGGAATGAATGGTGGTCATGGAGCCATGTTTGATGCCCAGGGCTTCGTGAATCACCTTGACTACCGGGGCCAGACAGTTTGTTGTGCATGAGGTAGCGGTCACAATCTTGTGCTGTGCCGGGTCGTAGTCTTTGTCATTGACGCCCATGACCACATTGAGGACACCTTCCTCCTTGACCGGCGCGGTCACCACAACCCGCGTTACACCCTGGTTCAGGTAATCCTGCAGCACCGCTTTGGTTTTCATTTTGCCGGACGCTTCGATCACAATCTGGCAGGCGGACCAGTCGGTGTCGGCAATTTTGGTATTGCGGGTGACCCGGATACGCTGACCTTCAATCACGATAAACTCGCCATCGGATCCGATTTCCGCGCTGGCTTCGTGATGCCAGCGACCATGCACGGAGTCAAAGTTCAGCAGATGCGCCAGTGTCGCTGCATCACCTGCAGGATCATTGATATGGGTAAACTTGAGCAGGCCTCTGTCCCAGGCGGCGCGCAGTGTCAGCCTGCCCATGCGGCCAAAGCCATTGATCCCCGTACTTATGGTCATGCGGATGTCTCCTGTTGCAAATTCATGGCGGCGCTCAGGGCGTGGTCGTCACAACCCAGCGGATAAGCTCTTCTGCCAGCCTGTCGGCTGCCACGCCGAGGGCGTGAACGGCGGCTTCGGCATCGTTGGCTCCGGCTGGCTCCCGGGCATCGAAGCGCTGACTGGCCACAATTTTACGCGTCCGGGTGTCAATCAGCAAAGCGTCATACCGGATCAGTGCCTCGGTGCTGCCATGTCGGTACTCGGTATGGAAAGCCCTCAGCATGCCCCCCAGTTCCAGTTGTGCCTGCAGTCCGTCAGCGGACACACTGAGCTGATCAATAGAGCCATCACGCCAGAAGGCATCCAGCAACCAGTCGCGCCATAACACGGGCACCGGCGCAGACCAGCGTGCACCGGGATAGGCCTCAAAACTGTTGTCGGCCGCCAGCACCAGTACCCGGTTGCTACCCAGAGCGTCGCTGGTGCCGGGGCGGTCCAGACGCAGGCTGCTGACAGTGGCCCCGGAAGCGCCCGGGCCGGCCTCTATGGACGAGGGCGGCAATTGATAGAGTGCCACTTCGGGTCGTTGCGGCAGGATCTGACAGGCACTCAGGGCGATGGTGCCTGATAGTAAAACCAGGACCGGCAGCAGGCGTATGATCATGGCGTGAACTCCCTGATATTGTCGCCGCCGAGCACAAATCCGGTGGGATCGGCTTCCAGGCGGTTAACGATGTCACTGAAACTGTTCATGGTATCGCGCAGATCCCTCATGGCGGGGTCGAGTTCATTAAGACTCTGCATGCCGGTGGCCAGTGCCTGTGAGTTTTCGCTCAGCAAGGTGTCCAGGCGCTGACTCATCTGCTCAATGTTGTTCATGCTCTGCACCGCGCTGGCCAGCAGCGGCTCGGCGTAGTCAGACGTTTGCTGGTCAAAGCGCGCGATCAGGCCGCTGACGTCCTGGCCGGCAGTGATCAGGCTTTGCAACCCCTCCCGCAAGGTGTCCTGTTCCTGCGCCAGCGCCGTGGTTACGGTATCCAGATTATCCAGTACCCGGGTGATGTAGGCAGCATTCTCTTCTGACAACAGACGGTTGGCGCTGTCCAGCAAAGTGGTAACGCTGAGTATCAGTTCTTCGCTGTCACCGCGCAGACGCGCCAGTGACGAGGGTTCGGCAACGATCACTGCCACGCCGCCCTGTCCCGATGTCAGCAATGGGCTTTCGGGGGTGCCTTCACTCAGTTCAATACCGGAGGCACCGGTGATATTCAGGAGCGTCAGGCGCGCCTGTGTGTCTGTCTTGATCGGCGTGGTGCCGACCACGCGCACCCGTGCCCACACCTGGCGAGGATCATCGGGGTCCAGCGTCAGCGATTCCACTTCGCCGACGCCAATGCCATTGTACTGCACGGCGCTGCCAACACTGAGCCCGCTGACGGCTTCGCGAAACACAATATCGAAGGTCTGATAGTTGCGGTCATCACCGTATTTTGTCATCCATAACACAAACAGCAGAATGGCAGCGCCGGCGATCAGCGTGAACAGACCTATCAGGATGTGGTGCGCCCGGGTCTCCATTTACAAGTCTCCAAAATCAGGTTCGTCAGTGAAAGTCTGTGTCATGCCTTGATGCGATCATTCGCCTGTGACGCGGCGCGCCCCCGGGGGCCCTGAAAATAGTCATGAATCCAGGGATCATCGGTATCGGCAACGACCGCCAGCGTGTCCGCCACCAGCACTTTTTTCTGTGATAACACGGCGACCCGGTCACAGGCAGTGTACAGGGTATCCAGATCATGTGTGACCAGAAAAACCGTCAGGTTGAATGCATCGCGCAGGGTTTTAAGTAACTGGTCGAATGCCGCCGCGCCTATCGGGTCAAGGCCGGCCGTCGGTTCGTCCAGAAACAGTATGTCAGGATCAAGGGCCAGCGCTCTGGCCAGCGAGGCCCGTTTTATCATGCCGCCGGACAAATCCGAAGGGTACAGATCAGCAGCATGGGCGGCGAGTCCGGTCAGCGCAATTTTGACGCGGGCGATTTCACCCGCTTCAGTGCGAGTCAGTCCGGCATGCTCGATCAGTGGCAGGGAAATGTTTTCCAGCACTGTCAGCGATGAAAACAGGGCGCCTTGCTGGAACAACACGCCCACACGTTGTTCCATGGCCGCCCGATCAGCGGCAGGAAGCGTCAGCATGTTGTCCCCAAACAGATTGACCTCACCGGCCGCTGGCGTCATGAGTCCCACGATAGAGCGCAATAATACCGACTTGCCCGTACCGGAGCCGCCCACCACACCGAGAATCTCACCACGGTAGACATCCAGATCAAGATCCTGATGCACGACATTGCTGCCGAACTGATTGCACAACCCGCGTACCCGGATGATGGCTTCCCCTGACGTCACCAGCCCATCTCCATATAGAATAACGCCGCGATGGCATTCACCAGAATGACCACAAAGATCGACTGTACGACTGCCGAGGTTGTGTGCTCACCCAGTGACTGCGCACTGCCGGCAACCTTGAAACCTTCCAGACAACCAATCAGGGCGATCAGCACGGCAAAAAATGGGGCTTTGCCAAGGCCCAGCAACAGATGTTTTACCGGCACTTCCTGCACAATCGCAACGTAGCGCGTCAGACTGATGTCCAGCGTCAATACGGAAACCACTGCGCCACCGGCGATGCCTGCCAATATGGCGACAAAAGCAAGCAGCGGCAGGGTGATCAGCAGGGCCAGTAGCCGGGGAATCACCAGCATCTCGATGGCACTCATGCCATGCACTTTTAATGCGTCCAGTTCCTCGTTGACCTTCATGGAGCCAATTTGTGCGGTAAATGCGCTGGCTGTGCGCCCGGCCAGCAGGATGGCCGCCAGCAGCACACCCAGTTCCCGCATGAAGGCATATGCCACCAGATCGACGGTGTAAATGGTAGCACCAAATTCGGTGAGCACGGTGGCGCCGAGGAAGGCGACCACGGCACCCACCAGAAAGTTGAGCACGGCAACAATGGGCACGGCATTCAGACCCGCCTGATGCATCTGTGCCACCAGCGCCGTCATTCGCCAGCGCCATGGCCGGGGCATCAAGGCAGCCAATGTCACCAGGGTGAGACCGAGGAAATTCAGGAACGCCATCAATTGTTGCCAGCCGCTCAGCACCTGGGCACCCAGTCGGGCGAGTCCGTCGCCGAAGCGATAGCGGCGATCCGGCTGATCGCTGTGCTGGGCGGCCATGGCGCTGGCGACGGCCAGCAACAAGGCCCGACGTTCCGCGGACAGGCCGGAGGCGTGGGGTGCCAGATGGCACAGACGCTCTGCACCCAGCAACTGCAGCAGCACTGTTGCACCGGCAGTATCAAGTGCCGTCAGCTCCTGAGCATCCAGGCGTTGCACATCCCCGGGAGTCTCAACATGGTGTGAGCGCAGCTGCCGGTAGTTCGGCAGCGTCCAGTCGCCGTGCAGTCGCAGACAAGGCTCAGGGCCAGATTCAAATGTCAGCGTTTGGCTCATGGCAGACAACGTTGCTCCGAAATGGATACTATAACAGGCGGGCGATAGCGTTCAGCAAAACCTGTTTCTTATAGGGTTTGGGCAGCATGAAAATACTGGGTACCATGTCCTCACCCAGCTCATCGATATGTCCCAGCCCGCTGACCAGTATGACAGGAATATCAGGCTTGAGCGCGCGGGCGTGGTGGATGAGTGCTACGCCGTTTTCGCCTGGCATGGAATAATCCGTGATGATCAGCGAAAAATCGGTTTCGGCCATGGCAGCACGTGCCTCAGCCGCACTGCCAACTGCAGTCACCGGATACCCGGCATTTTCCAGCATCATGCGGACCGTTGTCAGGATCAGCGGTTCATCGTCCACCAGCAACAGTGGCGTCTGCTCAGCGGCGCGCGACGATGTCACTGGCCCGGTTTCTGCAGCAGGCGCGGAAGATGCCGCATTCGCCTCCGCGAGTGGCAGAACAAAGGTGAAAACGCTGCCGCGACCGGTCTTCGAGTCCACCGTAATGCCTCCGTTCAGTGAACTGATGATGCCATGGCTGCTGGCCAGACCCAGGCCGGTGCCTTCACCCGGTTCGCGCGTGGTAAAAAAGGGTTCAAACAAGCGGCTGATGACGGCAGCCGGAATGCCAACACCATTGTCGCTGACGGCAACACTGACGTAGTGTTTCTTTTTGTTCAGGGACAGTTTTGTTAACAAGGGGTCATCATGTTGCAGAATCCGGACTGTGACATCTATTTCAGGTCTGTATTTGTTGTTTGTTTCACCTTCCGGTCTATCATCTGCCCCAGACTCTGCCCCATCGTCCGTGTTCAGCGCCATGACTGCATTGCTGGTCAGGTTCATCATCACCTGCTGAATCTCCGACGCGTTGGCATGCACGTACAGTGATCCTGCGGTATCTGCAGTCAGCAGCCTGAACTGCGTGCCTGCCGACATTTGTGCGCGCAACAATGGCTCCATTTGTTCGAGTACAACATTCAGGTCTATCAGTTTGCGATCGGGCAGCGACTGTCGACTGAACATCAGCAACTGACGCACGATGTCCCGCCCGCGATCGCTTGCCAGCAGAATCTGATCCAGTTGTTCGGTAGCAGCGCTGTTGCGTTGTTTGTCTTTTATCGACTCGGTCAGCGACATGACAATGGTCAGGATATTGTTGAAATCATGCGCCACGCCGCTGGCCAGCGTACCCACCGCCTGCAATTTTTCCATTTGCTGCAGATGCTGGGTCAGCGTTTGCGATCTTTCCTCTGACTGTTGGCGCAGCGTCAACGCCAGTTCCAGGCGATTGAGCAGTACGCCACAACTGACGGTGAGCAAACCGGCGCAGAAGGCAAAATTGATCAGCATCATCGACCAGGTTTGCAAAGGTGACAGATCGACTGCGTTGCCTATTACAAATCCGGGAAAATAGGCCATCCCCATAGTAAACAGGCTGATACAGCTCAGCGCGAGCATGATCACGCCCGCCCGCAGCCCTATCAGCATGGCAGCAAACAAGGGAACGCTTAGCAGATAAACAATGCTGACAACGCCAACAATGCTGAACATCCAGAGCCAGAAACAATAGGTAAGGGCCAGAAACAGCCAGGCCCGGGTTTCGTGACTCAATCGTGGCAAAAAAGTCAGTACTGCAAGACACAACAGAGTGACGGCGTCGACCAGCAGTATCATCACCTGATCCGGGATGGGAAACAGGGTGTGCGCCAGCATGGTCAGGGATCCCAGTATCAGCGTGGCAAGCTGGATGCTGCGCAATATACTGATGCGCCATAACAGCAAATCTGCGTCACGTTTATCCGGAAGCAGCATCAAGCGCCGCAGCGACGATGGCAACAAATCTCTGGTCATTGGTGGTGTCTCTTTAGCTCCCGCGCTTCTATACTACATGAAATCTGCCCGGAAACGACTCAACAATACAGGTTGTCAATGCAGGATCTGTTTGATATCGAAGACCCCGCCGATGGCTGGCGCGAGCAGCTTGGGCCGGGGACACACTGGTTGCACGGGTTTCTGGTTGCCGAAGCAGACAGCGTGATGGCGGATATCGCCAGCGTGGTGGCGCAGGCACCGTATCGGCATCTGGTCACACCCGGCGGCAAAACCATGTCAGTGGCCATGTCCAACTGTGGAGAGAAAGGCTGGGTGTCAGACCATACCGGCTATCGCTACCAGACGATTGATCCGCTGTCGTCAAAACCATGGCCGGCCATGCCACCAAAACTTCGACTGCTGGCACAGGAGGCTGCGCAGCGCTGCGGTTATGCTGACTTTGCACCCACGGTCTGCCTGATCAACCATTATCAACCTGGCGCGCGCATGGGCTTGCATCAGGACAGGGATGAAAAAAATCTGTCAGCGCCCATTGTGTCATTTTCCCTGGGCCTGCCGGCCACCTTTATCTGGGGCGGCCAGCAACGTGTCGGTAAAACCCAGCGTATCATGCTGCGCCATGGCGACGTTGTGGTCTGGGGCGGCGAAGATCGACTGCGCTTTCACGGGGTGGCGCCGCTCAAGGATGGTGAACATGCGTTGACCGGACGCGCCCGCATCAATGTCACTTTTCGTCAGCTTGGTTGCTGACGCTGAGCGCGAGGCAAAGTGGGCTGCAGCTCAGCCCGTCAATGTCAGCCGTCGCAAACGCAGGGCGTTGGTCACCACAAACACGCTGGACATGGCCATGGCGCCGGCCGCCAGCATGGGTGACAACAGCAACCCGGTCGCCGGATACAGCACGCCCGCAGCCACCGGAATCAGCGCCGCATTGTAGGCAAACGCCCAGAACAGATTCTGTTTGATATTGCGCAGCGTGGCGCGGCTGACCGCGAGCGCATTAACCACGCCCTGCAGGTCGCCACTCATCAGCACCACATCCGATGATTCGATGGCGATGTCAGTCCCGGTGCCCACGGCGATGCCAATGTCCGCCTCGGCCAGTGCCGGGGCATCGTTGATACCGTCGCCCACAAAAGCGATGGCGCCGTACTGCTCGCGCAACTTCCTGATTGCGGCCACCTTGCCATCAGGCATGACACCGGCAACAACATCATCAATGCCAATCTGCCCGGCGATGGCATCAGCGGTGCGCTGATTGTCACCTGTGATCATTGCCACCTTCAGGCCCAGATCATGGAAGGCCTTGATGGCATCCGGCGTCGAGGTTTTGAGCGTGTCAGCCACTGCAATGACAGCGGCAAGCTGGTTGTTGATGACAGCGTATAAAGGTGATTTTCCTTGCCCTGCGAGTCTGTCAGCGATGTCGCGCACGGCAGCCAGTGAGATGGACTTTTCTGTTATCAGACGGTCGGCGCCGATATCGATCTTCCTGCCATTGATGCTGGCGGACACACCCATTCCGGGAATGGTTTCATACTGTTCGGTCTCACGCAGCGACAATGATTTTTCCCTGGCGGCAGTGACTATCGCCTGTGCTATCGGGTGTTCCGAATGCTGTTCCACTGACGCAAGCAGTTGCAGTACCTCGTCGTGATCAAAACCGTCCTGGACCAAAAAATCACTGAGCACTGGTTTGCCCTCGGTCAGTGTGCCGGTTTTGTCCAGCGCGATGACCTGGCAGTCACGCAGGGTCTGCAGCGCATCGCCTTTGCGAAACAGTACCCCCAGTTCGGCAGCGCGGCCGGTGCCCACCATGATGGAGGTTGGCGTGGCCAGCCCCATGGCGCAGGGACAGGCGATGATCAGCACCGCCACGGCATTGATGAGGGCGAAAGTCAGGGCCGGCGAGGGCCCAAACGTTAACCAAAATAAAAAAGTCAGCGCCGCCATGACGATGACAATCGGTACAAAAATGGCAGTGACCCTGTCGACCACACCTTGAATGGGCAACTTGGCGCTTTGTGCATCTTCCACCATACGTACTATGCGTGACAGCAGCGTATCTTTGCCGATCCGTGTGGCACGAAAAACCAGGCTGCCGTTCTTGTTGATGCTGCCGCCCACGACTTCGGCGCCGACTGACTTGGCCACGGGAATCGGCTCGCCGGTGAGCATGGACTCATCAATGTAACTGTCGCCGGACACCACCTCGCCGTCAACGGCCACACGTTCGCCCGGGCGCAGATGCAGCAGGTCGCCGAGCTGCACCTTGTCCAGTGGGATCTCGATGGTTTCGCCATTGCGTTCGATGGTTGCCGTTTTTGGCTGCAGTCCCATCAACCTTTTGATGGCATCGCCGGTACGGCCTTTGGCGCGTGCTTCCAGCAACCGCCCCAGCAGAATCAGGGTAACGATAACAGCGGCGGCCTCGAAATAGACATTCTGTGTACCAGCGGGCAGCAGACCACTGCCTGGCATCGCGGCATCAATCAGGACCACAACTGAATAGCCCCAGGCAGACAATGTGCCCAGCGCGACCAGTGAGTTCATCTCTGGTGCGGCTTTCAACAGTGCCGGGATGCCAACACGCAGGAAACGGAAACCGGGGCCAAACAGAACCAGAGAGGTCAACACAAACTGCAGGATCCAGCTGTTGGTCTGACCTATGTTCTGCATGACCCAGTGATGAAAGGCCGGGATCAGGTGGCTACCCATCTCCAGCACAAACACCGGCAGGGTCAGGGCGGCCGCGATTAAAAATGCCCGCAACAATGCCACTTGTTCCTGCACCTTTTTCTCCTGTCGCTCCGTCTCCGCCGCGCCACTGTTATTGTCCTCATGCAGGCGTCCGGGATAACCGGCTTTATCCAGCGCGGCCAGCAGACTCTCCGGTGCGGTAGTGTTGTCTACCATCACCTGGGCCTGTTCCGTTGCCAGATTGACCGATGCGCTGCTCACGCCCGGTGTTTTCAGCAGGGCCTGCTCCACCCGTCCGACGCAGGAGGCACAGCTCATGCCCTCGATGTCCAGTTGCAGGGTTTTGTGACTCATGATGTTCTCTCCGGGTCTGACACAGATTTGCCCGGCACAGCTGTGTCGGGCACCTCAAGCTCCTGCAAAATGGCGCAATGCGGATCGTCATCGCCGGGGCATTTGGCAATCATGTCCTGCAGCAGTGTTTTCATGCGTCGGAGTTCCTGCATTTTGTCCTCCAGCTCTTGCAGATGCCGCTGCGCCACCGCTTTGACTTCGCGGCTGGCGCGATGCGGATCGTGGCGCAGGCTCAGCAGATCACTGATCTGCGCGATGGAAAAACCCAGGGTGCGGGCGTGAGCGATAAAGGCAAGTTCGTCGACATTGTTCTGTGAGTACTGTCGATAGCCGGCCTGGCTGCGTGCCGGCGGATTTATCAGCCCGACGGATTCGTAGTGCCTTACCATCTTGTTGCTGAGCCCGCTCAGGCGGGCCGCGTCACTGATGTTCATGTTGGTATCTCCCGGGGGATTTGCCCCACCAGCCTAGTCTCAACCTTGCCATGGTGGCAAGGTCAAGCACATTTTTAACATCCGTGGGCAGTGAGTGCTAAACTGGCGGCAGTCCCAATGTTGGCGACAGACGGAGAGAACGGATATGACAGGACGCTATTTGCTATGTTGTTTGCTGGTGCTGGGTTTGCCGGCCTGCCAGAGTGCTTATTACGGTGCCATGGAACGCTTTGGTATCGAAAAGCGTGACATTCTGGCGGACCGCGTGGAAGAGGCCCAGGATGCCCAGCAAGACGGGCAGGAGCAGTTTGTGAATGCGTTGGAGCAATTCCGCAGCGTTGTCGACTTTGACGGTGGCGACCTGGAAGTGGTGTACAACCGGTTGGACAGCGAGTTCCAGCGCAGTGAAGAAGCTGCCGCGCGTATCCGCGATCGTATCCGGGCGGTAGAAACCGTCGCCGAAGATCTGTTTGATGAATGGGATGATGAGCTGGACCTGTACACCAACCAGAACCTGCGCCGCGACAGCGAACAGCAACTGCGCGAAACCCGGCAACGTTATGCCCGGCTCGTCGATGCCATGAATCGCGCTGAACAGAGTCTTGACCCGGTGCTGGATAACCTGCGCGACAACGTGCTGTATCTGCGCCACAACCTGAACTCACGGGCCGTCGCATCGCTTCGCGGTGAGCTTGCGGTCATCAACGCTGATGTCGATGAGCTGGTGGAAGCCATGCAGCAGGCGATTGCTGAATCAGAGCGGTTTATTGCCGGTATGTAGAATATGGCAGCCCTGGGATGTCTATTCGATATTCTGGATCTGCTCCCGCATCTGCTCAATCAGCACCTTCAGCTCCACCGCATTCAGCGTCGTCTCCGCCACAATCGACTTGGATGACAGTGTGTTGGCCTCGCGATTAAGCTCCTGCATCAGGAAGTCCAGGCGCCGACCTATCGGTTCGTGCGCGCCCAGCACCCGTTCGACTTCGCCCAGGTGGGTGGTGAGGCGATCCAGCTCTTCGTCAACATCGGACTTTTGTGCCAGCAGCACAACTTCCTGTTCCAGTCGGGCCGGGTCCAGTTCAATCTGGAAGGTCGCCAGTTTTGCCCGCGTGGTTTCCTGCTGTTTTGCCAGTATGTCCGGCAGTCGTTCGCGAATCGACAACACGATACTGCGTATAGCATCGAGCCGTTGCTGAATCATCTGCCGCATTTCCTCACCTTCACGCCGACGGGCCAGGGTGAAATCACTCAAGGTTTCGCCAAGCAGTGCCAGGGCATCACTTTGCATGGCGTCCGTGTCTATCTCTGCTTCCTGCAGGGCGCCGGGCCAGCGCAATATATCGGCAGCACTCAGGGGGGCGGCGCTGGCGCTCAGCGCAGTAACCTGCTGGCTCAACACCGTGAGTTTTTCTACCAGCGCCATGTTCAACTCTTCAGTGCCAGCATCGGTATGCCGGGTCTGGAAACGCACCTGGCAATCAACCTTGCCGCGACTGATGGTTTTGCGCAGCGCATCGCGCACGGCCGGTTCAATCGGTTTGAGCAGATCAGGGATACGAATGCCCGGCTCGAGATAGCGGTGGTTGACCGAGCGGATCTCCCAGACCAGTGTGCCCCAGTCATACTCGGCCTGCTTCCGCGCGAAAGCTGTCATGCTTGCTACCATTGGACCCCCGAAAAACGTATTGCCGGTATTTGCAGCCACCCGCCACGTTCTGATGCCGCCGGGAGCCGTGTGTTACTGATGTGAGCGGGCAAGTGTAACGCAAACCGCGGGATCATGTGACAACCGGACAATATTCGTGGTTTTGACCCTCAGGCGAGCGTGCGGAGATGAAATAATCAGGTGAATGCGGGATAATCACCGCCCATTTTCGAGAAAACGATATTGAGGTTCCATGCCAGACACCAACAACACAGCCACTATCACCCGTCCCAGCCTGCGCCAGCTCGACCAGTTGCGGGATATCAAACTGACCCGGCAATACACCAAACACGCGGAAGGCTCGGTGCTGGTGGAGTTCGGTGATACCAAGGTGATCTGCACCGCCAGCGTGGAAGAGTCCGTACCGCGCTTTCTCAAGGGCAGCGGCACTGGCTGGGTGACGGCAGAATACGGCATGCTGCCGCGCTCCACCGGCTCGCGCATGGACCGGGAAGCGGCACGTGGCAAACAAAGTGGTCGTACCCAGGAAATCCAGCGTCTTATCGGCCGTTCCCTGCGCGCCGCCCTGGACATGAAACTGCTGGGTGAGAACACCATCAAGCTGGACTGTGATGTCATTCAGGCAGACGGGGGTACCCGCACGGCATCGATTACCGGTGGTTGCGTCGCTCTTTATGATGCGGTCAACTTTCTGCTGGCCAAAAAAGCCATCAAACAGAACCCCATCAAGCAGCTGATTGGTTCAGTCTCCGTGGGCATGTATCAGGGCGTGCCGGTACTGGATCTGGACTACGCTGAAGATTCTACCGCAGAAACCGACATGAACGTGGTGATGAATGAGGCTGGCCGTTTTATCGAAGTGCAGGGCACGGCGGAAAACGGAGACTACGACTTTGAGCAATTGCAGCAGATGATTTCACTTGCACAGAAAGGCATCGCGGAACTGGTGGTGAAACAGAAACAGGTGCTCGGCCTGGTCTGATCCGTCATGTCAGAGAATCACCAGCAGACACCGTAACGAATAAACACGAGGATAATCTGATGACTCTGCAGGCCTATCAAGCGCGTTTCATTGAATACGCGATTGAACACAATATCCTGTGTTTTGGTGAATTTACGCTTAAGTCCGGAAGAGTAAGTCCTTACTTTTTCAACGCGGGCCTGTTCAATACCGGTGAAGCGCTGGCCTTCCTGGGCAGCAGTTATGCCACTGCACTACAGATGCGAGGGCTGGATTATGATCTGCTGTTCGGGCCGGCCTACAAGGGCATTCCTCTGGTTGCAGTGACGGCGGCGGCGCTGGCCACCGAGCATCAGGTCAATAAGCCGTACTGTTTTAATCGCAAGGAAGTCAAAGACCATGGTGAGGGCGGCCTCACCGTAGGCGCGCCCTTACAGGGACGGGTGCTGATCGTTGATGACGTGATCACGGCCGGTACCGCTGTGCGCGAAGTCATGGCGCTGATGAAAGAGACCGGTGCTACCCCGGCCGGTATTCTGGTGGCGCTTGACCGTCAGGAGAGAGGCCAGGGGGAGCTGTCGGCGATTCAGGAAATCGAACGCGACTACCGTATTCCCGTGGTCAGCCTGATCAACCTCACGCAGATCATCGATTACCTGAAAATGCAGGAATATGATGGTGTGGGAGAACATTTGCGTCTGGTGCGCCAGTACCGGCAACGTTACGGCGTCTGATCGACGAATCTCCTGACTACACCGCCTCGGTAAAGGGCTGCAGCATATTCTGTGCTAAAAACGCCCATTGCTCATCCCAGTGTTCAGTAGGCGGGCGTTTGAATTCGCTACGGACAAACTGCATCAGCCGGCCCTCGGCGGTGGCGAGGAGCAGGCTCGCCAATACCGCTGGGGATACTCTGGGTTTCAGGCCTTCGCGAATCTGTGCTTCGCGCAATATCTGTTTTAACTGGGCCTCCAGGCGATCAAACATCTGGCTGATCCGCACGCGCAGGCGTTCGGTTTCACCCGCCAGCGCATCGCCGGTCATCAGGCGCGTCATGCCCGGGTTCTTCTCGGCGAAGGTCAGCAGCAGTGTCAGGATTTTTTCGCAGCGCTCTACGGTGCTCAGTTCGTCCTGCAGGATGCGGTTAATACGGATAAACAGCGTGTCTTCGATGAACTTGATCAGGCCTTCGAACATCCGTGCCTTGCTGGGGAAGTGCCGATACAGGGCCGCTTCCGAAACACCCACTTCGCGCGCCAGCGCTGCCGTAGTAATACGCGCGCCCGGCCCGGACTCCAGCATCTGCGCCAGGGCCTGCAGGATATGCTCCTTGCGTGAGAATTTTTTGTCGGCGCGAGCAGCCTTGGCTGACACCGCGTTGACGGGAGCCTGATCCTTGCCTGCAGTCGTTTCAGCGTTCATCAGACCGTATCTCCTGTTGTGCGGGTATTACTGATCAGTGTGCCTACACCCGTATGCGTGAAAATCTCCAGCAATACCGCATGTTCCACCCGGCCATCGATGATGTGGGCACTGGTGACGCCGTGATTGACGGCATCCAGCGCGCAGTGGATTTTGGGTAACATGCCGCCGTAAATGGTGCCATCGGCAATCAGATCATCGACCTGAGCGGTGGTCAGACCGGTCAGCACACTGCCTTCCTTGTTCATCACGCCGGATATGTTGGTCAGCAGCACCAGTTTCTCGGCACCCAGTACCTTGGCGATTTCGCCGGCCACCGTATCGGCATTGATGTTGTAGGTAGCGCCGTGTTCGTCCACGCCGATGGGGGCAATAATGGGAATAAAATCACTGTGCTCGATCATGCGCAGTACTTCCGTGTTGATCTTGGCAACACTGCCGACCTGGCCAAGGTCCAGCATCTTGGCTTCCGTGCCATCGGCACTGGCCCTCTTGCGCAGCAGCTTTTTGGCACGAATCAGGTTGCCGTCCTTGCCGGTGATACCAATGGCCTTGCCACCGTTTTTGTTGAGCAGGGCCACAATTTCCTGATTGACCAGGCCACCCAGTACCATTTCCACCACATCCATGGTCTGGCTGTCGGTGACACGCTGACCGTCGATGAATTCCGACTGGATATTGAGCTTTTCCAGCAGTGAGCCAATCTGTGGTCCGCCACCGTGCACCACGACCGGGTTCATGCCCACCAGTTTCATCATCACGATGTCGCGGGCAAAGCTGTTCTTCAGGGTTTCATCGGTCATGGCGTTACCGCCGTACTTCACCACGATGGTGCAACCGGTGAACTGCTGAATATAGGGCAGGGCTTCGGTCAGTACATTGGCGATGTTCTTGGCGGCGGCAAGGTCGAGAGGCATGGGTCATCCTGTTTTGTTCTATTGGCTTGTTATAATCATTGTTTTTAAGGGCATTTTTTGCCGTATAGCTGCGAAGTATACAGCTACTGACCTTGGATTGAGAAATCCAGCTGCTGATCGACCTGCTGCAACAGTTGACGGAAAGCATCCACGATAAGCTGCAGCGACTGGCGACTGCTGGCTTCGAAGCGAAGCAACAGGGCAGGCGTGGTGTTGGAAGCGCGAATCAGGCCCCAGCCATCTTTGAAATCGGCGCGGATACCATCCAGGCGACTGATACGTGCCTGCGGAAAGTCTGCCTGCCGGGCAATACGCTCCATCAGATCAAACTTGAGCGCTTCATCAACATCGATGCGCAGTTCAGGGGTAACAACGCTTTGCGGTAGCGAATTTAACATGTCGTCGGCGCTCAGTTGGCCGGCAGCCAACAGTTCCAGGAAGCGGGCCGCAACGTAGAACCCGTCGTCGTACCCGAACCAGCGGTCCTTGATAAAAATATGTGCCGAGAATTCGCCGCCGACGACGGCAGCCGTGTCATGCATCATTTGCTTCATGAAGGAATGCCCGCTGCGGCTCATGATGGGCTGGCCGCCGTGGCGGGTAATTTCGCCCGCCAGCAGATTGCTGCATTTAACGTCAAAAACCACGCTGGGATGATCATAATTCGGCAAAATATCGCGAACAAGCAGCATCAGGAGCCGATCAGTGTCGATAATATTACCCTGATCCGTGACCAGAACCACGCGATCGCCGTCCCCGTCGAGGGCAATGCCAAGGTCTGCCTGGCGGGATTTCACTTCACTGATAAGGCTGACAAGGTTGCTGGCCACCGTCGGGTCAGGGTGATGGTTGGGAAAATGGCCATCCAGTTCACAATAAATCGCCGTGACGTCACAGCCCAGCTGGCGCAGCAGCGTGGGTGCGATGACGCCGGGCACCGCGTTGCCGCAGTCCACAACGACCCGCAACGGGCGTTTGAGCCGCACATTCGCACAGACGCTGTTCAGATACTCCTGAGCCATATCCTCAGAGGTAATGCGCCCCTTTCGGCCGCAAAAGCCATGGTAAAGACCGGCTTCTATCGACAGTGAGCGTTCACGTATGCTCTGGATCTGTTCGGGTGTCAGACAGGCCCGGCTGCGTACGATTTTGATGCCGTTATAGTCAGCCGGGTTGTGGCTTGCGGTGAGCATGACGCCCGAGGTGCTGTTGCCGGTGTGGGTGGCGAAATACATCAGTGGCGTTGGCACGATTCCGAGATCGATAATGTCGCAGCCGGCGTCCACAAGTCCTCGCTTCAGTGCCAGCGCCAGAACAGGGCTGGAAAGCCTGGCATCGGCGCCAAAATACAGCCGGGGAGTGTCGAATTCGAGGGCATAACTGCCGATCGCCAGGCCGATAAGGTAGATGCTGTCTTCGGTCAGATCCCTGCCTGCGATGCCGCGTATGTCGTATGCGCGAAACATGGTGTCGGAGATGACAGTCCCGGGTGACACGGATGTTTCAGGCATTGTGCTGACTCGCTTTGATGCGCTCGGCGATCAGCGTCAGCATCTGGCGCGCCACCAGGTTTTTGCTGGCCGGGCCCAGCGCCTGCGAGCCGTCTTGGTCCCACAGTGCAGTTGCACAGATTTCATCGCTGTTGAATGTTGCCGTGGCATCGTTGGCAAACAGCAGGTCGAGTTTTTTGCGGTGCAGCTTTTCGCGCCCGTATTGTTCGATATGCTGGGTTTCCGCGGCGAACCCCACCATCAGCGGGCGTCGTTCACGCGCCGCCAGGGTGCCAATGATGTCGGGGTTGCGTACCAGGGTCAGTTGCAGGGTTTCGGCGGTTTTTTTGATTTTGTGATCGCTGGTATCCGAGACCCGGTAATCGGCAACGGCGGCCACACCGATGAACACATCGCTGTTGTCGGCGCTGCTCAGGCTGGCATCCAGCATTTCCTGCGCCGTGGTCACCGCGATACAGTGAACGCGATCAGGGACCGCCAGGTTGACCGGGCCGCTGATCAGCGTTACCCAGGCGCCGGCATTCACGGCCTCGGCAGCCAGGGCATAACCCATCTTGCCGGAGCTGTGATTGCTGATAAAGCGTACCGGATCAATGGCTTCCCGGGTCGGACCGGCGGTAATGGTCAGGTGCAGGCCACTGAGCAGGCCGGGCTCAAACAGTCTGGCACAATCAGCCGCGATATCGGTCGGCTCCAGCATGCGGCCGGGCCCGGTGTCGCCGCAGGCCTGTGAGCCCTCCGCCGGGCCGGCAATATGGCAGCCGCGTTCGCGCAGTTTGTGCAGATTGTCCTGCGTGGCCCGGTTCAGCCACATGGCCTGGTTCATGGCCGGGGCCAGCAGCACCGGTGCACGGCTGGCCAGCAGCAGGGTGGTCAGCAGATCGCCGGCCTGACCGCCCACCATTTTAGCCAGGAAGTCGGCGCTGGCCGGGGCCACGACAATCAGATCGGGCCAGCGTGCCAGCTCGATATGCCCCATGCCCGCTTCGGCGTCAACGTCCAGCAGATCCAGGTGCACACGGTGGCCCGACAGTGCCTGCATGGTCAGGGGGGTGATGAATTCGGTGGCAGCAGAGGTCATGACCACGCGCACATCAGCACCCGCCTTGCTCAGCAAACGGGTCAGTTCGGCGCATTTATAGGCTGCAATGCCACCGGTCATGCCCAGCAGGATGCGCTTGTTGGCGAGCGTGGCCAGGCCTGCGGTCATTTTGTGATCACTGTCCATAATGCGCGTCCATCGAATTGCCAGTGGGTGCCTGGCGCGTAAGCGTAAGGCGCATTCTATGCAACCTGGGGTCATATCAGCAAGGCAAGTCCGCCGCCGGGATGCTATATAACAGATTGAGTTGACCCGGGCCGGGGCGTGCACAACGGCGACACTGCTTTGTTTCACGGAGGAAACAGCATGAGGATAAAGGATTGGCCTGCAAAAGAGCGTCCACGCGAAAAACTGCTACAGAACGGGCCCGCCAGCCTGTCTGATGCTGAGCTGCTGGCGGTGTTCCTGCGTACCGGTATCGTGGGCAAAAGCGCGCTGGACGTGGCCAGAGAGCTGCTCAGTGACTTTGGCAGCCTGACCCGCATACTGTCAGCAACATTTGATGATTTTTGCCGCAGAGACGGTCTGGGGCCGGGCAAGTATGTGCAATTTCAGGCAGTGCTGGAGCTGGCACGGCGCTATATGGGAGAACGACTGGCAGAAAGTGACGCGCTGACCAACTCGGACCTGACCCGCGACTATTTGCGGGCGCGCATGGGTGACTATCAGCAGGAAGTATTTGCCTGTCTTTATCTCAACAATCAGCATAGAGTTGTGGCCATGGAGGAGTTGTTCCGTGGCACTATCGATGGCGCTGCAGTGTATCCGCGTGAAGTAGTCCGGCGTTGTCTGCATAATAACGCGGCCGCGGTCATCTTCGCCCACAACCACCCGTCCGGGCTGGCCGAGCCCAGCCAGGCGGACATTGCGATTACCAATCGCCTGAAGCTGGCCCTGAACACCATCGATGTGCGGGTGCTTGATCATGTGGTGGTGGGACGCTTGGAAGTGGTGTCATTTGCCGAAAGAGGACTGTTATGAGCAAAATTGCTTGTTTTAGCGGCTCTATTTTGGTATAAAACGCAGCTCTTTTTTTCCGGCAGCACCCGGAGCAGATTACGAAACCGTAACGAGGCAAGGTCATGGCTAATGTATGTATGGTAACCGGCAAGAAGCCGATTACAGGAAACAACGTCTCTCACGCAAACAACCGTACGCGACGTCGTTTTTCCCCGAATATCCACACACACCGCTTCTGGGTTGAGTCCGAGAACCGTTTTGTGAAACTGAAAGTGTCTACAAAAGGCATGCGCACAATCGACAAGAACGGTATCGATGCCGTATTGGTCAATGTCCGCGCCAATGGCATAAAGGTCTAAACACCCCCCGCGGTGTAAATTAAATATCTATCCAGACAGATGGTGAGCAGCGATGCGCGATAAAATTAAACTGGTTTCCTCAGCAGGCACCGGTCACTTCTATACGACTGACAAGAACAAGCGTACGACGCCAGACAAGATCGAAATCAAGAAGTTCGATCCCAAGGCGCGCAAGCATGTGATGTACAAAGAATCCAAGATCAAGTAAGACGGTTTTTGGCTGGCGCCGCCGCCAGCTGACCGGCGCTGACTTCTTCCTCTGGCTTTTTGCCTCGTCCCAAACGCTTCGGAATCATAAAAAACCCGGCTTGCCAAATCAGCAAGCCGGGTTTTTGTGTGCCTGAGTTTTCCGTTTGTTTCGTGTTACTTCTGCTTGCTCAGCGCCTTGATCAGTTTCTGGGTCGATGCCAGCAGCTTCGGATCGGTTTCAAACTCCTTTTTCAGCTTGCCGACCGTGGTCGATACCGTGCCATAGCGTTTCAGCTTGAACAGCCGGGCGATGGTCTGCAGGGTTGACGCTGACAGCTCCTGACACAGATACATGGCAACCCAGCGCGGGACATTTTTGGAGCCGGGACCGCGGGCAGCCTGATAAATGCTGTCTTCCGAGACCTTAAAGTGAGCAGCCACTGCGCTGACGATGTCTTTGCATGAGGGCCGCCACTTGGCGTTGGCACCGCGCGACACACCCCTGGGTTTGCTGGCGCTGCGCTTGTTGCTGGCAGATTTGCGGAACTTCTCATCCCCCATGACAGAGGACAGGTTCTTTTTGCCGTAAAAATGCGCCAGCTCATCATCGACGCCGGCCTGAACATAGTCGGCATACTGCTGATAACGACGATTGGCCGGTCCGTCAATCTGGGCCAGTGCCTCATCGCGTACCAGCCAGCTCTGCGGCTTGACCTTGTTGGTATACGCCAGATAGCTGGACCAGGCATTGGTTTCCAGATCCTGCTTTCTTATGCCCAGGTGAATGTAGCGGGAGAGCGGCAGCAGGTATTTTTCAGGCTGCACCAAAACCGCTTTGTAGCGACCACGGAACAACGACCCTTCGCTTTTTTTCAGACGCTGGTAGTACTGCGTATACAACCCGTCAATCTGCCGCATGAAACGGCTGAGATTGCCTTCGGGTGTTTTCAACAGAAGGTGGTACTGATCCTTCATCAGGGAATACGCATGAACCTGGACGTTCAGGCGCAGGCAGGTCTCTTCAAGAGCCTGGAGGAATGCCTCATAGTAACGTGCGGAGGGAAATGCTTTTTGCCCTTCGACTGCGAAGTTTGAGACGTGGTAATACGCATCGGGATATTCGATTCGAAGTGGACGTGCCATGGGTGCAGTTCCTTATTTTTTTTGTTATTTATTTTAAATTAACCAGAGGTTAATTTCTTATTGCTGTCTATTTAATTAGAGTTGACCCCACATCAAGATCTATAGTGAACCAAGTTTGCAGCACAGGTCAATATAAACTTTAAATATCCGTCAGTTGCGTTTTGGGGGTGCCGTAGCCAGAGTAATGGCGCGCTTCGGTGCCGGCAAGCCTTCAACACTAAGTGCCGGGTTATGCGGGTCCAGACCATCACGAAGCGACTGAAATGGCATCCACGATGTTGTCCGTTGTTCATGGCTGTCGGTGGCATTGACGTCCACCGTGCGCACATCCCGGAAGCCACAGCGTCGCAGCCAGCTTTCAGTGGTGGCTACTGACGGTAAAAACCAGACGTTCCTCATCTGGCAATATCGGTCTTCCGGCATCAGAGCATAACCGTCCGGTCCATCAACAACCAGCGATTCGAGCACCAGCTCGCCGCCTGCGCGCAGGCAGCTTTGCAGCTGAAACAGATGGTCTATGGGCGAACGCCGGTGGTACAGCACACCCATGGAAAACACGGTGTCAAAAACACCGGATTTGTCCGGAAACTGGTCCAGCGTAATGGGAAGCACAAACACGGCCAGGTGTCGCAGAAAGTGCTGCATCAACCGGTACTGGAAAAAATAGGCCGGGTGCGGATCCACGCCCAGCACCATGTCGGCATTTTCACCCAGCATGCGGTAGCAGTGATAGCCGTTGCCGCAACCCACATCCAGCACGCGGCGGCCAGCCAGCGGCTGAATATGCGGCAACAGCCGGTCCCATTTCATGTCCGAGCGCCACTCGGTATCGATGTCGACACCAAACAGCGACCAGGGCCCCTTGCGCCAGGGCATAAAGGTACGAGCAGCCTTCTCAATGACGGCCTGTTGTTCTGCGGTGCAGTCCCCAGCCTGCCCGATACGCACCTGGGTGGCCAGATCAATACTGCTGGCGCGTATCGCCGGCAGCTCATCGAACAGCGTGAGCCAGCGTTCGGTCAAGCCGTGCTTGCGGGAATACAGATAGGCTTCACTGGCGTAGTCGCTGAGCGCTTCCAGCGGGGTGTCCTGCAACAGCAGACGCAGTCGCTGATCAGCCTCGGTATCGCGGGCATGCCACATCAGCGTACCGCAACCATGGAGGCAAAATTGAAACACTGGAACCAGACGTCGCAGGATTGGAACCCCGCGTCCTGCAAACGTTGTTTGTGATCGTCAATGGTTTCCGGCACCAGAACATTCTCCAGCGCCGCACGCTTCTGGCTGACCTCCAGCTGTGAGTAACCCCGTGCCAGCTTGAATTCGTGATACAGGTCGATGAACAGCTCATTCAGGGCCGGTGCCGGGAAGCGTATTTTCTCTGACAGGATAAGGATGCCGCCCGGTTGCAGGCCATCGTATATTTTCCGGATCAGGGCAGCGCGTCTGGCGGGGGCAATAAACTGCAGTGTGAAATTGAGCACGACCACTGACGCATTGCTGATCTCGGTGTCGCAGACATCTTCACACACAACCGTGACCGGCAGTTTTGCTGACGCAGGCTCCGCCAGCGCTTTTTCCAGTCGCGTGACCATGGCCGGTGAGTTGTCGATGGCATACAGGTGGTAGTGCTGGTGTGGCATCTGGTGCGCCATCGCAAGACTGGCGCCGCCAAGCGAGCAGCCCAGGTCATACATATTGGAACCGGGCGTGCAGTAACGGGCGGACAGCACACCGATCATGGACAGAATGGTAGCGTAGCCGGGCACCGAGCGATTGATCATGTCGGTAAACACGGCCGCCACTTTCTCATCAAAAACAAAGTCCGATCGCGCCTGCGGGCTGGCAAAAATATTGTCATGCTGCTTGCCGGTAGTGCTCATATCAATGCTCTTGAGGGACGGGCGTTCAACCTTCGTCGGGGATCGTCTGATGACCTGCATCGCGCAGTGCCTGGCGAATACGGCAGGCGGTGCCCAGTTGCGCCTCCGCGTCGCGTTCCTGAGCCAGGGCAAAATTCAGATCACTGATGGCCGTGATGGGTACCAGATGGATATGGGCGTGACGCACCTCAAGACCGGCGATCATCATGCCGACCTTTTCGCAGGGGAACAGGCTGCGCAGGGTACGCGACAGTGTGTTGGCCACATTGAACACGTGGGCATTGAGCCCGGCATCCATATCGTCCCAATGGTCCACCTCTTCATGAGGTATCACCAGCAGATGGCCCACCCGGATCGGTTTGATGGTCAGAATCGCGAAACAGCGACCATCGTCCCACAATACGTGGCCGGGTAAATCACCCTGGCGGATTCGGGTAAACAGGCTGCTCATAAGCTCGACTCTTGCTTGGACAATGGGGGGCAGGGCGCTATTATGCGGGATTTCGTGTTACAGTCCAACCGCTCAGGATCCACCACACTGACCTTTGACGACTGGATCTTACGACGACAAATCCGTGTTTAAATCTATGTTCAATCAGCGCCCGCAGGCCGACGATGAGACCCTGGCGATAGACGGATTGCCATTGCCCTGTCATCTGGTCCGCAGTCGTCGCAAAAGTCTGGCCGTGCATGTGCGTCATGACCGCATTGAGGTGCGCGCACCCCTGACCATCGCGCGCAGGGATATTCTGCAGTTTCTGTCCCGGCATCAGGCCTGGGTTTGCCGCAAACACAAAGAAAAGGTACAACGCGCCGCCGAGCATCTGTCATTGGTCGACGGCAGCGAAATTCTGTACAAGGCACGTATCCTGACCATTCGTTTGCACGTGGCGCCGCGTAGCTCGGTTGAGGTCACCCCCACGCATCTGCATATCAGTGGCCCTGATCTGAGTCCGGAAAAAGTGGCAGCTATTTTCAAGGGCTGGTTGCAGGCGCAGGCCAAAGCCTGGCTGCCAGCGCGCACGCATGCCCTGGCGCAGCATCTGGGTGTTGGCCACAAACTCAAAGAGGTGGTGTTTCGCAAAACCCGCAGCAAGTGGGGACATTGCACCGCGCAGGGGCGCATTCAGTATAACTGGCTTATCATGCTGGCGCCCGATGGCGTCATTGATTACATGATCTGCCATGAAGTGTGCCACCTGCTGCACATGAATCATTCACCGGCCTACTGGCAGTCAGTATCCCGCGTGTGCCCGGACTACAAGCGCTATGTCGGCTGGCTCAAGCGCCAAGAGCACCGGCTGTGGTTCTGACACCGGGCGAAGTGCCGGGTCAGGTCACAGGCGGCCGAATCAGGCCACAGGCGGCCGAGTCAGGCCACGGGTAATAGCCGCTTGCGCTGCAGCAGAGTGATGCCCAGGCCCGCTGCCAGAAAACCAGCGCACACCACGATCAGGACTACCTGGCTGAAACCATACAGGCCGCCTGCCGGTGTCACCAGCGCCAGGCCCGCAATGGCGACACAGCCGCGTGACACCAGGCCCAGTTTGTCTTCACCGATGCGACCGAAGCCCAGCAGATAGCCCTGCAGACCGGCCGAGATCAATGCCACGCCGATCAGTGCGGTACCCACATTCTGCGCGATGCCGGCAAATTCACCCTGCAACAGCAGGGCAGGATTCAGCACAAAGAAAAACGGAATAAAGTAAATGATTGCGCCCAGGCGCATGGCTTCCCAGCCCGCACGCATGGCGGAGACCTGGGCGACCGAGGCAGCAGCAAAGGCTGCCAGCGCCACCGGTGGCGTGATAAAGCTGAGCATGCCCCAGTACATGATGAACATATGCGAGGCCAGCGGATCCAGACCGGCATTAATCAGAGCCGGGGCCAGCACGATAGCCAGGAAAATATAGGCGGCAGTGACTGTCATGCCGATGCCCAGCACAAAACTGGTCAGTGCGCCCATGATCAGCAGCACCAGTACATTGTCACCGGCCAGATACACCAGATCGTTAGCCAGCGTGCCAGCCATGCCGGTGACCGCAAGCGAGCCGACGATCAGACCGATAGCTGCCAGTATACCTGCCAGTTCCGCCATCAACCGCCCGGTGGCTGCTACCATCAGCAGGAACTTGTCCAGGTTCATTTTGTGCATGGTGAACTGGTTGATAATGAGCAGCGCCGCAGTGGCGATAAATGGCGCGGTAGCCTCGCGCTGCATATAGACCAGCATGAACGTCAGCACCACAAACACGGCAATGAAGTACCAGCCCTCCCTGAACACTTTGCCCAGGCTGGGCAGTTCATCTTTGGGCAGACCTTCCAGTTTGTTGCGCGCCGCGTAGGCATCAATCTGCATGAACAGGCCATAGAAATACAACAACGACGGCACGATCGCTGCCACTGCTACGGTGACATAACTCACGCCCAGAAAGCTCGCCATGACAAACGCAGTTGCACCCATGATAGGTGGCATCAGCACGCCGCCGGTGGAGGCACAGGCCTCGACCCCGGCCGCATAACCGCGCGAGAATCCGGTGCGGCGCATGGCGGGAATGGACAGCGGACCGGTGGTCAGTACATTGGTGATAGGCCCACCGCTCATCGAGCCCATCAGGCCGCTGGAGAAAATGGCCACTTTGGCGGCGCCACCCCGTTTGTGGCCCAGCAGGGCAAAGGCAAAATTGATAAAAAACGGACCACCGCCGGTGTACTGAAGTGCCACACCAAACAGAATGAAGCCAAATACCAGCATGGCAAAGGAATTCAGCGCTACCCCGAACACGCTTTCTTCACCGAGCACATGGAAAATGGCAATGTCGTGAATCGGCATGCCGATGCCGGCTATCACATCAGGCATCCTGTCGGCGTAGGTTGGATACAGTGACAGTACCAGCACAATAAAAAATATCGGCCAGCCCCCGGCGCGTCGCCCGGCTTCCAGAATGATCACCCAGGTCACCAGTGCCAGCACGATGCCTTCGACGGGCGCTGCATACTCCCAGGCATCAAGAATGATGCGCTCAGCGTTAATGGCGAAATAGGAAAAGATGACGGCTATGGCGGCCATGATCACTTTGTCATACCACGGCACAAAGTTCAGATTGCTTTTGTGCGAAGGAAACGTGATAAACACCATGATCAGCATCAGGCCGGTAAGCAGGTACAGGTAACGCCCGTCGAGCATGGTGAAATCAACAAAAAAGCCCAGAGCAAATATCTGGTTGATGGCCAGCAGCGAGGCCAGCGCGGTCAGCGTGGCCATCACCACGCGCCAGTTTTTGGTGAGTTCACGGTAGCGCCCGATCGCGGGCAACTCGGAATCGTCTTCTTTGGGTGGTGCAATCGGTGGAATGATGCTGTTACTCATGGGCAGTCGTCTTGTTTTTGATAGTGATTATAGATGCACGCGTCACTGCGTTTCGGCCAGCGTAACCAGACCCAGCTCGGCCAGCCTCTGCTCGCGGAACTCAAGCCAGCCCGCTTCGAAGGCGGCGCGGTCTTCGGGGGCAGACTCGTTGTACGCCTGCCATGCTTCCATCAGCACGCGTTGGCGATTCAGATTGGCCTGCTGATTGGCTTCGGCCTCCGGCGTCCAGATGCCGATTTCCCTGAAGTAACGGATGGCGCCTTCGTGATACGGGATAAAAGCGTTTTCCAGTTGCTGGCCGTGAATGCGCCAGCCATTGGCACCCGGCGCTGAATTCTTGTATTCGTCGTAGTGCAGCGCTATGACCTTGGTCATGCCGTAAACCATGTTGGCATCGGCGTCGTCCATGGCCACCAGCAAGGGGTAGGCCGAGGTGAATACATTGATCCCCTCGTCCTCATCAATGGCAGGCCCCTCGGTGGCGACGTGAGGAACATACCAGGGCAGGCGGTTGCGCACCCGGGTCACGGCTTCGGCATCATCCGGTGAGAACTCGACCCAGTACAGACCGCGGGGCGACGTTTCCAGGCGCAGGAAGGGCGGCGAATTGCAGGCACCGCCAGCGACGTCAGCACGGTTGTTGATAACCGCATCGATGGAGGCGTTGTAACCGCCCACCTCAACCATTTCCACGTCATCCCAGGTCAGGCTGGCGTAGGACAGCAGTGCGGTCAGCGCGTTGTTCAGCGAGGGAGCGCCCTGGACCCAGGTCACCCGTTTGCCCCGGATATCTTCAACTTCACGGATGTCGGCATCGGCCGCGGTGGCCAGGCTGAATGAACAACTGGTGGAGTAATTGGACAACACGGCGCGGATCGGCTGCGGGCCCCAGATGCGGGAGGCAAAATTGAGGATGCCTTCCTGCGCGTATACTGCTTCTGAGCCACCTGCCGACATGTGTACGCGGCCAGCGTTCAGGGTGGCCAGGCGAGACACGTCATTGCGCCCGGGGACCACACGCAGGTTGACGCCGTATTGACGCTGCAGGATATTGCCGATGGCAACCGCCTGACTGTAACCCCCGGTGCCGGTCGGGTAGGCCGACCAGGCGACGGTTCGTGGCATGTCCAGCTGACCTGCCAGTGGATTCTCCGGCAGCTCCTCGACACCGCAGGCGGCCAGGGTGGCGGTTGACAGGGCCAGTATGCCAGCGTGGACGAGTCGGCGGGCGCGGCGTGGGACCAGTGTAGGCATCTGTGATAAAACTCCTGATGGGGCAAATGCAGCCTGTGTCCACCGGAGATAAATGCCCAGTGTTTATTGTTGTCAGGCCGAATACATAACGCCGAAGAATAACGTAGCTATAGCGCCATTGCCAGAGCAGGCATCAAACGTTCGTCACCCCCGTCAGCAGGTACGACTCAAGGCAAATCTGCCAGAGGAACCTCCCCGTAGCGGTTCTTGCCTGAACCACCGTCCGCACCGGCGTCATAAACGTAACCATAAACGCGTTCTGCGCCAGTCCCCTTGAGTTGCGCACCGCGCACCCACTGGGCATTGACACCCTCTACCTGCAGGGTCGCCGACTGCCAGCGGCCTTCTGCATCTGCATAGGTGTGAAAGATATGGCGGCTTTCTTCGTCAATGAACAGTACCTGCACGCGGTCGCCATCGGCAATGGCGTCTGCCCCGGTCTGGTCGGCATCCACCGCATTCTGGACCACAGTATGATCACTCACCCTGACTGCTTCGTTTAGTTCGCCATCGGGTGTGACCCGCCGTTCCCACAGATGGCCACTGTTCACGCGGTAGATAATGCTGACAGTGTCGCTGGCGGGCAAATACACCAGTGGCAGAATGGAGGCGACATCGGTCGGGTCGCTTCCCAGCTGGTTGCTGAGCTGCACAGGCGGGGTCAGGCTGTCGTCAAAGTCAATGCGGCGGTACCAGGCCGTGCCGTCATCGCCGGTGTAGGCCAGGTGCACCACGTCATCAGCGCCGGTCACCACAGACGGTCCGGACAGAGCCGGAGGCGTGTCGGCATCTATCACGGTTTCGTCGCTCCAGTTGCCTTCGGGCGAGCGGACCCGGACATGAATTTTCTGCGGGCCACCGTAAACACCGACAATGCTGCCATCAGAACGAAGCGCGATGTCTGCCACCTGGGTGGGTGGTTCTTCCGGTGAGGCCAGACGTTCATCCTGTATCAGCCAGGTGTCAGGCTGTGTGGCATGGTCCGAGGTGGCGAAGGCATGCAGCCAGACGTCGTCGGAGGTTTGATGCAGCATGTAAATGCGATCGCCGGATTGTGCAGCAGCAAAACCTTCCAGATCACCGGTTGCCGGTCGGTTGGCGCCGTCGGCCTCCTGCCAGCTTTGACCGCCGTCCGCTGATTTCACCGTCATCAGCATGTTGTCGGTTTCTGCCGGTTCCATCAGAAAATACAGATCGCCGTTACTGGCTTCAAAGGGCCCGACCCGGGCCGGCGTTTCCACAAATACCCCGCCCAGGTGGTGTGTCGGTACGGCCACCGTCACCATCGGTTGCACTGCCGATGCCAGAGGTTCACCGTCTTCAGTGGCCATTCTGAACCCATAAGTATCGCCGGTCTCATTCGTGTCAGCGCCATCGGCGTAGCGGCGGATGACCAGAGGCCATTCCCATTCGCTGTGTCCAGTGTCTGCTGTCCACGGACGCGTGGTGTCCGCAAAACTGATGCCGGAGCCGCCGCTGAAGTTCGTGCTTGATCCGGCCAGCAGGTCGGTGGTGGGTGCGCCGTGATCGAATGCGGCGCTGGCCATGATGCTGATGCGGGGCGAATGCGGCATGCCTTCGAGCACCAGATTGGCGAACGCCGCAGTGCTGTCTGCGGGTACATAAAGGCCAGTCAACGACAGTGAGGTGGCAGCGGGAAAATCGGCTGTCAGCACCAGCGCGTCATCGTTGTACTCAATGGTGGCCTGCGAGCCCTGCAGGACCACTTTCAACTCAGCCCAGCCGGTCGCAATCTCCGTGTTGCCCTCTGCCAGGCGGTTGAGTTCACCGTCAACGATACGATCGATACTGACAGTGCCACGGGTACTGAGCTCGACGCGGCTGTAGTTCTGCGGGTCGGCATACGCAAAAACGATTCCCGCACCGCCTGGTGCATCGTCGGGCAGACGAATGTCCACGGCGAATTCGACGGGGTCCCACAAGGTTTCGTGCCGACTCAGTGCTGTGGTGCCCACGGCGCCCGATGCAATTTGCAGGAAGCTACCGTCTTGGTCCCTGCCGATGCTGGCCGATGCTGCAGCACCAGTCAAAAACTGCCAGTCAGCGCCCAGATCAGCGTGATCACTGGTGGCAAAATCCAGCTCCAGCACTTTTTCCGGTTGTGGAAAATTCTCTGCGGGCATGGGCTGCCAGGGACCACCGTTGCGCTGATACTGCAGCTGATATCGTTGTTCAACGTTCACGGCTGCGTCACTCGCTGCCACCTCAAAACGCAGTCTGAAGGGTTCATCGGTAAACACGGTCGCGTTTTCATTAAGACCGGCGGCCCAGCCTGCGTCAGCATTCAGCTCGGCGCCGAAGTCACTGCGCAGGCGGAAGGCGGTTTGAGGGTCTGCAGGCGTGCTACATCCGGCGCTCAGGATGAGCAGGCAAGCGGTAACAATCAGGGCAGGAAATTTACCAGGGGAGGAGCTTGCTGTGATCATACCGGAGCTCACTTACGTTATTGGAAAGTAAACCGGTAAGACTAGCGGGCAAGTATTACGTGTTCATGACAGCCCAGGTCCGGTATATCTGAACACCAGATCCCAGACGCCGTGGCCAAGGCGTTGTCCCCGGCGTTCGAACTTGGTTTCCGGTCGGCCGGTGTCGACTGCATAGGCGCCGGTGCCCGCGGTATTCTCCAGCGCCCCGGCTGCGCTCATGACTTCCATCATGTGTTCGGCATAGTGCTGCCAGTCGGTGGCCAGATGAATGGTGCCACCTGGCACAAGTTTACGGGTCAGGTCGGCAATGAATGCGGGCTGCACCAGTCGGCGCTTGTTGTGTTTCTTCTTGTGCCAGGGATCCGGGAAAAAAATCTGTACCGTACTCAAGGAATGGTCCGCGATACAGCGTGCCAGAATCTCCACGGCATCATGACAGTAGATACGCAGATTGCTCAGTTCAAGGCGTTCAATATGTCCCAGCAGTTTGCCAACGCCCGGGCGGTGCACTTCAATGCCGATATAGTCCTGGTCCGGATTGGCTGCCGCCATTTCCGCCAGCGAGTCACCCATGCCAAAACCGATTTCCAGTACCAGCGGTGCCTGGCGCCCGAACAGCTTGGCGGTGTCCAGCGGACTGTCGACGTCATCAATCACATAGCGTGTCCAGTACTTTTCCAGCGCTTCTTTTTGCGACGCAGTCTGGCGGCCGGCGCGGATCACAAAACTACGGAGCGGGCGGTGATGCTCAGTGCCGGGTTTATCTGTTTTTGCGTCTGTCATGTCAGAAAAAAGTCCCGTCGATGGGCGACGATGCGCTGGCATACAGTTTGCGCGGCATACGTCCGGCCAGCCACGCTTCGCGGCCACTGCTGACGGCTTTCTGCATGGCCGAGGCCATCAGTACCGGGTCGCCCGCTTCAGCAATGGCGGTGTTCATCAGCACACCGTCGCAACCCAGCTCCATGGCAATGGTGGCGTCCGATGCCGTGCCGACGCCGGCATCCACAATAATGGGGACGGAGGCGTTTTCCAGAATCATGCGAATATTGTAGGGGTTGCGGATACCCAGGCCAGAGCCAATAGGGGCGCCCAATGGCATCACGGCAATGCAGCCGATCTCTTCCAGGCGCTTGGCGATCAGCGGGTCATCGCTGGTGTAAACCATGACATCAAAACCATCAGCGACCAATTGCTCCGCCGCCACCAGGGTTTCAGTGACATTGGGGTACAGCGTTTTCTGATCGCCCAGCACTTCCAGTTTGACCAGTTTATGGCCATCAAGCAGTTCGCGCGCCATGCGGCAGGTGCGCACGGCATCGGCGGCGGTATAACAGCCGGCGGTATTGGGGAGAAAGGTATACTTGTCCGGCGAGATCACGTCCAGCAGGCTGGGTTCATCTTTGTTCTGGCCCAGGTTCACCCGACGGATGGCAACGGTGATCATCTCGGCGCCACTGGCTTCCAGGGCCGCCAGGTTCTGCTGAAAGTCGGCATATTTGCCGCTGCCAATGATCAGCCGGGACCGGTAGGTTTTGCCGGCCAGTACCAGAGCCGTGTCCTGCCTGGGTTTGGTGTTTTCCATCGGGTAGATCTCCTGGGTGTATCTGAAATGCCGTGTCTGAAAGGGTGAATCTGCATCGGGTGGCGCCGATGAATCAACCGCCACCAATGGCGTGGACTATCTCTACGCGGTCGCCATCGTTCAGCAGCTGTTGATTGTGCAGGCTACGCGGAACGATATCCGCGTTCACTTCCACGGCGACCCGGCCCCGGGTCATGTCAAGTTTCTCCAGCAGGCCCAGAATGCTGGTCTGCCGGGGCAGTTCAAGCGCCTCGCCGTTTACGGTTACCTTCATGGCCATTTCCTCATTGCCTTTTTGCTGCCTTCTTACTGCCTGGGGGGGTGGTGCCTACATCGTCCGCCCGGCCAGCATGGCAACGGCAAGCAGCGCCCAGCCGGCCAGAAACGCCACACCGCCGATTGGCGTGATCGCGCCCAGCCAGCGAATGCCGCTCAGGCTCAGGATATA
The DNA here is from genome assembly GCF_040877505.1 of Pseudohongiella sp. NCBI lineage: Bacteria > Pseudomonadati > Pseudomonadota > Gammaproteobacteria > Pseudomonadales > Pseudohongiellaceae > Pseudohongiella > Pseudohongiella sp. The sequence goes on from NZ_JBBDNQ010000008.1 coordinate 99,283, forward strand.
AAGGCTGCCGGAGAAAATCACGATGCCGGCAACAAATAACCAGCCGCTGGCGCGCAGCAAAGCCGAATCACTGAGCTGCATGGCCAGCAGTCCGACACCGAACAGGGCCAGTGCATGGTACATCTGATACTGCACACCGGTCTGGAAGATGGCGAGTAAATCTTCCGGCAGCCGGTTCTTCAAACCATGGGCGGCAAAGGCACCCAGGCCCACCGCGATAAATCCATTGATGGCAGCAAGGGCAATAAACAGACTGGGCATGATGGCACTCCGGCAGTGTCTGGGACAGGTGTTTGATTAAAACAAAAAAGCCGCTGTCATTAGCAGCGGCTTCTGTGGGGCACACAAGCATACAACGCACCCAACAGGGTGCTGAAAAGCGTTAGCGAGGCCGCCAAGGCGAGGCGAAAATGGCTAAGGAAGCGCAGTTTACACGCAGTAAATGAGCATTCCGAAGCCATTTTCAACGACGCCTTGGCAACGCAGGTAGCTTTTCAGCGCCCTGTCAGGCGACCATTGCGCCGCGTACTTTATTCATCGCATTCTTCTCCAGCTGACGAATACGCTCCGCTGACACATTGTACTTGGCGGCCAGCTCATGCAGCGTGGCTTTCTGATCAGACAGCCAGCGACTGGTGATGATGTCACGGCTGCGCTCATCAAGCTCATTCATGGCCAGGTACAAATGGTTATTCTGTTCTTCTTCCCACTGGTTTTCTTCGATGTCGACAGCCATGTCAGAGCTGTCATCCTGCAGGTAGTAGGCTGGCGACTTGTAGGCTTCGTCGTCGTCTGCTTCTGCTGTGGCATCAAAGGCCATATCGTAGGAGCTCATGCGGCCTTCCATCTGGCGCACGACGGTGGCATCGACGCCCAGATCATCTGCCACGGCCTGCGCTTCATCGTTGTTCAGCCAGCCCAGGCTCTTTTTGGCGCTGCGCAGGTTGAAGAACAGTTTGCGCTGGGCTTTGGTGGTGGCAATCTTGACGATGCGCCAGTTACGCAGAATGAATTCGTGCATTTCGGCTTTGATCCAGTGCACGGCAAACGATACCAGACGCACACCCATTTCCGGATTGAAGCGTTTGACTGCTTTCATCAGGCCGACATTGCCTTCCTGGATCAGGTCCGCCTGGGACAGACCATAACCGGAGTAGCTGCGCGCCATGTGTACAACAAAACGCAGGTGCGCAAGCACCAGCTGGCGGGCTGCTTCAAGGTCTTCCTGGTAATAATACTGGTTCGCCAGCTCCAGTTCCTGCTCCGCCGTCAAGACGGGGATACTGTTCACTGACGTCACATAGGCAGATAGGTCGCGACCCGGTACGGCCGGGCCGACTAGTTGCAAACTCTTGGCTGTTGTCATATTTCCTATGCTCACAATGTTCCTTCGTATGTTCAAACAGGTCTTTATCTGTGGATGCCCTGAGTTTATGATCAGGCTACTGAACGACCCTATTCTACCACTTTTTCTTGCATGAGTGATTATCTGATGTCCAATCCGGCAGATTTCAAGGGCCATGGTGCCCGCAAACGAATTTTTTTCTCCAGCGCAGCACCTTTCTCCCTGACTTTACTGGCTCCAGCAGCGCTGGTTGCACTGCTGAGCAGCTGTTCGCCGCAAAATAATACGCCAGAGCAGGAGGCCGCTCAAGCGCCGGTGGCAGATGAGCCCGTGTTGGGGCTGGGTGTCGACCTGGACAACATGGACCGTAGCGTGCGCCCGCAGGACGACTTCTTCCAGTACGTCAATGGCGGCTGGGTGGAGCAGAACCCTATTCCCTCTGATCGCTCACGCTGGGGTAGCTTTGATGAGCTGCGCGAAGCTGCCGAACAACATGTTCTTGATATTATTAATGAAACTGCTGCAAGTGATAACGCTGAAGGCACGTTGCCACAGAAAATCGGCGATATGTTCACCGCCTTCATGGATGCCGATACCATTGAGTCGCTGGGGGTCGAGCCTTTGGCCGAAGACCTGGCGCAGATTGATGCACTGGGCAGCCATGAGCAACTGCTGGAATACTGGGCGGGCGCCGCAGAACACAGGCGTATGGCGCCATTCGGCTACAGCATTAGCCAAGATCAGGGCCAGTCAGATCAATACATTACGGCTGTGGGACAGTCCGGTCTGGGCCTGCCTGACCGTGAATACTATCTCAGTGACAGTGACCGATACCAGGAGATACTCGGGCAATATCAGGCCCATATAAGCACCATGTTCGAGCTGGCAGGCCTGCTGGAAGGCGACGACGCGACGGCAGCGGCAAACCGGGTGCTGGACGTCGAGCGCCGTATCGCCCAGGGGCACTGGACACGTGTGCAGAACCGGGACCGAACCGCGACCTACAACCGCATGACGCCGGAGGAACTGGCGGGGTTGGCACCGGATCTCGACTGGCTGGGTTATCTTGACAGCGCCGGACTGTCTGGCATCGACGCACTGGTCGTGCGTCAGCCTACCTACCTGCAGGACGTAGCCGACTTCTACCGCGATATCAGCGTGGCCCAATGGCAGGATTATCAGCGCTACCACGTACTGCGCATGTCGGCGCCTTACCTGTCGACAGCTTTTGTCGACGAGCACTTCGACTTCTTCGGTCGCACCCTGAGTGGGCAGCCGGAAATGCGCAGCCGGGAAAAGCGTGGGGTTAATACCGTTGATTCGGTGCTGGGTTTCGCGGTCGGGCAGCTTTACGTTGAGCAGCACTTTCAGGCCGAAGCGCGTGTTCGCATGGACGCTCTGGTTCGAAATCTGTTGGCCGCTTTTGAAGTCGCCATTGATGAGCTGGAGTGGATGACGCCGGAAACCAAGGTGGAGGCACAGGCCAAACTGGCGCGACTGAACACCAAGATTGCGTATCCTGACGAGTGGCGCGACTACGATTGTCTGCAAATTGATGCCGACGACCTGATGGGCAATATTCGCCGCGCCAACGTGTGTGAATATGAGCGCATGATGGCGCGGCTGGGTCAGGAAGTGGACCGCGAAGAATGGTTCATGACGCCACAGACAGTGAATGCTTACTACAGCCCTACCATGAATGAAATCGTATTCCCGGCGGCCATCCTGCAACCGCCCTTCTTCAATGTTGAAGCCGATGATGCCATCAACTACGGTGCTATTGGTGCGGTGATCGGGCACGAAATCACCCATGCCTTTGATGATCAGGGGCGTCGTTCCGATGGGGACGGTAACCTGCGCGACTGGTGGGCAGACCAGGACGAACAGCAGTTCCGCGAACGGGCGGATTTGATGGTGTCCCAGTTTGATGCCTACGAGCCTATCGAGGGCATGAACATTCAGGGAGCGCTGGCGCTAGGGGAGAATATTGCAGACCTGGGTGGTCTGACCGTGTCCTATCAGGCGTGGCAGCGCAGCCTGCAAGGTGAAACGTCGCCCGTTATTGAGGGTTTCACCGGAGAACAGCGTTTTTTCATGGGCTGGGGCCAGATCTGGCGTATCGCCTTCCGTGACGAGGCCTTGCGTCAACAGTTGACCACCGGTCCCCACGCACCCGGCCAATATCGTGTGCGTGGGGCCCTGTCAAACATGCCGGAATTTTACGAGGCGTTTGAGGTGACCGAAGGCGACGGCATGTACCGCGAGCCAGAGGTCAGGGTTAAAATCTGGTGAGGTGACGCGACACCGACAGGCGGGCACCAAGCCAGCCCAGCACGGCGCTGCCACCCAGCAGCACCGCGCTGGCGCTGGTGCCCAGGCCCTGCAGCTGATATTGGTTGCCGTAATAAGCCAGTAGTTCGGTGGCCGGACCGCGCAGTACCAGCATCAGCAGCGCCAGCAGAATCCACGCCAGTGCCCCGCCAAGCAGGCCATACCACAGGCCGCTATACAGAAACGGGCGGGCAATGAAGCCATTGGTCGCACCAATCAGGTTCATCACCCGTATTTCCGCCTCGCGGCTGGCAATACTGGTGCGGATGCTGTTGCCGGTGATAAACAGCACAGCCAGCGACAACACCACGATCAGGGCGATGACGGCGCGCTGCGTCAGGCTCAGGAAACTGTCCAGACGCTGAAGCCACAGCTGATCCATTTGTACAAAGTCTACCCCGGGTGCGTCATCGAAGGTTTCCTGCAGCTGTTGCGCGGTTTCGTAGCGCGTATCACTGGCCTGAATCACGATGCTGGCCGGCAAGGGGTTAGTGGCCAGACTGTCGACCACATCACCCAGCCCGGACCATTCGGCGAAATCGGCAGCGGCCTGTTCCGGTGAAATGTAGTGCGCGCTGCTGACCAGGTCATGTGCTGCCATCTGTTGTTGCAGTTCATCGATAACAGAGGCATCAACATCTGTCTGCAGGTACACAGTCACCCTGTTTGCCTGCGCCAGGCTGTTGTCAAACTGGCTCAGATTTTTACCGGTGACATATAACAGGGCCGGCAGCAGCAGGGCGATGGCGATCACAGCCAGGGTCATTGCCGACCCGGCAGGTTGTTGTTGTAGCCGGCGCAGCGCATCAACGGCGCATTCCCGGTGCAGCGCTACCCAGGCTTTAAATCGCTGGCCAGGAGACAGTGTGGTTTTACTGTTGCTGCTTCTGCTGTTGGCGGCAGGGGTCATGTCCGTTGGCCCGTGTGGTTGGTGGCCGCCGCTCTGCTGGGCTGATGTTCATCCTTGATCAGGCGCCCCTGGTCCAGCGTCAGCATGCGATGTTTAAGGCGCGTAATGAGGGACAGATCGTGGCTGGCAATCAACATGCAGACACCCACCTGATTGAACTGTTCAAACAACACCATAATCTCTGCGGCCAGTTCCGGGTCCAGATTACCAGTGGGCTCATCGGCCAACAGTATCTGGGGGCGATTGACGACCGCGCGGGCAATACCCACACGCTGTTGTTCGCCACCGGAAATGGTGATGGGGTTGAGTTTTTCCTTGTCCAGCAGGCCCACCTTGTCGAGTGCTGCGCGTACGCGCCGTGCGGCTTCGTGCTTGTCATAGCCTTCAATCTGCAAGGGCAGCATGACGTTGTCGAATACGCTGCGGTCGAACAGTAACTGATGATCCTGAAAAACCACGCCGATGCGTCGCCGATAATAAGGTACCTGGCGCGGGGGCAGGCGATTGATGTTGCGGCCACCGACAAGTATCTGGCCCTGGTTGAGTTGCTCAATCAACATGATCAGTTTCAGCAGCGTACTTTTGCCGGCGCCGGAGCGGCCGGTAAGGAAGGCCATTTCGCCTTTTTCCAGCTCAAACGAAACCTGCTTGAGCGCTTCATGCCCGCCGGGGTAGCGCTTGCTGACATCGTCAAAGCGAATCATGTTTTTCAGGGTCGTTTGAGAACAGCGCGGCGACAAATTGATCGGCATCGAAGGGACGCAGGTCTTCAGCCTGCTCGCCGATACCGATAAAACGGATCGGCAGTTTCATGGCGTTGGCGATGGCAAACACCATGCCGCCCTTTGCCGTGCCATCAAGCTTGGTCAGGCACAAACCGGTCAGTTTGACCGAGTCGTTGAAACTTTTGGCCTGACTCAGTGCGTTCTGCCCGGTGGTTGCATCAAGCACCAGCATGACTTCGTGCGGCAGCTGGTCGTCCTGTTTCTTTAACACCCGGACAATTTTCTCCAGCTCCTGCATCAGGTTGGCCTTGTTGTGCAATCGACCCGCGGTGTCGGCAATCAGCACGTCGATGCCGCGCGCCTTGGCGGCCTGATAGGCATCAAAGATGACGGAGGCACTGTCGGAGCCGGAGGCCTGCGCAATCACCGGTACCTGATTGCGCTCACCCCAGGTCTGCAATTGCTCAACAGCCGCCGCGCGGAAGGTATCACCGGCCGCCAGCATGACTTTTCGGTTTTCCAGTTGAAAGCGTCGCGCCAGTTTGCCAATGGTGGTGGTCTTGCCAACACCATTTACGCCGACCACCAGGATGACATAGGGTCTGGTCTCACGCGGGATGTCCAGCGGCGCGGTGCATGGCGCCAGCAACTCGCGCAGTTCGCTTTGCAGCTGCGCCATCAGCGCATCACCGTCGTTGAGCTGCTTGCGCTTTACCTTGGCGGTGAGCGCCGCAATGACCTGATCGGTGGCCTCGATGCCGACATCGGCGGTGAGTAATTGCATCTCGATGTCGTCGAGCAGTTCGGCATCAATGATCTTGCGACCGCCCAGCAGAGACCCCAGGCCCTCGGCCAGGTTGCCGCGGGTTCGGCTCAGGCCCTGCCTCAGGCGACTGAAAAAGCCGCCTGAGGCCTCCTTTTCCGCCGGGGCGTTTGCTGCCGGGGGATTTGCTGCAGGAGGGGCCGCTACGGAAGGAGCTGCTACAGGAGGGCTTGCTTCAGGAGGCGGGGCGACCGGACTGACCGGGGTTTCAGTCTGCGGTGTTTGCTCAACAGCCGGCGCGGCAGCGCTCGCCCCGGCCTCTGGCGTGGTATCCGCTTCGATCGCTGGATTGGCGCTGTCTTTATCTTTGTCTTTGCGTTTCTTGATAAAACCGAACATAGGGGACGTACTCAAAATACTGGAGCGCTGGCAACAGCCAAGCGAGAAGCGCTAGTCTAACATTTAGCGGCCAGCAGGTTACAATGCGCAAACATTTTCCCTACCAGGCGACATCACGTGCCCAGAAAAACACCAGGCAACAAAGCCGCAACCGGACAACGCAATACGCTGAGAATCATCGGCGGCCAGTGGCGCGGGCGCAAACTTCAGTTCCCCGATGTGCCCGGGCTGCGACCGACGGCAGATCGTGTGCGCGAAACCCTGTTCAACTGGTTGCAGGGCTGGGTGCTGGACGAAAACTGTCTGGACATGTTCGCGGGCAGCGGTGCCTGCGGGCTGGAAGCGCTGTCCCGCGGCGCACGCTCAGCGGTATTTGTGGACGCATCGCGCGACGCCAGTGCCAGCATTCAGGCGCATCTGGCTCTGCTGGGTGCGGAAAACGCCAGCGTGGTAACAGCAAAAGCCGAGCAGTGGCTGGCGACCAACACCGCGAATTCGGTGTCCGGCCTGGCAGGCAAATTCGGGCTGGTGTTTCTGGACCCACCCTTTGCCGACCAGATTCTGCCAGACATCGCACTGCAGCTGGAGAGCAGCGGCATTCTGAAACCACGTGCGCAGATTTATCTGGAGGCGGGGCAGGATCTGGCGGCCTTGCCGTTGCCGGCCAACTGGACGGCGCGCAAGAATCTGCGTGCCGGCGCTGTTTATTATGGCCTGTATGAGAGGCGCGCATGACCGGTCTGCCGTCCGCGCCGCCGCCCTTAACGAAAGCGCTGTCCGCGCCCTGGTGGTTGCCCGGTGGCCATTTGCAAACCATCTGGCGCAAGCTGGCGACCGTGCCGTTGCTGGTTCGCCAGCGTCAGCGAATCGAGCTGGGGGACGGCGATTTTATTGATGTGGACTATCTGCTGGCTGAGGGCTCTCCAAGCGCCGACGGTGGGGACAAGCCGTTGGTGTTTCTGCTGCATGGTCTGGCAGGCTGCTCCGCATCCCCCTATATACTGGCCATGCAGCACACCCTGCATGCGGCCGGCTACGACAGTGTGGCCATGAACCTGCGTGGCTGCAGCGGCGAACACAACCGCCTGGCCATCGCCTATCATTCGGGTTGTTCGGATGATGTCGAGCAGGTCATCACCGCACTGATGTCCCGCCAGCAACGCCGCCTGGTGGTGATTGGTTACTCCCTGGGCGCCAACGTGCTGATTAAATGGCTCACCGAAACCCGCTTCCGGCACGCACTCAGCGCGGCGGTCAGTGTGTCCAATCCGTTTTCGCTGGATCTGTGTTGCGCGCAGATGAAAAGCGGCATGGCGTATTGGTATGGACGTTACTTTCTGCGCCGTTTGCGCACCGATCTGCAAAACAAACAAAGCGCATTCGAACAGCAGGGTCGTGATGACCAGGTCCGGCGCATCCGGGAGCTGGGTGAACTCAATGCTCTGCAGACGCTGTGGGATTTTGATGATGCAGTCACCGCGCCATTGCATGGCTTTGCCGGTGCCAATGATTATTATCAGCGTTGCAGCAGCCGTCAGTTCCTCGCTGGGGTGCCGGTCCGCACCCTGGTTGTACACAGTCACAATGATCCGATTATCCCGCCGCATTCGCTGCCGCCGCGCGACCAGGCACCGGCACACGTGAGCTGGGAAATTCTGCCATTTGGTGGCCACGTGGGTTTTGCGACAAACGGGCAGAATGACTGGCTGGAGCGTCGGATACTGCGGTTTATTGAGCTGACATAAGCCGTTTCCTGGTGTACTGTAGGCGGCATTTGGCGCTACAGGTACCTGCCCAGCATGAAAACAGCGGTTTATCCGGGGACATTCAATCCCATCACCAACGGCCATATCGACCTGGTGGAACGCGCATCGCGCCTGTTCGACAACGTCATTGTTGCTATCGGCGTCAACAAACAGAAGACCACATCGCTGTCCACCGAAAAACGGGTGGCACTGGCCAAAAAAGTGCTGGCCCACGTCGACAATGTGGAAGTGGTTGCCTTCGAAACCCTGCTTATTGAATTTGTCCGTCAGCGCGGTGCCAGCGTGATTCTGCGTGGTCTGCGCACCGTGGCCGACTTTGAATACGAGTTCCAGCTGGTGGGCATGAACCGCGCGCTGGATCCGGGCATTGAGACCATTTTCATGGCGCCGGATGAACACCTGTCCTATATCTCCTCAACGCTGGTGCGGGAAATTGCATCCTACGGCGGTGATATCAGCCGATTTGTGCACCCCCTGGTGGCCGAAGCCATGCGTGAGCACCTGGCGGAACAAAAAACACAGGCGTGATTCACGCGTAGTCGAATCACTGGCCATCAGCGCTGACAGCGTTTGCAGAACACCGTACTGCGGGCACTTAACCGCACCTCCTGCAGGACGCCCCCGCACTGCTTACACGGTTCGCCACCGCGGCCATAAACCAGCAGGGATTGTTTGAAGTACCCTGGTTTGCCATCGCCTCCGACAAAGTCCCGCAAAGTCGTACCACCCACGGAAATAGCGTGGGCAATCACCTGCCTGATGCACACGACCAGTCGGGCCATCCGTATCCGCGATACCGACCCTGCGTCCGCCAGCGGGCGGATACCAGCCATGAACAACGCCTCGTTGGCATAGATGTTCCCCACGCCAACCACGACATGGCTGTCCATGATAAAACTCTTGATGGGTGTTTTGCGGCTGCGGCTGCGCTGATACAGATATTGTGTGTCAAAAGCGTCTGACAAGGGTTCCGGCCCCAGACTGACCAGCAGCGGGTGGTGTTCAATGGCATCGCTCCACAGCATGCAGCCGAAGCGTCGCGGATCGGTGTAGCGCAGCATGACACCGTTGGAAAAAACGATATCAACGTGATCATGTTTGCCCGCTGGCGCGCCGGAATCCAGGATGCGGACACTGCCGGACATGCCCAGATGAATAATAATATGCCCTGCTGTTGTCTCTATAAGTATGTACTTGCCGCGTCGGCTGCTCGACAACACGGTCTGACCGGGCATCAGCGAAATGATCTGCGGTGACACGGGCCAGCGTAACTGACTCTGCCTGACAACACTGCGGGCTATGCGCTGGCCACAGATATGGGGGTCTATGCCACGACGGCTGGTTTCAACTTCGGGTAGTTCCGGCATTCGGTTGGATATCGATTTTTTGGCTGAAATCAGCAGTTTGTGACGGAAATTTATCAAACAGATTCGTGCATCAGGCTATTGTATCTGTTCGGTTGTCGCGTATTCTGGTGTAACGTAAACAATTCGCCTGACAACAAATGCAGCATATGACAGTACCGGAGATTCCGCCATGTGTTTCCGATCCATCGCTGAATTACCTTCGGGTAAAATAACAATAAATCCGTTACCCACGTTTGCTCTGGCGATATCGCTGTGCTGGGCCACAGGACAGGTGGCAGCAGATGCCGCCGGACCCGATCAGGCGCGGGTTGCTGAGCTGGCGATTCCCGCGTTGCGCGAGTCGATTCAGGCCCTTGAGGGCAGGGGTGATACCTGGCATCCGCAGATTGCCGAATCTGTGCTGAGTCTGGCCAGGCATGTGCAGGAAGCGGGCGACCACCCGGAGGCTATAGCCCTGCTGGAGCGGGCCGTGCATGTCAGCCGTGTCAATCACGGCCTGTTTAGCCTGGAGCAGGTCAGTGCGCTCGAAATGCAGATAGACAGCCACCTGGCACTGGATCAGTGGGCTGAAGCGGACGGGCTGCGACAGTACCTGTTTTATGTTCACAGCCGGGCGCTGGACGACAATGACCCGGCGCTTATCCCGGCCCTGGAAGCATACGCGCAGTGGAACATCCGGGCGTTCTGGCAACGTCTGGGCGAACTGCCTGCCAGCCGGCTGGTTGATGCCTATCACCTTTACAGTGTGGCCTTGTCAATCATTGATCAGGATGCTGAGTTGACGGAGCAATCGCGCGAGGACATGCTTGAGCGCCTGGCCTATCTGGCCTGGCTGATGGCACGCACTGACGCTCAGGGTCGGCAGCACGCGCAACATACAAATATCCGGCTGGTTGATGATAACTGGGTTGATCAGGTCACCGGTCGCCGTTACCGGAACCATAACAACCCGTTCCTGCAAGGGGAGTACGCGCTTGATCAAATAGTTGAAATGCGGGCGCAACGGCTGGCAGCGGCCGATGCTGCAGGTGTGACGGACGAGGCGCGCGATGATTTGCTGGTGGCCCACACCAATGCGATTCTGGATCTGGCCGACTGGTACCTGCTGTTTGAGCGACGCAATGCGTCGATTGATGTCTATGAACGCGCCTGGGCTTCACTGCAGGACGAAGACAAAGCGCTCAGGGACCGGGTCTTTGATCGGGTTGTGATGCTGCCAAGATTTGAAACCACGCGGCAGCCCGACGCGGACCCCGTGCCCTACCGTGAGCCGGTGACCACTGTGGCCGATGTCCCTCCGGTCGGGACTGCGTCGGTTGATGAGGATGCGCCCGGAGTGCCGTATGTGGTCATGGAGTTTGATATCAACCAGTATGGGCGGGCGATCAATGTCGACATTGTTGATTCCTGGCCGAAGGAGGACTTCGGCATGCAGCGCCGCCTGATTGGTGCGCTGAGAGACAGCAGAATGCGCCCGATCATGCGCGATGGCAGTGCCTCGCGTGTGGAAGATCTCGTTTATCGCTTTCCCTACGAGATTGAAAGTACAAGCTCTGAAGCGCAATAATGATGCCGTGAGCCGGTCTTTATTACGGTAAACTCAAAACACTGCGATCTGCGGTTGGAGTCAGTGATCATGAATATGCCACGAACCCGAATCCTGTTAAGCCTGAGCGTCTCCGCGCTGCTGCTCAGCGCGTGCGAATCCACGCAACAGTCACAGCAGTCCTCCAGTATGCCGCAGATGCCTTCATCGTCATCATCTTCGTCATCAAGTAGCTCTTCATCCATGCCATCCATGCCATCCATGCCATCGATGCCGTCGTCGTCTTCATCGTCCATGCCATCAATGCCATCGTCTTCGTCATCGTCTTCCATGCCGTCGATGCCATCCAGTTCGTCATCAGGGTCGCAGGCGAGCTCTGCCGGCGCCAGTGGCAGTTCGGGTGGTGCCTCGGCCCCGGGTGCTGGTAGTCCGGCAGGCACCAGCGGCTCGGCAGGCGACGGCAGCATTTCCGTAACAGTGGGTGGCGTCCCGATGCCTTCAGGCGGGCTACCCGGTATGCCCGGCGCTGGCAGCAGTTCACAAAGCGGTAGCAGCGCGGGGGGAGCCGCGGGTAGTGGCGGGCTTGACCCTTATGGTGACCGCAGCAGCACCGGTGGCCTGAACCGCATCCCGCCGGCGGCAACAGCCGGCGCAGGCGGTCAGGGCGGAGCTGCGCCGGGCAGTGGTGGCGCTGTTGGTTCCGGTCAGTCTGGTTCGGGTCAAAACGGTTCAGGCCAAAGCGGTTCAGGCCAAAGCGGTTCAGGTCAGGGCGGCAGCGCAAATACTGGCGCAGCGTCCACCGGCGGCGGCACGGGCAGTAGCCCTGGCGGCGTCGGTGTGATGACGGCATCGCAACGCGTCGCGGTCCTGGATGGCCAGCTTGGCGGTGCCTACGGTGATTTTGATGGGTTGATTCTTGCAGAACGAAGCCGGGCTCAGCGTCGCGCCAATGAAGTGGGTGATGATCCCGCCGGTCTGTATGAAGAGGACGGCGGCCAGGGCGGAGATGGCAGGGGTGCTCTACCTGGGGTGACCGCTGTGCAAACTGCGGGCGCAAGCGGCGGTCAGTCCTTCCCGGGTGGGGATGGCCAGGGGCCTCAGGCGGGCGGTTCGGGCGGCTCAGTGGGCGGCGTTAATGGCGGCCCGGCCGGCGAGCAGAGAGAAACTTTCCCGGTGCCGGATGATATACCCCCGGGCGGCGGAGACGACGTGGTTGCCCGACAGATCCGGGAGGCCGCCCTGCGTGAAGCGGATCCGGAATTGCGTGAAGCGCTGTGGGATGAATATCGCCGGTATACCGGCCTTGAAGTAACAGGTACCGAGTGATGAGCATGTGGACATTCAGAAGGACATTAACCTGGCTGGTGTTGTTAATGCTGGCGTTGACCGGTTGTGCAACAACATCGGTCAAATCCACCGAATTTGTGCCGGTGGTGCAAAACACCGGCCCCGTTGACGAGGCCCTGCTGCTTGACGTTGGTGTGATGGTGTTTGATCCGGGTATCGACGAAGTAGCGCGCGGCGACCTGGACCGGACCAACTTCGAGATCCGTCGCGCCGAGTCGCGTTATGCCCCCTATCTGATGGCAGACACGCTGCAGCGTTCGGGTAACTGGGGTGCCGTGCGGGTATTGCCGTCCCAAAGCAGCGTGATGGATATTTTCCTGGAAGGTCAGATTCTGCTGTCCGATGGTGAAGGCATGATGGTCAAAGTCACCGTCACTGACTCTACCGGCCGTGAATGGTATACGCGCGTGTATGAGGAACATATCAGTCAGTACAACTATGAGCAGACCCAGCGGCAACTGCACGACCCGTTCCAGGTGGTTTACAACACCATCGCCAACGATCTGCTGGCCTATGCCCAGAACAATGTCAGCGACGATCAGGTACGGAATATTCGTACTGTATCCGAGCTGCAGTTTGCTGCCAATTTTGCGCCGGATATTTTTGGTTCCTACGTCACCACCAACAACCGCGGTATTACCAGTGTGGCGCGACTGCCGGCAGAAAATGATCCGTCATTGCGCCGCATCCGTGATATCCGTGAACGCGACAACCTGTTTGTTGACACTGTGCAGGATTATTATGCCACCTACACGCGCGAAATGCGGGGGCCCTACGATGCCTGGCGCGAGCAGAGCTACCACGAAACCATGGCGCTCGATGAAGCCGAACGCTCTGCGCGCAGACGCTTCATTACCGGCGCGGCCGCGATTGTGGGCGGCATCGCTGCCGTCGGCAGTCAAAGTAGCGCAGCCGTGCAAACCGCGGGCATAGTGGGTGTTGGTGCGGGCGCCTATCTGGTGCGTAGCGGCTTTGATCGCAACTCGGAAGCTCGCATGCACATCGCTGCTCTGCAAGAGCTGGGCGAATCCCTGCAGTCAGAAATAGCACCCAAAGTAATTGAACTGGACGACCGCACAATCATGCTCACTGGTACCGTTGAAGAGCAGTATGAACAATGGCGCGACATCCTGATGGAAATTTACCTGACGGAAACGGGCGGTGTTTGACCAGGGTCGGGCAAGCGTCAGTTTAGGACTAAAGTATGCAGGGCGGTAAAACGGCGAACAGTGACAAAATTTCGGGCTGGGTATGGCTGGCGCTGGCGGTATTGATATTGCTCGCGCTGGCGGTGGTGTTTGTGTTGCCCCGGCTGGTGCAGGAATATGAGCTGCCGCTGGTCAAACGCGCCGAGCCCGCGCCAGTTGTCACTTCCAATACGCTGTCGACCCCGGCGACACCGGACATATCCCCTTTTGAGGAAGCCCAGCGCGCGCGCCAGCGCCGCGAAGCCCAGGACGTGCTTGCCAGTCTGCTGGAAAGACAGTCTGCACTGGACGAGATGGATGTAGGCCAATGGGCGGCAACGGATTATGAAGCGGCGCTGGCAGCGGCCAGGCGCGGTGATGAGTTCTATCGCAGCGGAGAATTCACCCAGGCGGCGTTGGCCTACCAGGAAAGTGATATGGCACTTTCTGCACTGCAGGACAAAGTGCCGGAGGTTTTCAACGACCTGATCGCAGAGGGAAACTCCGCCCTTGATGCACCGAACTCAGCGCAGGCGCTGGACAGTTTTGCGCTGGCGATGCGCCTGGACCCCGACAGCCAGATTGCACAACAGGGTTTTGCCCGCGCGCAGACGCTTGATGAGGTGGAAGCGTTGATTGCCAGCGGAGAGGTACTTCAGGAACAGGGCGATCTGGCAGCGGCGCAGCAGCAATTTGAACAGGCAGCGGCACTGGACAGCGCTCATCAACGGGCCGCCGAGCAGGTCGCCAGCAATCGCCGGATGATAACGGACGCCAATTATACAGCGGTGATGTCTGAAGGTTTTGCATTGCTGCAACAGAATCAGACAGACGCCGCGATTGCCGCGTTTGAACGCGCCCTGCGCATCAAACCCGGCTCTGACGAAGCAACCGAAGCAATTGCCCAGACCCGTGAACAACTGACGCTGGCAAGTATTGACGAACTTCGCGAGCAGGCGGAAGCATTCGAGGCTGCCGAAGACTGGGAGCAGGCAGTGGCCGCCTACGATTCAGCGTTGGCCATGGACAGTAATCTGGTATTCGCACTGGAAGGCAGAGACTATTCTGCCCGTCGCCTGCAACTGGACCGACTGCTGTCGGTGAACATCGAGCATCCGGAACGCCTGTCAGACCAGGCCGCCTACGACGAAGCACGGGAAGTTTATGGTATTGGCCGTGATCTGGAGGCCGACCTGCTTGCCGAGCAGGGCACCGTCGGCGAACGATTGTCACAACAGCTTGAGACCATGGAAGAACTGCTGGCGCAGATGCAGATACCCGTGGAAGTCACCCTGATATCCGACAACGCCACTGATGTTACCGTTTACCAGGTTGGTCAGTTGGGCGCATTTGCAGAAACCACCCTGATGCTCAGGCCCGGCCGTTATGTTGCTGTGGGCACGCGCCCGGGTTACCGTGATGTGAGGAAAGAATTTGTGGTCGGTTTCGGACGGGATCTGAGCTCATTAACCATCCGCTGCAACGAAGAGGTCGCGGCAGTCAACAGGCCCTGAAACGATGCAGGATAACCACACTTCATCCGGCCAGCAAAACACGCCGGACGTGATCACACCGGTCGACTTCAGTCCGCCGCCACCGCCCGGACGCCGCCTCTCCTGGCGGCCGCGCTGGTATCATGGCCTGGTTGTTGTCGGCCTGCTGATGGCAACAACGGCAGCCTGGTTCGTATTGACTGCACGTTCCGTTTTTGTCGATGTCACGCCCATGATAGCGAGCATTGAAGTTACAGATGGTTTTGCGATCAGAGTCGGCCCCCGCTACCTGATGCGTCAGGGCGACTATCAACTGCAGTTCAGCGCTGAAGGTTATATCGATAGCGAGGCTCAGCTCAGCGTTGGCGAACCGCAAGCGCAAACCCATTCTTTTGAACTGACACCACTGCCGGGCCTGGTGAGCGTGACAACACGCGATGCACTGGGCGAGGAATTACGCGGTGCACGGGTGCTGCTCGACGGTGTTGATCTGGGCACGGCACCGTTGTTTGATGCGGAAGTACCACCTGGCACATATGATTTACAGATTCAGGCCGAGCGTTACTTACCATACATCGAACAAGTAGAGATAGAAGGGCGTCAGATCGAGCAGGCCCTCAATGTCACCTTGTCACCGGCATGGGCCAACATCAGTTTTGCCTCCCAGCCAGCTGGTGCCGACATCATCGTAAACGGCGAGGTGCTGGATGTGACGCCGGCAACGGTCGAAATGTTGCAGGGTGCCTACGATGTCATCATCAAGCGCTCGGGATACAAGGCATGGCAAGACGACATTCTGGTAGATGCCGGTGTCGCTCAGCAGTTGCCTGCAGTGGCACTTGAGGCGGCCGACGGTCTGGTCTTTATCCGCTCAACGCCGGGCAGTGCCAATGTCACCATTAACGGACAATACCGGGGCCAGACGCCGCTGGAAGTCTCTCTTCCCCCTGGGCGCGAACACGACATCAGGTTGTTTCGCACCGGTTTCGATACCGCGGTGCGTCGCGTGCAGACAGGCTCCGATGAAGCGCGTGATATGACTGTGGTACTTGACCCGATTACCAATCCGGTAAGGATTATTGTCGAACCCGCTGACGCAGAGCTCTATGTCAACGGTGAACTGAAAGGGGCCGCCAACCAGACTGTCAATCTGATCGCCGCCAGTCAGCGCATTGAAATTCGTCGCGACGGCTACGTGCCCTACGCCACCAACTTCACGTCACGGCCAGGGCTTGATCAGGAAATACGTGTCAGCCTTAAAACCGAAGAACAAGCCCGCCTGGAATCCATTGAGCCGATCATTACCAACGCGGCCGGGCAAACCCTGCACCTGTTTTATCCCTATGAATTCACCATGGGCTCCTCGCGCCGCGAACCGGGCCGGCGCGCCAATGAAACCCTGCGCGATGTGGTCATGGAAAAACCCTTCTACCTTTCTCTGCACACGGTCACCAATGAACAGTTTAAACGTTTCAAGGCAGATCATGCGTCCGGTACATTGCAAGGGCAGTCGCTGGACCGGCCCAACCAGCCTGCGGTGCAGGTGTCCTGGCTGGATGCGGCGCTGTACACAAACTGGCTCAGCAGTCAGGAAGGCCTGGTACCGTTTTACCTTGTTGAAGAAGGCGCTGTGACCGGTATCAACGCCGATGCCAATGGTTATCGGCTGCCCACCGAGGCCGAGTGGGAATGGGCCGCTCGGGCCGATGGTCAGGCCGGCACTACCCGGTTTGCCTGGGGTGAAGACTGGCCGCCGTCGGCGGGCAGCGGCAACTTTGCCGATGAATCCACCAGCAATTTCCTCGGCCAGATTCTGCGCGGCTACAACGATGGTGTGCAGGGCAGTGCCAACGTGGGTGAGTTTGCCGCCAATGCCCAGGGGCTGTTTGACATGGCCGGCAACGTCTCGGAATGGGTGCATGATTATTACGGCGCGGTCAGCGGCCTGAGCTCGGTCAAGGAAACCGACCCGCTCGGCCCCGGCGATGGCAGCTATCGCACCATCAAGGGCTCAAGCTGGGCGCATGGCTCAATGACCGAACTGCGTGCCTCGTATCGCGACTTTGGTGAAGAGCCGCGCAATGATCTGGGTTTCCGTGTCGCCCGCTACCTGGGCCAGTGAGATGAAAAGCATAGTGATGAAAACAACGTTACTGAGTTTGCTGCTGCTTCTGTCCGGCACTGTGCTGCTTGCCCAGCAGCCGGAAGCGGTCGATGTCGACGAAGAGCAGGTAGCTGATGCCACTAGTGAAGCAACGGAAGACCCAGCCGATAGTAACAACGAACAGGCCGATACCGAACTGCCTGACTCTGACCCTGTCCCTGACATTGACAGCCAGCCCATTGACAGCTCCCAGAGCCAGGGGCCGGGTCGCTTTATTCCGTCGGAACAGATATCTCAGGATTTTGGTGTCTCCTTTCCGGTGGATATCTGAAAACATTCTTTACCGTTTAACCTGATCAGGGAAGCACGCATGAAACAAAAATACCTGTCTGAAGTCATCTATCAGATCTTTGCACTGATCATCGTGGTGATTGTAGTGCATGCCATCTACGTCGCCGTGATCAGACCGAATGCCGACATCATTCAGCAACAGCAGACCATGCAGCAGGAGGCTGACGAAAACTACGTGCCGGATCGCTCCCTGTACATCGTGCTGCGCGATTTTGAACAGGAGACCTGTATCATTCTGTTCTTCTGGGCCCTGTCCATTATCGGCATGAAAACCGTACGGACCATGCGCGAGCGCGCACTGCTGGACCGCGAGTTGCTGCAGGTATCCGATGGCACCAGTATTCTGCCCGAAGACACCCGGCACTATGCCCGGCCGGTGCAGGCGTTGCCGGAAAAAGAACGTGGTTTTTTGCTGCCGCGCGCCATTCTCGCCGGCCTGCATCGTTTTGGCACCACGCGCGATGTGCAGGATGTATCGGCGACGGTGCGCGATATCTGTGACAACGAATCCGAGCGTCTGGAAAGTGAACTGGCCATTGTGCGTTACATCGCCTGGGCCATTCCGTCGATAGGCTTCCTGGGCACCGTGCGCGGCATCGGTACCGCTCTGGGCCAGGCGCATCAGGCGGTCACCGGCGATATTCTGGGTGTCACTGTCAGCCTGGGCGTCGCGTTTAATTCCACTTTCATTGCACTGGTCACCAGCATTGTGCTGATGTTCCTGCTGTATCAGTTATCGCTGGTGCAGGATCGTCTGGTGATGGATAGCCAGACCTATTGTGATGATCATCTGGTACGTTATCTGCAGGTACCGGGACGCAGCACACCGCAGGCCAATCACGACGAGGTGGTACAACCAGTATGACCGGCGCCGTTCTCGAATTGAATGATCACAGCATCAACCTGTATCAGGACGGAGATCTGATCAGCAGCAGCCCGGCCTATGTGCTGAGCCTGGGCGGACAGACACAGTTTGGCCAGAGCGCCGCCGAGCAGAGCCGGCTGCACCCCATCAACACCCACAATGAGTTCTGGCACAATTTAGGTATGGCGCCGTTAAAGCGTCCGCTGGCGCACTATCGGCACAATGCGGATATCGCCCACGCACATCTGATGCACATCGCCGAGGCCAGTGATTTTGAAGGCGACATTGCCATCGCCGTGCCGGGCAGCTTCAGCCGCGAACAGCTCGCCATTCTGGGCGGTGTGATCGGGCAGAGCCCATTCCGCGCAACTGCCATGCTGGACGCCGGGCTGTTTTATGCGATGCCGCACATGGCGCAGCACCCGCGTGTGATATTTGCCGACATGCAGCTGCACCAGTTCTGCCTCACCCTGCTAAGCACGGATCAGCAGCAGTTCCGCCGTGAATCGGTTGCTGTGGTGCAGGGCGCAGGCTGGAGCAATCTGTCAAACTCCCTGGTGCAGGTAATCAACGACGCGTTTATCGAACAGTCGCGGTTCAACCCGCAGCACAGTGCCTTCTGGGAACAACACCTGTACAACGAACTGCCCGATTACCTGCAGCAGATTCGTTCCGGGCAGGCCGATTTTCTGGTCAGCATCACCACCGACAAAGCCACTCATCAGGCCCGGGTCAGCGTCGCGGAACTGGTCGACATTCTGCAGCCCGCGTTCCGTCGTATCAGCCAACAACTGCAGCAGCTGCTGGGCGACACCGATGCGCCGGTGCTGATCTCTGAGCGCGCAGCAGCCATTCCCGGTCTGGAAGCCAGCCTGCGCGTGCAATTGACACCGATGGCCGGGGAAGAGATGGCGCAAGCCTGTACCCGTGCCAGCGCATCAATGGCGACCCGGGGCAGCGATGTGCCCTATCTCAGCAGCTGGCGCGTGCCTCCGACGCACAATGCCCCGAAAGTGAAAGGGACTACCGAAGCTCCTGCGGAAGGCACTTTCGCTGCCTCGGCTGCGCGCGAGGCTGCCACCCACCTTCTGCTGGGCCACAACGCATACGCCTTGAGTGAGCCATGTTACGTGCGCGCGCTGAATGGCCGTGCCGGGGCCGTGACCATTTCGCATACACCTTCAAGTGACGACCTGTGTGTGCTGGCGCCGTCCGGTGGCGATATTGTCATCAAATCGGCATCCGGTTCTGTTTTATTGCATGCACAGGCGGCTGACGAGGGTGAAAAAATGACCGGGCCAGGCGTGACAGCGCTCGCGCCCGGCCAGAAACTGTACGCCGGTGACACGCTCAGCCACGAAGGCGGTGGCCCGGTGATGCGGCTGATTCAGGTGCACCATGGCCAGAACTAAACGCCGACGAGGCACCATGAACCCGATGGGGCTGGCATTTCTCGACGTCATGTCCTGTGGGTTCGGTGCCGTGGTGCTGATTTTTCTGATTCTGGATCACACCGCCACCGAAGCGCGCAACGAAGTGGATCCGAACCTGACCGCCGAGGCCAGACTGTTGCAGGAAGAAGTTCTGGAAGGCGAAGAGCAGTTATTCCAGGTGCGTAATACCCTGGACGAAGTCAGCCTGGAGGTGGTTGACGCACAGGGCCTGGCGGACCGTATTCAGAGCGATATCGATGATTTCATGTCGCAGCTTGCTGCGCTGGAAGGCGATTCCATGGCAACCGAGGAAAGCCTGGAAGATATGCGAGCCGATATCCGGTCTCTTGAAGAGGAGCTGCTGCGCCTGCAAACCAGTGCCGTGGAAGAGCAGGGTGACAGCAGTCGCGAGTTTCTGGGTGACGGTGACCGGCAGTACCTGACCGGGATGTTTCTGGGCGGCAACCGGATTCTGATCCTGCTCGATACTTCGGCCAGTATGCTGGATGATACCCTGGTCAATATCATCCGAATCCGGAATATGTCGCACGAAGTAAAACTGGCAGCGCCCAAATGGCAGCGCGCAGTCCGTATCGTTGAGTGGATCAGCAGCCAGTTGCCGCTGGTCAGCCAGTACCAGATTTACGGGTTCAACGAGACCGCCAGCGCGATCATGGCAGGTACCGACGGACAATGGCTGGAAGTGGCCGATCGCGATGAATTGAATGAGGTGGTCAGGTCGGTCCAGTCTATTGCACCCGGCGGAGGTAACAACCTGCAGCGCGCATTTGAGGCCGTCGCGGCGATGAACCCGAGGCCTGACAATGTGTACCTGATCACCGACAGCCTGCCGACGCAGGGCGGGCGCAGCAGCAACGCAACAACGATCACACCCAGGCAGCGGCTGGAGCTTTACCAGCAGGCTCTGAGTGCGATGCCGGCAAATATTCCGGTGAACACCATCCTGTTGCCAATGGAGGGTGACCCGGCCGCAGCGGCGGCCTACTGGCAACTGGGCGTGTTGACGGGTGGTTCGTTTATCACGCCATCACGCGACTGGCCCTGAGGTAGCGAGAACGATATGAGAAAGAAAAAGCGCGAAGAAGACGGCGCCACCATAGCGTTTCTGGATGTCATCTCCTGTGGTTTCGGAGCCATCATCCTGTTGCTGATGATTACCGAAAATTCGGCACCGGTAACACTGGAGAACGCCCCGCAGCAACTCGACCAGCCGGTAGCGGAACTGCAGGAGACGCTGTTCGCAATTCGAGGTGAAACCGACGTCCTGAACCGTGAGCTCAATGCCCGGCGTGAACAACTGTCCGCCTATCGTGAACGCGTGGCGCGCCTGGAACGGGAGATGTCCAATATTCGCGGCCGATATGAAACCTCCACCGAACTGGCCGAAGAGCGTGCCGAGGAAGAAAGCGAACTGGCCATTGCCCGGCAATCCCTGACGGCAGAGATGGAGCGCCTGCTGGGACAGGAATTTACCCGCAGCAACAATGTCATTGGCGGCATCCCGGTAGACAGTGAATACATTATCTTTCTCATCGATACCTCAGGTAGTATGTTTTATAACGCCTGGCCCCGTGTGCTGGAGATGGTCACCGAAGTGCTGGACATCTACCCCGAGGTCAAGGGCATCCAGATCATGAACGACATGGGCGATTACATGTTCCCCAATTACCGGGGGCAATGGATTCCCGATACACCCGCCCGGCGTCAGGCCATCATCGGTGCACTGCGCAATTGGGCACCGTTCAGCAACAGCAGTCCGGTCGAAGGGATTACCCGCGCTATCAGTACGTTCTACGAGACCGGTCAGCGGGTGAGTATCTATACCTTTGGTGACGATTTTCTGCCTGGCGGCTCCATCACCCGGGTAGTGGAAACGGTCGACAGAATCAACCAGGCCGATGCCAGCGGCAATCGCCTGATGCGTATTCACGCGGTCGGTTTTCCGGTATTGTTTGATTTGGACCCGCGTTACCACGAAAGCCTGTACCGCTTTGCCACGCTGATGCGGGAGCTGGCTGAACGCAACGGTGGCAGTTTTGTCGGGCTTAATTCTTATCAACCGGGCTCATAGCGTACACATGCACAGATAAACCAACATAAAAGCAAGAGTGGAGCAGGCAGTGAGAAGCGAATTCATATCAAGCGGACTTATATCGTCACGGCAATCGTCACGGCCATCGTTGCGGGTATCGTTCCGGCGCCACGGGCGCTCCATGATGCTGTTATTGCTCGCCACCCTGGCGCTCAGTGCCTGCGCAGCGCGCACCGTTACCATCGAAGGCTCTTACCCCACGCCCAACATCCCGCCACTGCCGATGACGCTGGGGGTGTACTACAGCGACGCCATGAAGAACTTTGTGTATACCGAACGCACCGACGCCGGCAAAGACGAATACCTGGTCAACAGTGGCAATTCGCACATGGCGCTTTTTAATACCGTGTTGCCCGCCATGTTCCGGCAGGTGGTGGTGCTCGATGATCCGGCCACGGCGAATGAACGGGGCGTGGATGCGGTCTTTATACCGAACATTGATGAATTTCAGCTGGGCATGCCCCAGAAAACCCGGCTTGATTCTTACGAGGTGTGGGTCAAATACAATATGCGCCTGACGGAGCCCGGTGGTGACTATATTGCAGATTGGGTAATGACGGCTTACGGCAAGACCGGTCAGGAAACGTTTGGCAGCGCTGAAGGCGGTATCAATGATGCGGCTGTGGCAGCCTTGCGCGATCTGGCCTCGAATTTTTCCATCAGTTTCACCAGTGTTCCCGATGTCAGGGACTGGTTGCAACCCCGTTTGCAATAGTCCATACCGCAGGAGTCAGCATGAGAACAGCAAATACAATAGCAGGGCTGGCGCGAACAGGTATGTATCTGATCATGATGTTGACCGGAGGTCTGGTACTGGGTGCCTGCACCACCACAACCATCGATGAATTCCGTCAGGGTGTCACCGGCATCAATGCCGGGGAATCGGTTGTGATTCTGGGCCGACGTCAGGGTGCGGCCTACGAAACCCGGGCAGAATTTGTCGAGTGCGTGGGGGAGCGCATGGCGAGCGGTAACGATGGCATCACCGTGGTGCCGGAACAGGTGTTTGTCGACGCGCTGTTCCCCTGGTTTGAACCGCGCACGGCGCCCATGCGCAGTGAAGATCTGCAGGAACTGATGGCGCAGCCACTGGTCACCGACCAGATGGCCGAGTTCGGCCTGCGCTACATCGTTTGGCTGGACGGGGAAACCCAGACCACCAATCGCATGGGTTCAATTTCCTGTGCGGTGGGCCCGGGCGGCGGCGGTTGTTTCGGTTTTGGTTCCTGGGAAGATGATTCCAGTTTTGAGGCCCGGGTGTGGGATGTGTCATCACATACAGCCGTCGGCACCATCAGCGCCGATGCCAGCGGTCAGTCTTACATGCCGGCCGTGTTTGTGCCGATTCCATTGATTGCGCGGGTTGAAGCCAATGCCTGCAACAGCCTGGCCGACCAGTTAAAGCAGTTTGTCCAGGGCGGTTGAATCTAGTAGACAGGCGGTTGAATATAATAGAAAGGCGGTTGAATCTCGTAGAAAGCGTAGTCGAATTTCGTGAATAGGGAGCAGTGGTCATGAGCGTGCGCGGTGTAACACGTCTGATTCTGGTGATGCTTGCGGTTGCAGCGGGTCTGCAAGCCTGTGCCGTCAATCCGGCCACCGGTCAGCCCAATCTTGTGCTGATGAGTGAATCGCGGGAGCTGGAAATTGGTCACGAAGAACACGAGAAAGTGCTCGCCAGCATGCGTGTGGTCGAAGATCAGCGTCTTAATGACTACGTCAACGAAGTCGGTCAGCGGGTTGCCCAGGGCAGCCACCGCAGCGATCTGGACTACACCTTCACCGTTATTGATAGCCCGGAAATTAATGCCTTCGCTTTGCCCGGTGGTTTTGTCTACATCAACCGCGGGCTGATGCTGTACCTCAAGACCGAAGATGAATTGGCCGCAGTGCTGGCGCATGAGGTGGGCCACATCACCGCTCGACACGCCATTCAGCAACAGGCACGCGGACGCCTGGGCAGTGCTGCGGCCACCGTCGGTGGAGTCGTCGCTGCCGTGGCGACCGGTAGTGGTTATATCGGTTCCGAGCTGGCGCAGATCGGTTCCATCTGGGCAGCAGCGGGTGTCAGCGGTTTCGGTCGCGACAATGAACTGGAGGCCGATAGCCTGGGCGCCGAGTATCTTTATAACGCTGGTTATAATCCGCGCGCCATGATCGACGTGCTGTCGGTGTTAAAGAATCAGGAAGACTTCAACGTTCGTGTGGCCCAGCGTCAACCGACTTACCATGGTCTGTTTACCACTCACCCGCGTAACGACGTGCGCCTGCAGCAGGCAGTTGCCGACGCCGGCAATCTGCCGGAAGATGAAATTCGCGAGAGTGATCACGCGGTGTTCCGTAACCACATTGATGGTTTGTTGTTTGGTGAGAACACCAGCGTCGCCAGCGATCGCAACCGTTACTACCAGGACCTGATGAGTTACACCATGGTTTTCCCCAATGACTGGGACATCAGTGAAACCATGACCTCCGTGCGTGCCACCAGTCCCGATGATGGTGCCGCCATCAGCGTGGAAGCGCAGCGGCTGCGTGAAAACAAGGAGCCACGCCTGTATATCCGTGAAAATCTGGGTATCAGCAATCTGCAGCAATCAGAAAACCTGTCACAGTACCGCTTGCTGGGGCACACAGGTATACACACCAATAATGCTGGCAATCAGGAACGCATTGCGGCTTTCTATTTAGGGCCACGTGTCTTTGTAATACGGGCAGAGATCAGCGACCCCGAATCAGCCGATGATGAACTGGAAGATCTGCTCTTCGCCTCTATCCGAACTTTCCGTCCCATTCAGGCCAACGAGCGCAGTGCTGCCAATGGGTTGCGGGTGCGTTATGTGCAGGTGACCGGGGGATTTAGCTGGCAGGCGCTGGCAGCGAGGAGCCCGGTGCAGCAGTACCCGGAAGAAACCCTGCGGCTGCTCAATGGTTATTACCCCATTGGCACACCCCAGCCAGGGGAATGGATAAAAATATTACAATAATCGGGAAAGGATCAAGGCCAACAATGAACAATAACAACAAACTAAAAACACTGGCTATCGGGGTTGCCATGGTGGCTTCGGTATTCACACTGGTGAGCCTGAGCTCGGCGCAGGACGATGCGCCCGCCGGCATTATAGAAACGCGCAGCCACGTGTTCACGCCCGTGGCTGACGGCATCTACCACGTCACCCCCACTGGCGCCGTCAACCTGATGAGTCATGCCATGCTGATCGAAGGCGAACACGATCTGCTGGTAGTGGATTCACATGTCTCGCCCAACGCCGGCATGGCGCTGATAGACGCCATCAAATCGGTCAGCGCCAAACCGGTACGCTATCTGATCAACACGCATTACCATTTTGACCATGCTCACGGTAATCAGGTGTTCCCGCAGGATGTGGAAATCATCGGTCATCGTTATACCCGCGACAAACTCAGCGGCGAACTGGGCAATGTCCTGGAAGAATCCACCTTCATCAGTTTCACCGAAGGCGTGCCCGGGCAAATAGAACAGATGCAGGCGCAACTGGCCACCACTGAAAACACGGACGAGCGCGCCGCACTGCAGGGCCGCATTGCCGTGCAACAGGCGCATCTGAATTCACTGGCCGGCATTGAACCAACACCACCGAATATAACCATTGATGAATCCATGAGTATCTTTCAGGCGGTGCGCGGCGGCGGCCGGGAAATCCAGATCACTCATTTGGGTCGCGGCCACACTGGCGGCGACGTGGTGGTGTTCCTGCCCGAGGAAAAAATCATTTATACCGGCGACCTGATGGTGCCATTTCTCCCTTATATGGGTGATGCGCACGTGGACGAATGGCCCGACACCCTGGAACACCTGAAGTCCTTCGACTTCGATACCCTGCTGCCCGGCCACGGACCTATGATTCAGGGCGTGCAGGGTAAAGAGCGCATCGACATGTTGCAGGCTTACCTGCGCGACCTGTGGGCCAACACCCGCGCCTTAAAGCAGCGTGGCCTCAGCGCCGAACAGGCGGCAACAGACATCGACATGACCGCACACAGTGGCAATTACCCCCAGATTCGTGGACCCGGCGCCGATGTGCGGGCGATACGGCGGATCTATCAATTGCTGGATCAAGCGTGATATTGTTCCCATGAATTAATACCGCATCATCGAATCAACAGGGACGGAGGCACAAGAACATGAAGGTTCTGGCAACAATTTTACTGACGGCGCTTTTGACGCAGACAGCAGCCGCACAACAGGCAATACACGTTGAACAACGCGGATCGGGACAGGCACTGATCTTCCTGCCGGGATTTACCAATCCGGGTTCAATCTGGAACGAGACTACCCGGAACCTGCAAGGCGACTACCAGCAACATCTGGTGTCATACGCCGGATTCAATGGCCTGGCTCCCATCGGTACGCCCTGGTATTCCCGGCTTAAAACAGAGTTGATTGCCTATGTGACTGACCATGCGCTGGAAGAAATTGTTGTTATCGGACACAGCATGGGCGGTACGCTGGCAATCGACCTGGCTGCCGCGTTGCCCGACCGGATCAGCGGCATGATTCTGGTGGACTCGCTTCCGGCCATGGCTGAAATCATGATGCCGGGT
Source organism: Pseudohongiella sp. (assembly GCF_040877505.1). NCBI lineage: Bacteria > Pseudomonadati > Pseudomonadota > Gammaproteobacteria > Pseudomonadales > Pseudohongiellaceae > Pseudohongiella > Pseudohongiella sp. Next base: position 125,909 of record NZ_JBBDNQ010000008.1, read on the forward strand.
GTGCCGGTGAGTGCTCTGCGCTACGACAGCCCCTACAACCGGCAGATGCTGAATATGTCTGACGAGGCATTTGAACAAATGGCAACAGCCATGTCGGGCAATATGACAGCAGACCAGGCCAGTGTGCCAATGCTCGCAGAATGGATTGTGCAGGCCGATCGCGAAACCTATGTGTACGGGTATACCGACCTTCTGAAACTGGATCTGCGGGAAACACTCGCCGAGGTCGGCGCTGAAACGCTGATCCTGGGCGCCGGATTCCCGGATGCTGACACAGTGTTGACGAATTTCCAGTCGCAGTATGCGAATCTCGCCAACAAGGACATTCTGCTTGCAGAGGACAGCCGGCATTTCATCATGCTCGATCAGCCTGAATGGTTATACCAGCAGATCAATGCCTTCCTTGATGGCTTATGAGTTAGCGCGCCGACCAGATTCTTGATAGCAGAGTACGAGAGCGCTACTGACTCACGTACTGTATCGCTTTGACAATAAGCCCGGGCTCTTCCGTCTGTATGCTGTGTCCGGCCGTTGCCGTTTTAATATGCATACCGTTGCTGAACCGGGCGAAGAGCTGCGAATGCAACTGTTGCCAAATCTGTTTGCCCTGCTCAGTTTCTTCAAACGTAAAAGGCTCATCAAACACCTTGGTTGAAGTCAAAATGGCAATGGGAATATCTGATTGAAAATTGCCGCTGTCCGCTTCAGCATTATCCATCTGCTCAATCAACAACCGGTATTGATCAACAAGCTCGGGCGGCATGTAGGCCAGCAGTTTTGTGTCGTCTGCAAGCACGCTTGCTTCGGCCACTGCTTTAAACGCCAGTCGCTGCGTCAGTGTTGATGGATCAACCAGCACAACGCCTTTAACCAATGCCGGGTGGGCCAACATAAATTCAGTTACCAGGATGCCCCCATAGGAATGACCTGCCAGAACAATCTTCTGACCGTTTCCCAGCGCTTCGACTACGCTGGCCAAATCTTCGAGGTGTTCATCAATGGTTTTGGCCTTGCCATCGGAACCGGACTTTCCCAGTCCCGCTCGGGAATAGGCCACGGCCGTATAGTCTGAACCCAGGAGCTCAATGACATCGCTCCAGCCAGTGCTGTCACTGCCGAACCCTGCCTCAAACAGAACGATGTTGTCGCCATCGCCTTGCACTGTTGTGTGCAACTCATAGTCAGACAGAGCGATCATTTTTTCTGCTGCAGATGCATGTGCGAACACCAAAACAGAACTGACTAAAACAATGTAGTTTGCTAACTTCACGTAAAACTCCTTCAATGCTTTTTTGCAGGCCCGGTACAGGTCTGCATCCCGGGGTTTGTTGTGGCCCCGGAAGCACTAAGCAATTAACACGCCAGAATAAAAATATAATATATTCAGGGTGTTAGTCTGGGAGTATTTTTGGCAGGCTGCCATTTCGGCTATTAGTTGGTGACATCGGGCAGCGCGGTGGCGTCGCAAACAAGGCGGAGTTCAACAACAGCGGGCTCAGATTGAGAGTTGAGAGTGATGGACTTCAGTTTTCGTGGCGCACAACCTGAAAGTCTATCGGCTTGAAGCAGAAATTGTTCGACTGTCCCGCAGAACAAGACGTCATCGCCACGATGAGTGGCATTTCGGCCCGCAGGCGCACGAAATCCCCTGCTTTGCTGAGAGGCGGCCGCACGCGGAATTCGCCGGTTATTGCATCCACAGCGACGTGCATAAAAACGTTAAATGCGATGGGTATACGGTCGACACCGATGTCATAAGGGGCCAGCGCCGTCACCAGATTGCCCTCGCAGCCCGGGCGCCCTTCGTCTTCTCCGTAAATGATCCTGAAGGTATCTTTGGAGCAAGGGGTCAACGTAAAGTCGTGTCGACCGCAGGTATCCTCCAGGATAGTGAACATCGGGCGGCTACGGTTGGAGTACAGAACATCATCCGTCGTGAGCCACAGGCGCGAGGCATAATCCAGCGAACGGCCCGAAGACAGATACTCATTATGCTCCGCCCGCGCAAACGCAACCAGGTCGCTGACTTGTTGCCCTTCCGGGTCGATGATCACCAATTCATCGCCAGCATTCAGTTCTACTGCCTGCGCTGAGCAGGGAGGGATTCTGGTGGTGGCTACGGCCGTGTTCATGACTGCTCCTTGAAATCGAATGGGCACTTCCAGTCAGTTTTGACTTTCTTTACGGCCGCTCTGCTTATGATCAAAGTTTAGCGTGCGTAGACAGGAAGGTATGTGCGATCACGCGCTTAGTGCGGCGGGTCACCCTGAACCGAGACCAGCCAGGAATAGCCTCACCATATCGTTTTGTTACCCCCGTACTTTCCGTTGTCTGATGATAGCTCGAATGTACGTCTGCCTCCAGCGGGCAGCATGGGCCTGTAATCAATAACACTTAACTTTATGTAAAACATACTTGACACAAAGCGGGTTGGTGATTATTGTGGAAATGTAAAGTGTATTTTACTTTTAGACAAGGAGATCGACATGCACTCAAATCAACATGACAGCTATGAAACCAGGATCGCAGGCACCACCCGCGCGTTGGCTGCCTGGACCGGCTTCTGGGTAGCAACATGTGCCATTCTGGCTTTCGGACCCAAATTTGTCTGGGACGAAAACACCGGGGTGACACTGGCCGTTGTGCTACTGAATGTTCTGGTGGGTGCAGGCATGGTGGTTGCCAACAAAAAGCACATCGTCAGCCTCGATGAAATGCATAAACGAATTACCCTGGAGTCGATGGGCATCACGCTGGGGGTGGGCCTGATCGTCAGCATCCCGTACTCGTTGATGGATGCCTACGACCTGATCGCGTTCGATGCGGATATTGCTCATCTGGTTGTGGTCATGGGGCTTACCTACCTGATTTCCACGATCTGGCGGGTCTGGAGTTTTCGATGAAAAACCGGCTTAAAGTGCTGCGTGCGGAACGGGACTGGACCCAGGCGCAGCTGGCAGAGGCCCTGCAAGTGTCGCGGCAGACCGTTAACGCGATCGAAAAAGGCAAGTTTGATCCCAGCCTGCCGTTGGCGTTCCGCGCCGCGCGACTATTCAGTTTGTCGATTGAACAGATATTCAGTGACGACGACACCGCGCCTCTCAACGATCACGAGACCGGCTAGACGATTAATGTGCGCCCGCAATGGCTCGCTACGCCAGGCCGCCCACGGAAGACTCTGATTTCCATGGGCGGATATTCTTCAATTGCTCGGCCAGCGCATCTTCAGCGATCTCCGTGTCATAGGCGGCCTGCGCCCGCAACCAGTAGCCATTCGACAGGCCAAAGAAACGGCAAAACCTCAGATCTGTGTCTGCGGTTATCGCGCGCTTGCCCGCTACAATCTGACCTATGCGCTGGGCGGGTACACCAATCTCCTTGGCCAGGCGATACTGAGTGATGCCCATGGGGTCGAGAAACTCTTCCTTCAGTAACTCGCCGGGCGATACCGCATCAATATTGCGCATGAGCTACCTCCTAATGATAATCAACAATTTCAACATCTTCTGCTCCGGCCTTGGTCCAACGAAAGCAAAGCCGGAATTGCCTGTTGATCCGAATGCTGTATTGGTCTTGACGGTTACCAGACAGCGGTTCCAGCATGTTTCCAGGCGGAATTTTCAGATCGTCCAACACGCTGGCTGCCTGTAGTTGTCTTAATTTTCTGAGCGCCACTCGCTCGAAGTTAACAAAACGCCTCACGCGACGACCGCTGGCGAGCGTCGCTGTGTCTTTGCATTTGAATGAAACGATCATGGGCATATAATAACGCGATGCAATAATAACGTAAAGCGTTATTATCGGATTGAAATAAGTGTTCAGGGCGGACAAATAAGCAATGGTTAACCACTGTTATAGATTACGCCGCTGAGTATTGCCACCCAGGCCGCCCGGGGCGCCAAGCTACTCACGGCCCACCGCTGCAAGGGCAACGCTGGCACTCATAAATAGACCGCCACTGAAGATACCAATCAAACGGTTTTGACGACCTGAACGCAACACCGGGGCCAGCGCCCCGCTTAGCAGCGCATAGGCTGAGTCCAACACCACAGCCATGAGCCAGAAGATCGCTGACAGCAATGCGATGCTGGCAAAATAATTTTCCTGACCCGACACAAACTGCGGTAAAAACGCGCCGAAAAACAGGATCGTTTTGGGGTTTGTCAGTGACACCCAGAAACCTCTCTGGAACGAACCTGCGGCGCTCAGAGGGCCTTGGGCTGTACCCTTTATCGATGCCCGAATCTGTTTTATACCCAGATAAAACAGGTACGCAACGCCCAGCCACTTCAGCCATCTGAGGCCTTCACTGAGTGCCGCAACAAACCATGCCGTACCCACTGCGGCGACCAGCAACTGCACGATCATGGCACAGCTTGTCCCGGCGACCGTCTGCAGCCCTCTGGCTTTGCCATGCACAATACTGGTGGTGACGATGACAATCACATTGGGGCCAGGAATGATGATCAGGCCAAAGGCAAGTACCAGAAACAGTATCAAATCCAAGATTCGTTCTCCGTAGTCGGCCTATAGATTAACGCCCGGTTCATTGATTGGCGAGTTCGTGAACCCAGTTTCCCGCGCTGTCAATGAGATCTCTGGTCCGCGCAGACGCGAGTGTCTGTTCATAGTTATTGACGTCCCCCGTCATATTGTACAGTTCAGCAAGCACCCGCCAATTCTCGGGTTGATCAAATTGTTCAGTCATCTTTTGGGCCAACAATAGCGCGTTCGCTGCATCCGACATATCTAACGGAATGGAATCGATATTGCCGTAAAGTCTTTGATACTGCACGTCACTGCCGTCGTACTCAGGATGAATGCCAGTTTCAAAGTGCAGCAGAAAAGCCTCGCCAGCGGCATCAAAATTTTCCAGCTGACTAAACGCTCTGATCAGGTGCCCGGTGACCACCCAGTTATAGCCGCCGCCTGACTCAAAATACTGATCGTTGTAAACCATGAAACCTTCCCAGTCTTCCGAGGCCATCGCAATTCGCGCCAGCATCTGGAGTATGGCCAGCCGGTTGGTATGTTCCAATCCTGGTAGCTGCAGGATCTGTTCATAAAAGTAGCGGGCATCATCATGCTGGGCGTTTCTGAGGAAATGAGTCGCATAAGCGGTAAGTAGATCTCTTTTCTCCGCGTGCGACATCTCGTCGTAACGCTGAATCAACTCGTCCAGGTCACTCAATGCCGAATCCGATTGGTCCAGGATCTGGCGGTCCCTGATTTCCGTGAGTGCCGTCTTAAGCTGGCGTTGCGTGACTTCAAGGTTGTTGGTGCGAGTGTTGCCAGGTTCTGTTGTAGTTGAAGCAGAGCCAGCAGCAAGCAGTTCATTGGGCAAGGTTTCAAGTGCCAAAATCAGTTCATACGATTGTTCAGTCGTTGCCGTGTCCGTGACATTCAAGCTCAACAGGGCGACACCAGCGACAATGACTGTGCATCCTACAATAACCAGGTATTTTGTTCTCATTGTTACTCCTGGGCAGCGGAAAACGATTATAAATGCTCAGCGCAGCCTTCGGCTTTAACAACACGTTTTGTGGACGCCGGATTCCTGTTTAACGCGGCGCGCGGACGAATGGGGCGGGGCACAAAGTTACCGCCGCAGTTCGGACATCGATTGTTCAATATACCCGATGCACAGGAGGTGCAAAAGGTACATTCGAATGAGCAGATTACCGCGTCAGGCGAATCGGGTGTCAGATCCTTGTCGCAGCACTCGCAGTTTGGTCTCAGTTCAAGCATCACGCTCTCCAATTTAATGACAGCTAGCGATTTCGTCATCTACTGATTGCGCAGCTACGCATTATTGCTGCCTTTAGTCATTTGGGTTGTTACTCAGCTGGCTAAGCACCTGCAATGCCTGGTCAGCTTTGTCGCCGGGAACAAAGATGTGATCATGATAATAACCGGCCACTACATTGGCCGGGATGTTATTGGCCGCCAGCCTGACCGACACAGCCGCGGTCAATCCCACGGCCTCCAGGCTGGAATGTACGGTCAGCGTAATTTGCCGGTAGGTTCCGTGAAAGCTTAATCCCTCCAGCTCTGCAACATACACTGGCAGAATCAAGGTCAGACCCTCTGTCTCCCGGATGGCCGCAATGGGATCAAGCGACGCGTAATCAGTTAGCGGCCCGGTGACGCTGCAGAATACATATTCACCCTCTGTCAGGCGAGGGACCAGTGACTGCAGCAGGGATGGAAGATCGACGATGCCGTTCATGTTGTTGCCTCTTGATGCGCAGCGCAGACTCACAGGCCTCTCTTCAGAGGTCCAGTACTCTGTTATACCTGATAAAGCTGAATAAGGTTACCGCAGGTATCTGAAAAAATCGCAATAGTGACCTCACCGGCCTGAGTCGGTGTCATGGTGAACACCACGTTCTTACCCTTAAGCCGCTTGTAGTCCGTCTGGATATCGTTTGTCTCGAATGCGGTGAGGGGTATATTCCAATTTCAGGAACCCTCAGGAAAGCGCTCAAAAGCCGGCAGCGTGTCGACGTGTGAATACCAGGACTGCCGCTCCGCAGTTTGAATATGAATTGCTGGCGGCAGCGCATCAGGGTTGTCGAGCGTTGATGCCTGCACGTCAATGATACCCGGCAGATTTACAGCGTTTTGATAGAAAAGCCCTGTGCCGCACTCCGGACAGAAAGAACGCATGGCTGTACCAGATGAGTTGATTGTCTTTGGCTCGCCGGTTGTGACCCTGCCCTCTGCTTCCGGAAACATGGCCCAGACGACCATTGGCGCGCCAGCACTGCGCTGGCAATCCCTGCAGTGGCAGATTGCGACCCCCTTTGGGTCTCCCGAGAGTTCGTATTGCACGTTGCCGCACTGGCATCGACCGGTATGTTGCATTATCAGGCCTCCTTCACAGTCTCACATAACGTAAATGTGTGGCGTCCGCACCATCAAGAACCGTGTCAATGGAAAACTGCGGAGCGGGTTCATTCAGGTTTTCAAAGAGTTGCCGCCCGCTGCCGAAGAACACCGGTGCCAGGGCAACTTCCAGCTCATCCACAACACCAAGATTCAGGTATTGCTGTATCACATCCGCGCCACCTGAGATGCGAATGTCACGATTCCCTGCTGCCTCGCGCGCCAGCGCCAATGCACGTTCGGGCCCTTCATTAATAAAATAAAACGTCGTTCCGCCAGGGCGCACCCATGGGTCTCGCTTCTCATGGGTTAGAACGTATACCGGCGAGTGAAACGGAGCCTCTTCGGGCCAGCTAACCTCGCCTTGATCGAACATGCGTTTACCCATGATGTTAGCGCCAGTGCGCTCAAAGGTATGGCGAACCATGTCGTTGACCGGGCCGGTCTCTCCGCCGGGACCAAACTTCAGTTTCTCACGCATATACTGTTGATTGAGCAGCCATGCCATAAGCGCCCCCCACTTTTCATCCCAGTTCTTGTGCCCGGGATCTGCCATGGTCATCCCTTCTGGTGCCAGGTAACCATCCAGGCTAAGCGCAATGTTTACGAATACTTTGTTCAATCTATGCTCCTTACCGCATCATCGAGACTGCGACGTTGAGGGCTGGCGGCTGCTGACAACCCGTGTCAATCATGAATTTCAGTGGTTACCTGTGTTTTCACCGAGTTCGCAATAAAACACTTTTCGTGCGCCAAATGATGCATTTTTTCAAGCTCGTCTCTTGAGGGTGTTTTGTCCCCCGAAAACACAACTTTTGGCCGAAGAGTGACCTTTGTCATGGCCATCCTGCCCGATTGATCCTTCTCCATGAGGCCGACGGCATCATCGGTGTAACTATCAATCACAAACTGCTTTTTGGCGGCAATTGCCAAAAAGAAAAGCATGTGACAACTCGACAAAGACGCAACAAACGCCTCTTCAGGATCAACATTTTTTTCAACCGAATAAGGCACAGGGACGATGTGAGGCGATGATGACGCCGGCACACAAACACCGCCATCAAACTCCCAGACATGGCCGCGACTGTATTTGTTGTCAATATAGGACTCGTTTTCGTCACGGGTCCATCTTACGACGGCACTGTACTTTGACATTTTTTCCTCCTGCGGAACCGGTAACGTCTGGGGCTCAACTATGTCATAGAGTGAAACCCAATCACATTGCCTTCGGTATCTTTAACCAATGCACAAAAACCATGTTCACCAATGGACATCTTTTCCTGGAAGATACTGCCGCCATTCGCCGCCGCCCGGGAGGCCCGCAAACCACAGTCGTCGCAGCCGAAATAGACCAGGGTCCCGCCGGTGCCAGGGGTAAACCCCTCCATTTTTGCCAGCATGCCGCCTGCGCCGTAGGTACTCATGCCGGCCTCTTTGTCCATGGGGAAGAACCACATGTCGGCGTCCATGTCTGGCGTTGGATTGGGCATGTGCTCAAGTTTGATTTCAAGCACGGCCTCGTAGAAGGCTTTGGCGCGTGACATATCTTGCACGTAAATTTCAAAATGCACGACTGGATTATTGATCATCGGAAATCTCCTTTGTGTGGTTCATGTTAGTGCCCGATAATTCTAATTACTGTCGATAGTCGAATGATATGAGCCAGAATCGACATCCCCGTGGATAATTCCCCTGATACTGCGCCATGCGCCGGAACCACCTGCTACGGCGCATTGCGCTGCGACGGATCGCGCGTGAAATCCCGCATCAGGGCATGCGGATCAACCCGGTCGCGATGTTCACCGGCCGCCTGCGCCCACCACACCAGCTGGTTAAAGGTCCTGCCGAAATAATCAAACCAGCCCGCCTGGTCTACATCCGGCTGCGGAGTTCCATCCTCGGTGAACACGTCTTGCGCCTTGGGTACGTGAATCATCGCCGACACGGGCAGGCAGCCCAGCTCTGACAGAAATGTGCGCATGCCAATGGCTGCCCGCATGCCACCCCATTGACCGGCCGAGTAGGTCACGATGGCGCTGGGTTTGTAGGCAAACAGAGAGCTGCCGAAGTGGTTCAGCAGATTGGCCAGCGCCGGGCTCATGGAATGATTGTACTCAGGGCTGACCATGATAAAGCCGTCGCAATCGGCAATCTTGTCTGCCAGGGCGTTGAGCCTGTCGGGCGCCTTACTTTTTGCATAAGCAAAATGTGGTTTAAAAACCGCCTCGGCCGGATAGTCCAGGGCGTCAATCAGCTCGATCTCGTGATCCTGAAAGCGTTCCTGCAGGCACGCCAGGCAAGCTTCCGCCACCCGTTTACCCAGCCGAGCGGGCTTGGGCGGGGTGCTGTCCCGGACCGTGCCTAAAAACAGTAAAAATTTCATGTAGGCAAGTCTCCGTTTTGATACAGGTTATAAACTATTTGTCTCTTACTCAAAGGAGTCTGACAGCGCCTGCAGAAATCGCTCCTCGTCCAGCCCGGTACGGCCCAACGGTTTGGGCTGCGCACCCCACATCGCGACCACCAGCTCCTTGTCCGGATCAACAAACACGTACTGGCCAAAAATGCCCACCGCCGAGTAGCTTCTGTCGTGGAAGGGCCACAGCATGTAACCGTAGTCCACGGTCTCCCCGCTGATCACCTGACGAGAACTGGCCGCGTCCATCCAGCCTTCGGGCAATACGCGTTCGCCATCAATGACACCGTCGTTTAGCATGAACAAACCGAAACGGGCGTAGTCGCGCAACGTCGCCGACAAACCGCTGCCACCCACTTCCAGGCCGTCGGGGGATTGCAGCCACCAGTTGGCATCGGATTCCATACCCATCTTCGACCAGATTTTTTCCGACAGATAGTCGGCAACCGGTTTGCCAGTGGCAGCCCGCACCAGCGCACCCGCCAGCTGGGTTTCGCCAGTGCTGTAGTTCCAGCGGGTGCCCGGCTCGGCGGCCCGGGGCAATGACCCCATCAAGTCAAGTACGGCGCCGGGTCGCCCGCTTATTTGTGCTTCCAGCATGCGCCTTCTGTCAGATGCTGGGTCCGTGTAGGTCTCGTTCCAGGCCACGCCGGAGCTCATCTGCAGCAAGTGTTTGACCGTGACGCCATCGTAGGCGGTGCCGGTAAAGCGGGGCAGGTAGTCAACGATCAAGTCGTCGATGCTGTTTATGTGGCCGTCCTGTATTGCCGCGCCGATCAACATCGCGGTCATGGACTTGACCATCGACATGGACATCCAGCGGGTATGCTCGTCGTTGCCCAGCAGGTATTTTTCGAACAGGATTTCGCCGTTGCGGATGATCAGCAAACCGCTGACCCGGTTCATCGCCAGCACGTCGTACAGATCGTAAGTCTGACCATCCACGGTGTAGGAGAATGCCTGCAGCGGCGTGTCACTCATCGGCAGTTCGCTGACCGTTTCGCCGCGCGGTACGGTACGCGTCGGGAACAGACGGTCAATATTGCGGAAGGTATTGACCTGAATGTCCGGATACAGTCTGCCGTCGTAGACTTCGCGGACCGTGCCAATGGGTTCATCGGCATGGGGGTAGGGGGGCTGTGCTGCGTTGGCCTGAGCGGTCAATGTCAGCAGTAGGGCAATGATCGTCGTGGTGACTACTTTACAGATATTCATAGTGTGACCTTTGGTGGCAGTGGTGACGCGTCTGAATTGACGAAAAAATATCACTTACGATTGGTCCTTCATTTTGACAGGGCCGATTGCACATGCTCGCCCAGACCTTTGCCAGCTTCTTGCATGGTCAGGTAGGTCTGGTCGGCGCCCGCAGCGATGATCCGGGCCACATGGTCTTCATAAAGCGCATGAGAAATCACCGCGCCTTTGAAACCACGCGCGCGTAGCTGGCGTGCAGCGAACACCTTGGCGTCTACCAGATCCATGGCCAGCACCACCGCGCGGATGCCGGAGAAATCGGCGCCATGCCAGAAGTTCGAATCTTCGGCATCGGTGTACAACACATTGCGACCCTTCTCGACCTGCGCGGCGACTCGATACGGATCCGACTCCAGCCCGATAACGGAATTGCCTTGTGCTACCAGATAATCATACGCCGCCGATCCCGTGCGGCCCATACCGAGCACCAGTACCTGCGCATCACCAAATTCCGCCGGCTCTTCGTCGGGGTGTTTGCTTTTGCGCTCCAGTCTGCCCAAAAACTCTTCAAAGCGCGCAAACAACGGATGGGCAAAGTGGTTCAATGGCGCAGCAATCACAAATGAGATCGCTACGGTCAGCGCCAGCGGCACGATCCACTCGGGCAGCACGGCCGCTGACACGATCAGGCCGAATTCACTGTAGGCGGTCAGGCTCAGGCCGGCGAGCATGGCATTGCGCGCGCGCAGCCGGAACAGGATGAGGATAAAAAAGAACAACAGACCCTTGAGCGGCAAAATCAGTGCAAAGGTTAACGCGAATGCTACATCGCTCAGACCGGGTAGCCCCTGCATGCCGATCTCGAGGAAGAAACCCACCAGGAAGATTTCCTTCAGGCTCCACAGCGAGTTCGACATCTCAGTGGCGCGTTTGTGGTTCGCTAGCAACACGCCCATCAACAGAGCGCCGATCTCCGGGCTGACGCCCACCACTTCGAATCCGTAGCCGCCGATGACAATGGCCAGCACCATGCCCATCAATACCAGAATTTCTTCGTGGCCGCTGAGGTCGAGCAACTTGTGCAGTACCGGCCGCAGCAGAGGCAGGCCCAGAATCCACAACGCCCAGATGGACGGTGTCTCCCCACTCCACACCGCGATGACTCCCAGTGCGATGATGTCCTGAATGATCAGAATGCCGATGGCAACACGGCCGTGGAAGGCGCCGATCTCACGCTTGCCCTCCAGGATCTTGGCGGCGAGCACCGTGCTGGAAAAACCCAGAGCCATGGCGATCAGCAGGGAGGTATTCCAATCCAGGCCCATGAAAAAGTGAATGCCCGGGGTAAAGATACCCACGGTGATGGCGAAATGCAGCAGGCCGCCACCGATAACCTGCGGTTGTACCAGCTGACTGATTTTGAGCTTCAGCCCCACCGTGAACAACAGTATCAACACGCCGAGGTGGGCGACATAATGCAAAATGTCACCCGCCGTGTCGGGCAGGCCGAGTAGGGGGCCAAAGGCGTTCAGAGCAAAACCGGCGGCCAGGAAACCCACCAGCGGTGGCAGCCCGACCTGCCTGACTAAAAGACCCGCGAAAAAAGCGAAGCTGAGGACCAAAACCTCAAACATGTGTCATTCCTTTTATCCGGCTTATTGACGAGTGAGCTTGCACTATTTCACTGGCGAGCCTCCCAGTAGAATGGGCGCGCCCTGTCAAGGGACTATCGTAGACTTTAGCGGAGTTTGGTGCCCAAGGCTACTGGATCGCCCATGCTACGATTGTGGGGTCTTGGGTAATGCCTGACAGACAATGATATTGACGAGCTTCTCCACCGGGTCGCCTGCATTGCTAAGGCCGCTTTCCAGATGTTGATATACGTCCAGGATATCGAAACCTGCAGACTGCAACAGGGCACAGGCGTCTGTCGCGTCGTAAAGCCTGAATCCATAGGGTGTGAACGGAAGATCCTTCATAAAAGAGCGATCCCCAAACGCAAGACAGAACAACCCTTTCGGTTTCATGACTCGCCTGATCTCGGCAAGGTGGTCGGCAGGTTGTTCCCAGAAGTACAACGTATGTACCGTCAACACCTTATCGAAAACGCCCGCGTCAAACACAATCCGGTCAGAGCTGCCGTGGTGAAACTGTGCACTGCCCTGCGTAACCAGGTGCTGATTCAGTTGCGCAGCCTCAGCCACCATTTCCAAAGACCAATCGAGCCCGGTATACAAAATGTTGTCGGCCCGGCTAATGATTTCCCCAGCGAATGCAGCATTGCCCGGGCCAATTTCCAACACGGAATCAAAGGCCGTTGGTCGCAACAATTCAATGCACTTGCGGTTAAGCGAACCATTGGTCTCATTCATCTTCTGTGCCACCGTAGTGGCTTCTGCACCGGCGGGGCAACGCAGCTGGGATGCCAGAATATGTGACTCCATGGGACTTCCTCTGACGGGCGCAAGGTTAAGGGCCCTGATTACGACACCATTGAGTATCAGGTATCACACAGTGTCAAAGTCAAGAGTCAATTTAATTAGGCCATACTGCCATTGACTAATCCGCAAGCGAACAGGTCTAGATCGCAGCGCGCTCATCTCCAAGGGTATTGCAGGTGCCTCTATACATGCTGATCTATCAGTATCGCATTGCCATCCGGATCAATAACCGAGAAGCTCGACGGGCCCTTGTCACCGGTGATGGACTCTTCGACAATTTCCAATCCTTGGGATTTAAACTGCTCAAGCAACTGGCGCACATCATCAAAGGGTGTCACATTTTCAGCATTCTGATTCCAGCCCGGGTTAAAGGTGAGTATGTTGTTTTCGAACATTCCCTGGAACAAACCAATGTTGGTGTCGCCGTTTTTCATGATTAAAAAGCCATGTGATGCCTCACCGGCAAATACTTCAAAGCCGATTTTTTCGTAGAAGGCTTTCGATTTCTGCAGATCTTTTACCGCCAAACTTACTGAAAAACAGCCTAGTTTCATGATCGCTTCCTCAGGCGAGTTTTTGAAGACTAACCCCTTACTTCTCCAGACTCTGATAAATAAGATCCCTGGCCACCTCACCCATATTGGCAGCGCCGGGTCGTCGCGGGCCCTGGGCCTGAATCATGGACAGCCAGAAGATGTCATTCACCGGATCAATCCAGAACGAAGTGCCAGCGGCGCCAGCCCAGTAATAGGTGCCAGGGCCCTGCGGCGAGCCTGCGGCCTGCGGATCGTAGAGCACGGCCATATTGACACTCCAGCCCTGACCCGGCTGGCCGGGCCCGCCAATGCCATAACGCATGTCTTCGTCGCCGGTCAGGCTGTTGGTGCGAATGATGCGGACGGATTCGGGCGCCAGAATGCGTGCGCCGTCCAGCTCGCCCTCGTTGACCAGCATCTGGATAAAGCGGGCGTAGTCATGGGCGGACGAGACCAGACCGCCGCCGCCGGATTCCAGGCGGTCAGGATCAAGGTAGCCGGCGCGATCGGTGCGATGGGGCTGTTGCGCCAGGCTTTCATTTTCGCGGTCCCAGTAGTGCACCTCGGCAAAGCGCTCACGGTCTTCGGGCAGCACATAAAAGCGGGTGTCCATCATGTCCAGCGGTTCAAACAACTGCTGGCGCAGGTACTCACCAAAACTCATGCCGGTTAGCTGCTCAACGATATAACCCTGCAGGTCCATGCCAATAGAGTAGTACCACTGCACACCGGGCTGAGCCATCAGAGGGATACCGGCCACCTTCTCAACAAGTTCGTTCAGATCGCTGGAGGCCAGCACGCCTTGATCGCGGAACGCGGCATTGGCCGGGTCATCTCCAAACAGGCCATAGGCAAACCCGGCGGTGTTGGCCATCAACTCGCGCATGGTGGGCTGGCGCTGCAGGTCTTCCAGTTCGACATTGCCATCGCCGTCGTAGCTGCTCAGTACCTGCAGGTTGCTGAACTGGGGAATGTATTTACTGATCGGGTCGTCAAAATCCCACAGGCCGTCTTCCCACAACATCATCATGGCCACGGCGGTGACCGGTTTGCTCATCGAATAGATACGGAACAGAGAGTCCTTGGTCATTGGCGTCTGGTCATCAAGCCTGGCCAGGCCCGCCGCCTCATAGGTGGCGATCTTGCCATCCTTGCCCAGCATCCACACCATGCCCGCCACGTCCTGATTGGCAACAATCTCGCGCATGGCGGAGTCCAGTTGCTCGATACCGCCCTCAGTAAAGCCGGCCGCTTCGGCGCCGTCTTCCTGTTGTGGCCAGGTGTCTGCATGAACGGTGCCCGCCAGGCAGGCGATAAGGGAAAGACAGAGCAAGGGAGCAGGGGCGGGTATTCTGAAGGCTAAGCGCATAAGGAAACTCCTGATGTTGTTGTTATGGCTTTCCCTAATGCGTGGTATGCATGGAAAGCTGTGTTTGCAGGTATCTTAAAAGGTCTGCCGGGTCTGCACAACTGACTACCGTCGACGCTTGCGCCGATACAAACTGATCTTCATTGCTACACTTGGGATCAATGCAACTCACTGAATACCTCAGGGTGCTGTTCCGCGATACGCAAGAGCGCCACCGCCGGCCCCTGCGGGTCTCGCCGGCCTTGCTCCCAGTCCTGGAGTGTCCTTACGCTCACCCCCATCAGGCCAGCAAAGGCTGACTGTGACAGATTCAGTTTCATACGAATGACCTGGGGCGACGAGGGCTCGGACAATGCCGTGGTCCGGAGTTGGATTTTTCCTTTGTTGTACTGCTTTACCTCGTTTATGCCTTCCAGGATCTCTTCTCCGATATCGCGCTTACTCATTTTTCAGTGCCTCCGCTATCTTCTTGAGCAGGTGGCTCGGGATGGTAGCCTGCTCAGACTTCCGGTACAGCGTCAGCATCCATATCTGGTACTGTGACCTTTTTAAATAATAAATCACTCTGACTCCGCCGCTCTTCCCGGAACCGGCGGGTGCCCATCGGACTTTACGCACTCCGCCTGACCCTGGAACGAGGTCGCCAGCTTCGGGGAGCATCAACAAATATGTTTGAAGAGCTCTATAGTCCTCGTCCGTGAGATACGTGGGCAACAATTTAGTGAAGTTGCTTGTCTCGATGAATAGCATAAATCAAGCATACGGCAATGCCGTATACAGGTCAAGATGCTACGCTGAAGCATGGCCATTGCGCGTTTCAGAGGATGTAACGCCCGAAATAGTTCTGTTACGGCGATTCTGATTGCTTGCCCCACTTGAGCTCAAAACCGCGCATGATCACATACGCGATCAACGCCACCACAAACACCACCAGGTACATCCAGGCAATGCCCTGCAGGCAGGCGATCAGGGTACGGTAGATTTCCAGCACCCAGCGCTCCACGGTCAGCTGAAGAATCTCCATATCGACCATTTGCGGGCTGATGTAACGCTCCAGATCGTAGATGCGCACCCCGGAAGAGATGCCAACGACATAGGTCGCGAACAGCACGTAGCGTTGCCAGGCGGCGCTGATTTCGTCCTGAATGATGCGGCTGAAGATGGCGCCGATGGGTTTGCGAAAGACCCGGGCCGCCGTGTAAGACACGGCAATCGACAGGCTCAGGGTGACGGCCAGCAGGGTGAAAAACATGTTCGCTCCGTGAATCTGAATTTTGTCCTAAACATACTACGAATCTGGTATTCTAGGAAGCATACCAACTTTACACAGGAGCCAGGCCAATGAAGTCAGCACTCTGAACCCCATTTTCATTTTGGTGTCACAGAGGAGCTGTTTATGGCGATGGCCTGTATTTCCGCAACGGGATTAACCGTTGCATTCGAACCCAATCCCCCCGTTTTCCAGGCGCTGGACCTGCATTTGCCGGCCGAGCCTGTGGCATTGATCGGCCCCAATGGCGCGGGCAAAACCCTGCTGGCCGAGTGTCTGGCAGGCATCCGCAAACCCCAACAGGGTTCTGTGCAGCAACAGGTGCCGGTGGCATTTTTGTCGCAGCAGGCTGCAGAACAACAATACCCACAAAGTGTGGCCGCGTTTCTGGGCGTGAATACAGCCCTGGCTGCGCTGGACCGGTTGCTGGCCGGGTCCGGGCAGGTGGATGACCTGTCCGTGCTGGATGAGCGCTGGACACTGAAGGAAGATCTGCAAGCCGAACTGGCTCAGTTCAACCTGAACAGTGATTGTCTGCTTGCGGCCATGAGTTCGCTAAGCGGCGGCCAACGTACGCGGCTGCATCTGCTGAAACTGTCCCGCCAGCGGGATGCTTACCTGATTCTGGACGAGCCGACCAACCATCTTGATCAGGCTGGCCGGCAGTGGCTGGCACACTGGATCAGGCAGCGACCCGGCGGCGCCCTGGTAATCACCCATGATCAGACCCTGCTGCAAACCTTTACCCGATTGCTTGAACTGCGTGACGGCCAACTGCATTGGCATGGCGATGGTTTCGCGGCTTATCAGCAATCACGCACCCAACTGCTTGAGAAAGCACAGCAAGACAAACAGCATGCGCGCCAGACCCTAAAAAAACAGCGGCAGCAACAACAGATGGAGAAAGAACACCACGAACAGCGTGCAAAAAGAGGGCGGGCCAAAGCCAGCAAAAAGGACATGCCCAAAATCCTGCTGGGTATGCGCAAAGAGCGCAGCGAAACCACGGGCGGACGCATCGCACAAAAGCATGTGACATCGCTGAAAGAAGAACAGCAACGGCTGAATGTCGCCGACGCGGTGCTGGGCAAGGACAATGCGCTGGGTTTTCCGCTGACCGAACCGGATCCGATATCCGGCTATCTGGTGCGCCTGGATAATGTGGTGCTGCCCTGGGTGAAGCATCCGTCTCCGCTCAACGCGCATATCATGAGTGGTGAACGCTGGTGGCTGCGCGGCAACAATGGCAGTGGTAAATCAACATTGCTGCGCGCCATCAGCGGTGACATCGAACCACACGCCGGCAGACTTCACCGCCGAGGTTCATTGCTATGGCTCGATCAGCATTTGAGCAGTCTGGATGCATCACACTGCGCACTGGAGAATTTTCGTCGACTGAACCCTGGCTGGACCGATGCGATGTACCGGGACCGACTGGCGCTGGTCAGGCTGCGTGGTGATCAGGCGTTACAGCCGGTGGGCGAACTCAGCGGAGGCGAGCGTCTGAAAGTCGCGCTTGTCTGTACGCTGATGGGACCGACGGCCGCCCAGCTCGTACTGCTTGATGAGCCGGACAACCATCTGGATATGGAGAGTCAAACGCTGTTTTCGAATGTGTTGCGGCAATACCGTGGTAGTTTGATGGTCGTGACGCACAGTGAGGTGTTTGCGCAGGCGTTGGGGGTGAAGGATCAGGTGGGGAGGGAGCTACTACTATCGTCGAATAACGCCAGATCTTTCTGAGCGCGTGGATTTGATTGTTGTATATATGCATGCTATGAATCATGCACCATGCGGCGACCCGAATCAGGAGTAAACCAGCCATGCACACGAATATGGCCATAATTAAAAAGTTAATGGAGCATGCCTTGCCAGATTTTCCCACCAGGTTCGACGCCCATGCCAACGCTTAAGTTGTCAAGCCCACGATCGCTGATGCGCAGTGTATTGCTGCGTATTGTGCTGGCTGCCGCTCTTGTTGTGGGCGCACTGACTATTCTGGCTTACTCGTTTATACACACCGAAACGCAAACG
>NZ_JBBDNQ010000009.1:0-1244 GCF_040877505.1 Pseudohongiella sp.
GTGTCTGGTCTCACCACATAGGCGACACCTGTCTCGGTACATAGGAGACACCTACATTGGAAGGGGTCTTCGTGGACAAAGCTCGCTATTTGGTGGAAGCACATCTGGAGGAGGGTCGTTCGGTCTCTGAGCTCTCTGCGATGCACGGAGTGCATCGCAGCTGGATCTACAAGCTCTTAGCCCGCTACAGGGCCGGTGGCGAGGAGGCCCTAGCAGCGCGCTCGCGCCGGCCACGCTCGTGTCCGCACAAGGCCTCCAAGGAGATCGAGCAAGTGGTGGTCGAGCTGCGCCATGAGCTCTCACGAAACGGCCACGACGCCGGCGCCCATACGATCGCCTACCACCTGGCCAAACGATTCGACCACGTTCCATCGGTGGCGACGATCTGGCGCATCCTCAAGCGCAACGGCCTTGTCGAGGCTCAACCGCAAAAGCGACCCAAGTCCTCCCTGATTCGTTTCTGCGCCGAGTTGCCCAACCAGATGTGGCAGGCCGACTTCACCCACTGGCGCCTGGCAGATGGCAGCGAGGTCGAGATCTTGAACTTCGAAGACGACCACTCCAGGTTGTTTTTGGCCTCGGACGTCTATCTGACCGTCACCGCCCAAGACGTGGTCAGCACGTTCCAAAAAGCCTGCGACTACCACGGATATCCCGCCTCGCTGCTCACGGATAACGGCGCCGTTTTCACCGGCCACTACCGTGGTGGCAAGGTGTTGCTCGAGTCAGAGCTCGAGCGCTTGGGGGTCGTCTTTAAGAACTCGCGTCCCTACCACCCCCAGACCTGCGGCAAGGTCGAGCGCCTGCACCAAACGCTGAAGAAGTACCTAGCAAAGCAAAGGCCGGCGAAGACATTGGACGAGCTGCAACACCAGCTCGACACCTTCCGCGACTACTACAACAACATCCGCCCGCACCGCGCACTTGACGGGTGCACTCCCCTGCAGGCCTTCGAGGCACGAGTGAAGGCCAAGCCTTCGAAGCCGATCGAGAACCCACATTTCAGGGTCAGAAAGGACAAGGTCGACAAGACCGGCAGGGTCACCTTGCGACATGACAGCCGCCTGCACCACATCGCACTCGGTCGGGCGCACAAGGGCCGCCGGGTCACGATCTTGGTCGCCGACCTCGATATCCGCGTGGTCGACGAGGAAGGCGAAGTGATCCGGCAGTTGACCCTCGACCCCAGCCGCAACTACCAGCCGCTGGGATCGACCTAGATGTCTACTATGTCTCGAGACATC
>NZ_JBBDNQ010000010.1:0-23561 GCF_040877505.1 Pseudohongiella sp.
AGCAGCGCGCCGAACAGTATCAGCAGAAATACGTGACCCAGGGCATTGGCTATCATGGGTGCATGATGAAGCAAGAATGGCGGCTGAGCAACAATGGGGACGGAGGGAATACTTTTTAACCAACCTGGCTAAAAAGTATTCCCTCCGTCCCCATTCTTGCACGCCCATTCTCGCAAATAACTAAAAAATCCCTTCCACTTCGATTTCGACGGTGGCTGTACTCTCTGAGGGAATATCAAAGTCGTCGAGGCCGACATAGGTAAAGCTCGCGTAGACCTCCCCTGGCGCCGAGAAATCATACTTCGGTGGCACAAAACAGAATTCCTTCTGTTCCCAGATGGAGTCTTCCGTGACCTCTGTCTCCAGGTCAGGCGTGAACAGCGTGCCTTTTGCCGGAAGTGTTTTGATAACGAAGCGAAAATAAGGTGATGCGTTATCAGGATCTTTAACACCCTTAAAATAGGTCGGGCGAAGCGAAACTGCGATGCATCTCTGGTTTTCTCTGCCTTTCAGATAGCGCGACTGCACCACCGACGGTTCGCTGGGAATGATTTTGAGCGGCAGCACAGCGGTGTTGGTGCCACCGTTGTCAGTGCCGCCGTCGTCCGTGGCATGAATTTCAATGGTTACCGGGCCGTCGCCGATGGCATCGGAGAACGCCAGGGTGAGATCGCCATCTTCGTTGATGGTGCCGGCACTGGTCAGCACGTTGTCAACGTCAACAACGCTCAAGGTAACAGTCTGGCTGCCTTCCTTAGGTCCGCCCGATGTCGAGTCGATAAACGCTGCATAGGTCACGGTCCTGGCCTTATCAGGCCCGAGCAGGTCAAAATCCGCGTCAGCGCTGCGCGGGGTAGTAACGGATATATCGCTGGTCTTAGACAGCGTGGCGCTGATCACTGGTGCATCATTGATGGCGTTGACCGTGATGGTCAGTGTTACTGTCGTCGAGTCCACGCCACCCTGATCAGTGCCGCCGTCATCACTCAACTCCAATGTTATCTCAGCTTCACCGCTGGCATTTTCGGCCGGTGTAAAAGACAGCGAGCCATCTGCGTCGATGGCAGGTGCGGCCGCAAACAGGCTGGCATTGCTGTTCCCGGTGACAGTTGCCGTCAGGCTCTGGCCGGACTCGCCGACGCCGGGAGATGCCACGGTGCCTGTGAACTCACCGGAGTCCTCATCAACGGTAACGCTCTGTTCAGTCAACAACGGCGCATCATTGACGGCGTTGACCGTGATGGTGAAGGTCTGATAGGCACTGGTGTCAACGCCGCCATTGCCGGTGCCGCCGTTGTCCCGAACATTGACCGTGACCGTGGCGCTGCCGTTGGCGTTGGCCGCCGGTGTGTAGGTGAGCGTACCATCGCTCGCCACCGCTGGTTGTGTGGCAAACAGGGCGTTGTTGTTGTTGCTGATGTTGAAGCTCAGGGTCTGGCCGGATTCACGGGCGGGTCCGGCACTGAGGTTGGTGGCCCAGTTGCTGATGGATTGGGCGCTGGCATCTTCGGCGACAGACTGATCGCCGCCTTTGGTAAAGGACGGTGCTACGTTGGCTGGCTCCGGCACCACGTCAGGCGAGATGGTAAGCAGGACACTGGCGGATCCACTGGTGTAGATCTGATCGCCAAACATGGCCTGGCAACGGGCGCTGAGCGCGTAACTGCCAGTAGTCAGCGAGCCTGTGGCAACCTGCATGGCATTGTCGCTGCGGGAGATCGACAGCCCGGACGCAGTAATGTCCAGTGATACCGGCAGGTTGACGGCGGCACTATCACTGCCAAGGGTGGCCTGACACACCGGAGCGGACAACGTCAGGCTGTCGGGACGCTGGCTGAGTGTGTAAATCTGAGGTTGATCGGTGAAGGCGCCACGGTCCGCGAACTGCACAGTCACCGACATGTTTTCATCGGGCGCGCTGACGTCCACAAAATCTTCTGTCAGGTTGGTCAGGAATTGGAAACCGGGCGCATCGGGGTTGATCAGTGCCTGAAACAAAAAAGTGCGGTCGTCAAATTCCGCGCCGACGTTGCTGGCGAACACCAGGCCGAGAAATTCGCCGGTGTCAGGGTCGAACACGGTGCCACACTCGTCAAACTGTGTCTCGGTGGCGGCGATGAGCTCCAGCGAGAACATGTCAGGGCCCACACCTGGCATTTCCGCTCCGCGTAGTTGCACGTTCCAGAATCCTTCGCCAATTCCGTCAGCAATAACACAGGTTTGATAGATGCCGGTACGGCCGTCAAAGGTGCCGATATTCTGCATATCTTCCGGCAACGTCCCGTTTTGTGCGAGAACAGTCAGCGGCAGTGCCATGGCTGCGACAAGTGCCGCAGCTGGGGAAAGTGCCACGGCGGGGGAAAGTGCCACGGCGGGGTAAAGTGCCACAGCGAGGCTGAGCGGCCATTGTTTCAACGGATGTCTCCTGTTCTTCTGCATTTTTCATGTCCTGGCGTGTGATGCATTCAGACTCTACATAGCCATCGGATTGAAAAGGGGGCCAAAACACCTGAAAAAGTGTTTTGGATGTGCGTGCGGGACAGAAGAAAGAGAGAGAGGCTGCTGGCGGGCATTGCCTGTTAATAGAAACTCAGGAACAGGTCCGCCAGTTTCTTTATTCGCCCCCAGAACCAGATTTCGAGGCGGTAGCGCGGTGGCAACAGCTTCCATTGATGCAGGGTCAGTTCATTGCTCTGACTGAAGTCCTGCTCAAAGCTGTGTTGCACGCTTTTCGCCAACTCCGGATCCAGGGCATTTTGGTTGGCCTCCAGATTCCAGTGCAGCGTCCAGTGATCGAAATTGCAGGAACCCAGCGACACCCATTGGTCGATCAACGCTGACTTCAGATGCAGGAATCGCGGCTGGTATTCGTAGATTCTGACGCCTGCACGCAGCAGTGCGGCGTAGTAGATCTGGCCGGCGTAGCGCACCGGCGGCAGATCGGTGAAATTACCACAAACCTGCAGACGGACATCAATGCCGCGCCTGGCTGCGGTGATCAGCGCCCGAAGCAGGGAGCGGGGCGGCACGAAGTAGGGGGTTGCGATCCAGATACGCGATTTTGCCTGACGGGTGCGGCTGATCAGTGACTGCAGCAGGTCGCGGTTGTTGCGCGATGCGCTGAAGGTAACTCGGCCGAGTCCCGGACCCGGTTCAGGTAATGGGATGGAGGCGTGCTTTTGCGGCGGGCTGTCGAGCACCCGGCGTTGCGGTTTGCTGGCTTGCTGCCAGGATTGCTCGAACAGATGTTGCCAGTCTTCGACAATGTCGCCCTTTACGATCAGCATTTGCTCATGCCAGCTCGATTGGGCGGGTTCGTCGGAATCGCTGTCGGCCTCTGGTTCGCAGAAGTTATCGGTGAAACCCAGGCCACCGATGCAGGCGATGCGCCGATCAAATAGCAGCAGTTTGCGGTGGTCGCGGTGCAGATTGCGCACGCCGCTAAGCAGGGTGATGGGGTTGTAAAAGCGCAGATTGATGCCAGCCTGACGCAGCGTGTCGCGCTCGCCGGCGTCAAAGTCGGCGCTGCCATTGGCGTCGAACAGACAGCGCACGACAACGCCTCTTTCTGCCGCTGCCGTCAGCGCCGCCACGACCTTTGCGGTTGCCTTGCCTGATTCGACCAGGTACAACTCGATGTCGATGCTGTCTTTGGCCTGTTCGATGAGCTGCAGAATACGCGGGAAAAACGTGGTTCCGTCGATCAGAAGCTCAAAACGGCAGTTGCGTTGCCAGTTAAATGGTGCCTGTTGGTCTGTCCGCGTGTTCCGTTCGCTTGTCGTCATGACGGCATCATAACGGTTTTGATGCTCAAAAGAATGGGGACGAAAAGAATGGGGACGGAGGGAATACTTTTGAGGGAATAAAAAGTATTCCCTCCGTCCCCATAATTAAATACAGCTAGGGGGTTAGCAGGTGTTCGTAGCGCTGGTCGGTGAGCATGCGCAGGAAGGCGGTGAGGGCGTCGAGCTGGCGATCGCTTAAGGGGAAGTTGCCGCGCAGCTTGTTGGTGGCGATGCCGTCTGGGTTGTTGGATTGTGCCCAGGGCTCGCCGGTTTCCGGGTTGATCTGGCCGCTGCCGCCGGTTTCGCTGTAGTGATTGTAAAAGCGCATCACGGTGTCGAGTTCTTTGAAGGCGCCGTTGTGCATATAGGGTGCGCTGACGGCGACGTTACGCAGGCTGGGAACCTTGACGCGGCCGTTAACGTCGGTCTGATCGAAACCGGTGCCCAGTGCCGGGTTCATGCCAAGCCCGGCGTCACGAAATCCGGTGCCCAGGCCGTTGCTGCCGAGCAGCGTGGTATTAATCGGCGTGCCAATATTCTCGTAGCGGTGATTGCTGAATACTTCGCGTGGCGCATAGGCAGCGCTGGATGCCTGGTGACAGGTTGCACAGTTACTGAAGCCGGGTGAAAAGAACAGCCCCATACCAACAATTTCCTGCGTCGTGGCTGATATCTCGCCGCGCACGTAGCGGTCGTAACGCGAATCATAGGTGTTAAACGTGTCGCTGCGCAGGTAACTTGCCAGGCTGTCAGCTATTCTGGCGAGAATGTCGCTTTCCTGTTGCTGGCTGCGGGCTGTGTCGGTCCCGGTTATTTGCAAAGCGCCCACAAATTCCTGATAGCGCTCATTGACGGCGATGCGATTGATCAGCTCTGGCCAATCCTGAAGCCCCATTTCCTTGGGGTTAACAAAAGGTGTCAGTACCTGGTCTTCCAGGGTAGCCTGACGACCGTCCCAGAAAAAACCACCGCGTATGCTGTCGGCGGGTGGGGGCGTTGTTGTGGTTGTTGTTCGTGCCGTCGGGCGTGGCGGCTGCAGGCTGCCAGCAGGTGTTGAATCCTGTAGCGTGAAATCGGGGGTGGTAGCGATATAAGTGAGAGAGGGTGCGTTGCGGTGGCCGATGGAACTGCCATCTGAGCCGATGGAGGCGCCTTTACCGGCGCTCAGCGAGCGGGGGTCGGCGAAGGCTCGCCCGGGATCGTGGCAACTGGCACATGCCTGGTTGCCGAAGCGTGACAACGAGGTATCAAAAAACAGCGCCTCACCAAACGCTCGCTGCTGTTGTGCTGACAGTGGCGGCAGTGGTGGTGCGGGTGTTGGTCTTGGTGCAGAAAGTGTGGAGAGTGCCGAAAGTGCGGAGAGTGACGCCAGTTGATCTGGCGCCTCTGCGTGGTCAGCTGGTTGTAGCGGCCCGACAAATGCCTGCGGGACTGTGGTGGTTCGCGGAACAGCAGATATGTCCGCACCGCTGTTTTTCAGCTCCAGCAATTGCTTGCGCACGGTCAGCGCATCATCCATGCGAATTCGACGGTTCGCGGTCACTTCGGCTTCGCTGTAAGGTTCCGGATTATCCGCTGCAGCAAAGGTGCGCAACATCCAGTTCATGACCTCAGTCAGTTCGCCATCACTCATCGGCGAATGTGAAGCGCCAGGTACACGCACCAGGTAAGAACGACCTTCTTCAAAACTGGCAAAGTACCCCAGGTCTTCATTCAGATCGGGCACGATATCAGCCATGCCCGAGCCGTCTTCGATGTGGCAACCGCCACAGTGCAGCAGGTAGTTGAACTGCGGTGTTGCCGCACCTGCCATCGCGGAAGCGAAAGGCAGGCACAGCAACAGTAACAGTGTCGCCAGCGGGCGATCAGGGCAGTGCGTTGTTATCGCCATGACCAATCACCAGTGCCAGCGTGCAATGGTAGGCGTGGCTGGTAGAGCCAAAACACCACAGCACGTTATTGGATTTAGACGGGAAGTAGACCGGGCGATCACCTTCCGAACGTGAACAGCCACAACCTCCACAGCTGCCTTTACCACAGCAGTCATTGTAGGAGATCAGGTAGTTTCTGCCGTCTGTCGGGTTATGACAGGAGCCGACCCAGGCCACGGTTGCTGTTTGTGAGCCGGGCGGACAGGTTGTCAGTGAACCACCACAGCAGCTGCAGATGGAGCCGCTGAATGCACAGTAGCGCCAGTAGTCACAACTTTCGGTGTCACCCATTTCCTGAATGTCGGCAACGCCATTGACCGGGCCGGCATTGCCGGGCGGCGGAAACGGTGTCGCCGACGTAGCGGGTGAGGATGCGGGCTGTGCGGATGCGCGTGACATGGGCAGCACGGGCAGGGCGCCC
Source organism: Pseudohongiella sp. (assembly GCF_040877505.1). Taxonomy (NCBI): domain Bacteria; kingdom Pseudomonadati; phylum Pseudomonadota; class Gammaproteobacteria; order Pseudomonadales; family Pseudohongiellaceae; genus Pseudohongiella; species Pseudohongiella sp. The sequence goes on from NZ_JBBDNQ010000010.1 coordinate 6,138, forward strand.
ATACCGGCCATGAATACACCCATGCGGCCCAGGAATGAACGCCGGGAGGTACGGGCTGCCAGCATGCGAATGGCACCGGTGGTCACCGAGTCCAGATCTTTGATCATTTGTGAAATCAGTTCTTGACGGGTACTCATGATGCACTCCCTTCCAGATGACCTTTCTTGACCAGATAATCCTGAATTGATTCGTAGCCACTTTGCATGGCAGTGACCAGTGACTCCAGGTGTTCGCGGCTGTTAACCAGACCTTTGGAGCGCAGTGCGCCACTTTCATCGATCAGCACGGCGTAAGGCAGTTTGCCCACTTCAAAGCGCATGCCCAGTTCCAGTGACACGATGTAAGGGTAGTCCTGCAGTTTCATCTTCTCGATGTATTGCAGGTGGCTCTCAGCCTGTCCGCCATCACTGCCGAAGATCAGGTCGACATTGTCACTCAGTGCCATGCTTTTAGCGGTTGGCACCAGTTCTTTACAGATCGGGCAGGAAGGTGACACGAACAACAGCAGTTGTGCCTTGGCCGCCTTGATGCCGTTGCCGGACGCGCCGATGGCTACCGGTTTACCGTGGATGTCAGGGATCGACATATTGGTTATTTTCTCGCCCAGCTTGGGGCCGGCCGTGGTCATCAGGGCGCCGGCGGGTGCCAGTCGGGTGTGCAGAATACCAATCTGTCGTGCCAGTGCGATAACGGCGAATATCAGTGCCAGTACCACGAGCGTCAGTAGAATTAATGTAGCTGCCAAAGCGTTGCTCATGGCTTACTCCTTATCTGTCAGTAGGGTGTGATTACGTGAAAGCTGTTCAAATAATGTGTAGCTGAGCGAGCAGGCGGCAACAAACAGCACGGCGAACACCATGTCCAGTATGTTGAGTGGTCGTGCAGCTACCGGTGCCAGCAACATCAGCGCGCCGATGGCCAGCACGCAGTTACGCAGTACCAGCAGACCGGACAGAGACTGTGGTGTGTCGCCACAGCCGCAATCGATTTGCGAACGTCCGCGGCTCAGGTTGATACCCATGGCCAGCGCATAAACGGCCAGCAATGTTGCGGCCAGCACGGCGCCCACAGGCCGGGTAACGGCAAACAGCAGACTGATGGCAACAGCGATTTCCAGCCACGGCAACACGCGGGCAGCCGGGGAGATCAGAGCGTCAGGCAGAAGCCGGTACGCCGCCAGCTGTGCTTCAAAGCGACGATGGGCACTGATCTTGTGCCGCGCCGCGAGCAGAAACAGCAAGGCCAGCGAGGTGGCAATGACAATGGTCAGTAATGGATCAATCATCATTGTATTCCTTCATACAGTGCCTGTATGGTGCCGGAAACATTTTCGATGGTGCGCAGCAGGCGACCGGTGCGTGGATCACGTACCTGCAGGCCCTCGCTGGTGGACAATACCATCAGCGGATCATCGCCAGGGGTCAGCAGTACGCCGCGGGCAGTGACGTCTTCACCCAGTTCGATGCGAATGCCGCGGTTGCCGGTCAGCATGTTGTAGACCCAGACTTCGGTGCCGGGTTTCTCAAAGGTTTCCTGACCACCGCCTTCATGCATCAGTGTGACCAGCAGTGCTTCGCCGTCATGGTAGGCAAAAGGCTGATAGCTGCCGATGCGCCAGCTGTCGTCTGGCTTGGGCATGACGCCGTTGACGTCCGGGGTCCCGTCGCTTTCCGGGTTGATATCGAATGCAGCGGTAACCACCAGCGAATCGCCCTCAAGCTTTACCTTGCGCAGGTAGCCATCAAAAGACATGAACATCCAGCCATCGGCGGCGGGCACCGAGTAGTCGTAGACCGGGTCAGCAAACACATCGAAGAAGGACGCGCTCTGAATGCGGCGGGTTTCCTGGCCGGCACTGTTCAATTGAATGTACTGCGCGGTACCATCACCACAGACAGAAATCCAGCCCTGTGCTTCCGGGTAGATGCCTGAACAGCTTGGCAGCGAGACTTCACCGATGAAGGTTTCGGTTTCAATATCGACCAGGCTGACAGAGGTGGCAGGTGTAATGTTCCAGACACCGGCGAAACGGTCATTGATCAGGCCCATCATTCCCGCGTGGCCAATGCCGGCCGCGCGCGCGGGAATTTCGACTTCGCTGATCGCGGTGGCGGTGGCGACATCATAAATCTGTACTACGTCGGTTCGCTCACCCAGGCTGCCTCGGGAGTAATAGCTGCCGTAGGCATAGAGCAGCCCTTCGCTCATGCGTGGCGCCAGGGCGGGAGAGAATGAGGACACCAGCAGGGTGCCACCAATAACGCCTTCGTCAGCATCGACCAGGAAGACCGTGTCACCGCGGCGAACGGTCACCCAGTGTTGGTCAAACCCTTCAATGACGCCGACTTCGCCGACGACGCTATCCCATTGTGCATTGACGACGCCAGTGGCCGCCAGCGATGCGGCCAGCGCAAGCATACGTATTTTCATTTGTTACCCCTGTTTGCTAAGTTCTGTTGCCGGTTTCTATTGCCGAGTTCTATTGCGGTTTTGTATTGAAATTCCGGGTCCGGGCCAGCGTCAATCTGTTTCATTCGTCTCTCGCTCTGTTGGGACATCCATTTCTGTTAAGCACTGGTGTGTGCACTGCAACATGTCACTTTTTTATTGTCAGGCACCAGGATGATGCGCTTGACGGTGTTAATCACTGAATTTACAGGGTGTTGCGCCTATTCATGGTCTGGATGTGCAACATCAGTGCCACTGACGCGGGCGAATCCATTGTTAACCAGCGCATGGCTTAGTGCACTAAGTTGATTAACATAGCGCTCTGCGCGGTTGCTGTACTGAGTCGACACGGGGTTCTGAACCTGAACAGCACTGAAAGTGGCCACCGCGCGCCTGGTTTTGTGGGGTGCCAGACAGGCCGGTTCGAATTCGAGGCCGGTAAAGGTTATCAGCTCACGGATCCGGGTTTCCGGGTCATTCACCAATGAGGCGTAGTCGACAATATGGATCGATTCCGCATAGCTTTGCTGCCAGTACGCAACGATGCGGGCATGAACCGCATAATAATGGCCGATATCAGCGAGCCGGTGCGCGCAAGGCCAGTCCTTGGAAAATTTGTGCCGGTAGATTGAGAAACCCACATCCATGGGATCACGTTGCAGGTAGACAATGGGTGAGCCTGGGAACAGCATGCGGATCAGGCCGATTGACCGGAAATTAAGCGGTTGTTTATCGACCACATGGGTCTTGCCTGCCGTTACCGGTAGTGCCGCCAGGTAGCGTTTGCGCCAGTCTGGTGCCTGATGGCGTACCATGTCACGCGCGGCATCAACGCCCTGGTCGCGTGCCACAGCCATCAGTTCTTCGTGAATGTCGTACAGTGTGGGCAGTTCCCCTGCGCCGTGAACCAGTGAGTGTGAGGCCAGGATCGATTCGATCAGGGTCGTGCCCGATCGTGGCATACCCACCACAAAGATGGGTCGTGGGTGATCGGCATCATCGCTCTCTAAGCCTGGATTGAGGCCTGGATCCAGGTCGCTGAAGATGGCAGGTAGCAGTGCCAGCTCACTCTCAATCAACGCGGGCTGATAAACAAAACCCTCCTGTTCGGATATGCGCCGGTTAATCTCATTGCCCTGGTCCCATGCCGCGAACGCCTGCGCACATTCATCCCGACGATCCAGTGCGCTGCCCAGCGTAAAACCGAGCATGACCCGATACTCCGGGTGCACGGCCGGGTCAGTAAACAATTCTCTGACGACCTCGATTTCTGCATCGTCCAGCCTGCCTTCACACAGCGCGCCGAGTTCAACATAGGCGGTCGCAAACCCGGGCCGTGCCGCGATGGCGCGCCGACAGTAGTGCTCGGCAACGTCCAGTTCGCCGGTCAGGTGGTGCAATCGGCATAATGTGTACAGCAGTTCGGCAGTGCCGGGTGCAATATTTTGCGCGGCGTCAAGATAGCGCCGGGCCTGCTCGTATTGTTGCGCGGCAATGGTGAGACGCGCCGCGCCGATCAGCATGGATGCATCACCGGGTTTTAGCGCCAGGACTCGTTCATAGGCGGTGATGGCATCGCTGAATCGTGATGCTTCAAAGTGGGCACGGGAGAGCGCCTGCCAGGCCTGATGAGAATCGGGGTGTGATTGTGTCCAGCCCTGCGCGATGCGCAACAGTTCAAGCCAGTCCCTGATATCTGCGGCCAGTGCGGCGGCGACCTGCCAGACCTGGGGGTTGTCAGGGTTTACCTGCTGAGCGCGGGCCAGCACTTTAAGTGCATCACCGTGCTGGTCCGAGCGGGCCAGGGTTCGGGCCAGCAGCAACAATGCCTGTGGGTGACCGGGATGGTGACCCAGGAGGTTATTGAACGCTATGACAGAATCTGCGTAGTTGCCGGCCTGGTAAAGGGCAGAGCCCAGCATCAGGCCGGCGTCAAGGTCGCCCGGTTGGCGGGCGACCCGGTCACGCAGCTGGTGGATGACGTCTATCAAAACGGATTGAGGCTGCTCAGGCTTTGAAAGTCAGCGGAGACACCGAGGTAGGCAACTCGCCCACGAGGCCCCACCGGCAGGTTCAGATAGCTGGGGTCTGGCTCCTGCTTGGTGAGGTTGTTGATCCCGCCGTACACTTCGAAGCCATTGTTGAAGCTGTAGCTGCCCTGAATGTCGTGTACCATCACCGCATCGGTTTTCAGGAAATCGGAGAGGTCCGGCTGGCGGGCAAGTTCTTCGTCCTGATATATGTTCAGCTCACTCTGATATCGGAACCGGTAAGTCAATGACAGCGGTCCGCGCAGCCAGTTGGCACTCAGGTTGGCTACCCATTCCGGCGCCTGCTGGCCCAACAGCGTTTCCACCTGGCCGGCTTCTTCGATCTGCCTGGGTTCAACTGTAGGCTGGGTTTTTAAGGACTCGAGATAGGTGCCGTTAAATGACAGCGAAAGCATGCCCAGGTTGCTGAGATCTATCGGGTAGTTGACACTGAAGTCGACACCCGAAGTGTACAGGTTACTGACGTTGACCGGACGTTGCTCCAGGTCCACGATCACCCCGACCAGAGCGCCTGTTGTCGACCGTGTAAACAGCTCGCAGAAAGCATTGTCTGTGCTTGGCTGGTCGTAGCAGCGTTCAACGATTTCGTCCGCGCTGGGATAGAGCACGCCCTGTGACATGTCGATTTCCCACCAGTCAACCGCGGCCACCAGGCCCGGCATCCATTGCGGTGTGTACACGACCCCGAGGGTCTGGGTGTTGCTGGTCTCTTCCATCAGACTGGGGTTGCCGCCGCGCACGCCCGGACGACCTACCGGTGAGGCGGATACGAAGCCGTTGGGGTCCAGGCCCAGTGCCGTCAATTCAGCGGTACAGTTGGCCACGGTGTTGGCCGTCTGCGCGTTCAGGTTGGCCGCTTCACAGGGATCTTCCGGGCGGAACGAGGCCTGGTTTTCCGGTTCGAACAGCTCGGCCAGGTTGGGTGCGCGCACAGATTCGCCCAGCGAGCCGCGAACGATGACACTGTCGTTCAGTGTCCAGTTGAGACCGAAGCTGAATGCGGTTGTCTCACCAATGGTTGACCAGTCTGAGTACCGGAATGCACCGTCCACTCGCAGGCTCTGCATCAATGGACCGAGGTCCTGAAAAATGGGTGCCGATACTTCGGTAAATACTTCGGACACGTCGTAGGACGAACTGCTGGGCCGGGTGAAATCCAGTGGTGTCAGACCATTGGGGTTGCTGAGGATGCTGGCAGGTGTGTTGGATATTTTTTCTTCGCGGTATTCGCCGCCCACCACAAAATCAACAGGCCCGCCGGGTAATTCAAGCCCAAAGCCGGAGCTGTCGCCGGACAGGAAAGCGTTAAACACGGTCTGCTCCGATTCACCCTCATTGACGATGGGAGAGCCCGCATTGGTAATAAATTGCTGGGCGGGACCGTTGGGGTCGTCCGGGTTGATCTGGCCGGGCGAGAAGTAATATTGCGTGCCGTCCAGGAAGGGGTTGAACGGAACGCAGCCACTGTTGGGGCCGGGTGTGAATGTCATGTTGGCTGGCTCGCCCCATATCCCCGGGTTCCAGGGGGATACCACAGGATCGTTGGGCGGTACGGCCGATGGATCAAGGTTGGAACGGCAGGTGGCCTGACCTGTCGCCGGGTCCATCACCGCGTCCAGGGCAGCGAAATAGCGGTCTTCGAGACGCTGATTGCTGAGCCGTGTGGTCACTTCGGTAATACCGTAGTTGGCTGATGCTTCGTAGCGCAGCCAGTCTGTGAGTTCACCTCTGAAACCGGCGACCAGGCGGGTGGTGTCCCGGGTATTGTCATTCAGTGAACGCATCTCGAGATCGTCGCGTGCCAGGTTGATGCTGGGGTCATCAATGGTTGCCAGCACGTCGTTGAAAGCATCTGGAATGAACGGATTGTCAAGGCTCAGTTCGAGTACGGTGGTATAAGACGAACTGCGCGGGTTGATAGCGTCAGTGCGCACAAATTTGAACTCGGTGAATGCGGTGTGATTCTCAGTGAGATCATAACGTCCATTCAGGTTGAATGAGTGCGTCTCCAGTTCGGGGATCAATGATGACGAGAAATAGGCTGTGGGTGTGCCATCGGCACCCAGGTGGGCGAAGCCGGAGGTGGGCTGGCCCACTTCAAACAGCGACCCGTCGGCAGACAGTGCGATTGGTGAAGGGTAGGTAAGCGCTTCACCGGTTGCCCTGACGGTGCCCAGAATGTCGTAGCGTCCGTCAGGTGCGGTAAACGTATAGTTGCGCGATCCCGGCGGTGTCAGGGTGCGGTCTGGCACGTTGGGGTCGTCTGCCTGGCCGTATTCTGCCGGGTTGTTATTGATATACTGTCGGCCCGTGATGCCGTAGTCGCGGTCCTTGGTTTCCAGCCTTTCCTGTTTGCGGAATTCGTAGCTGGAGGTGATATTGCCGCGGCCACCGTCAAAGTTGGTGCCAAAAACAAAGGATGCAAAGAAATCCTCGGCGTCGCCTTCGTCTGACATGCCACCCTGTGTTCGTACCGCGACACCTTCAAAATCGTCTTTGAGTACAAAGTTGACGGCGCCGGATACTGCGTCAGCACCGTATACAGCGGACGCGCCACCCGTCAACACGTCGACCCGTTCGATCAGGGCGATGGGAATGGTGTTGGTGTCGACCAGTGGTTCACCGGTGGCCAGCGCGCTCACGTGGCGGCGACCATTGACCAGGGTGAGTGTACGGTTGTTGCCGAGGTTACGAAGGTTCAGGGCGTTGACACCTACCTGCGAGCCACCGTCGGTGCCCTGCGTTTCAAACGAGCCTGAAGACCCTACAAGGGCGCCCACCTCACTGATAAAGTCTTCGATATTGGTGGCGCCGGACTGCTCGAGCTGTTCAGCTCCCAGAGACAGAACGGGGGCCGAATAGTCACCTTCAAAATGTGTTATACGTGACCCTGTTACGACGACTTCTTCCAGCTGAGGTTGGTCTGCGCCATCCTGGGCATAAAGTGGTGACGTCAATGGGAAGAGTGTCAGGGAAATCGCGGCTGATAGTATATTGACTTTATGGGGAATACTTTTTTTGTTGCTGCGGGGTGGCATGTTTTTTCCTCACATTGCATTTCGGTTGCAAAATACGTGCTGGTGTTAACAAACTGTCAAACGTGAAGTGGCATTATTCGTGCCAAGGTTTTATTGCGGATGTGTGCGCGAATTCGGGGCACAAAAATCCATCATTTGAATGCAAAAGAGAAATGATGATTTATTAATCAAGGCAGCATTATCTAACAACAAAAAACGTTTCTTCGGTCATCGGCGAAAATGAACTCATGGTGGATAAGCACCGTTTTGTAGCAGGGCAGGTCTTGTTGAAAAATTCCTCGCCCCTTTTTCGTGCGCCAGTTCTGCCCGTGAAAATCGCCCCCGACTGGTGCGGATCGAGCCACAACGGTGCTCGCAACCGCGTTTATGGGCGTTCGTTTATGGGGACGGAGGGAATACTTTTTGACCAGTCAAAAAGTATTCCCTCCGTCCCCATAAACGCCGTCCCCATAAACGCATCCCGTCGAGGGCTTCTTGCCAATTGGGCTGATCAACGTTAGTTTTAGGTATCAGACTTCAAACAACGAGAACAATAAAATATGGCGAGCAATGATTTCCTGGAAAAAGCCTGGCGTGAGAATGGCCCCAAAGTCATCTCCGGGTTCTCCCGTCCGCTGTATCACAATCTGCAGGGTTTGCTGCGAGGCTATAAGTACGACAAGCGTGCATATGGCGGGATGATCCGTCATACCGAGGCGGGCATGCTGACCCTTTGGGCATCCCGAATACCGCAGGGCGGGGTGATCGTGGAGATAGGCTGCTACGGCGGTCTGTCGACCAGTTATCTGCTGCGCGGTGCAGGTTCACGGGCAGGTCACGTGTATGCCATTGACCCTTTTGCCCGGGATCTGGAAATCCAGGCCGAGCGCACAGACAATTGTGTGTCGCTGGAGGACAAACCGAGCAAGGCGCTGGTGGCATCACGGCTGGAGCAGAATGGCTTTGCGGGTCGCTTTACCCTGATTGAAGGGTTTTCCCAGGAAGCTGCGCGTGACTGGGACAAGTCTGTGGGTATCGACTTTTTGTGGATAGACGGCAATCACGAACAGGCTTATCAGGATTTCAAGGATTTTGAGCCTTACCTGAACCCCGGCGCCCGTGTTGCAGTGCACGACGCCCACCCGCGCTATGGTTATATGGCAGTGGTCGAAGATGTGAAGAAGATCTTTGGCAAGGGCTGCTGGCGTGACATGGAGCATGTGAAAAGCATTATCAGCGGCGTCAAAGCTTGAGGCAAAATGAATGGGGAAAAGAATGGGGACGGAGGCAATACTTTTCATAGAAAAGTATTGCCTCCGTCCCCATTCTTTTTTCCGTCCCCATTCTTTTGGTCTATAACAGGAGAAATGGGAGCTCTTGTTATGCGCAATATCGTGATGGGTGTCGATGGCACCTGGAATAAACCCGATCAGGTGGACCGGCAGCGTCAGGTGCCGAGCAATGTGGTGAAAGCGGTGCGGGCAGTCAGGGTCAACGCACCGCAGGTTGAGCAGTTACGCTACTATGACACCGGTGTCGGCACGGCGGGGATGCTGGACAAATTGTGGGGCGGCGTGGCTGGCAACGGTCTGTTTGGCAATATGCGTAAAGCATACGCCTGGTTATTGACTCAGTATCAGCCGGATGACCGTTTATTTCTGTTTGGCTTCAGCCGTGGCGCATTCACCGTGCGCAGCCTGGCGGGTATGTTGGGGGTGTGCGGTATTCCCCAGTGTCGCGGCGGTGACGCCCAGGGTGTGAATGAACAGGATGTTAATGAACAGGCGATGGCCCTGGCGGACAAAGCGTCGCAGATCTATCGTATGAAGGATGCAAACGAGCGCCAAAAAGCAGGGCAGGCGTTTCGCGCTGAACATCAGTCCCTGCCGGGCAAGGTACATTTTCTGGGGGTCTGGGACACCGTCGGCGCTATGGGGCTTCCCACCAGAGGGCCGCTGGGCTGGCTCACCCGTTCACGGCACCGTTTCCACGATGTCTGCCTGGGTGACAATGTCAGTCATGCCTATCATGCACTGGCGATTAACGAGCAGCGCGCGCCTTTCGAGCCATGCCTGTGGCTGCCGCCGTGCCCGACGCCATGCAAAACCGTAGAACAGATGTGGTTTGCCGGGGTGCACTCCAATGTTGGTGGTGGCTACGCGGATGCCGGTTTGTCTGACCAGGCATTGATGTGGATGCTGGAAGCGGCGGGGCGACATGGCCTGGTGCTGGATCCGTATTACCTGAAGCGGCGCGTTGACCCCAATATTTTTGGCGAATTGCGTGATTCCCTGTCTGCCATGTACAGGACACCGCTAACGGGATTGCCGCGTCTGCGCAAAATCGGCAATGGCGCATTGGGTGAAGCCGTTCATCCGAGCGTGTTCAGGCGCTGGCGCGCACCCAGCCGCCCGGAGGAAATACCGGCCAACGTGGTCACAGGGGAAAGTGGTGAATTAACCTGATCTGGTTTGTTTGGGACTATTGAAAAACACCGGCCTGAGGGGACACCCGGATGTTCAGGCGGTCAGTGTTTAACTGGCTTGTCTGATTCGGGAGCCTGCTCGCGGTTGATTTTGAATTCCGGCGCTGACTGGCCTTTGTCCTGCTCGCGCTGCTTTTTGATTTCGGCCATCTTTTCTTTGACGATATCGGCAAATTTGTCTGACATGGTGACACTCCTTGATTTCCTGTAAGACCTGATATTACTGGTCAGAGCGCCATTTTAGCGCCGGGCGCGGTAAATACAAGGCAAAAAAAAGCCCGGCGATTTAGGCCGGGCTCAGAGTCATACTACTATCAAGGGAGAGATAAATGAAACAAAACCCACAATTTTGTCTGCAATCTACCTACACTTAATCAGACTCACTGTTTGTTACGAAGTTCCCAAAATATTTAAAAATTTTTCGAAACTTGCAAAAAGCCGCTAATACCGTCTGTTTTCCCTTGCTGATAATCACCCATGCTCCGATTTTCCGTGCTGGCAAAGACGTGTGCGGAAAAAGTATTTCCTCCGTCCCCATTCTTTGCGGCTGGTCAAAAAGTATTCCCTCCGTCCCCATTCTTATAAGGGTTTGACGTGCAGGCCGAGTTTGTCGGCGATGGCTTGTTGCTGGGTGTTGGAGACAACGCCGATGCTGGCGTTGGCGGGTTTCAGGTACTGGGCGCAGACGCGTTGCAGATCGGCGAGGGTGACCGCGAGTACGCCTTTACGGAAGGCCATGCGGGCTTCGCGGGTGCGGCCGAACAGGGTGTTGTAGTAGTCCTGTTTGGCGGCGCCGGCCGGCGAAATCGATCGGTCCATGCTGCTGATCACGCCCAGAATGGCTTCTTCGACCAGGCGTTCATGGTGCTCTTCGTGTAGCACCCAGTCGATGGCGGCGTCAAAGTCCTGCAGTGTTTCTGCCAGGCGCGGGTCGCGGTAGGAGAAGAAACGGAAAGAGGCTGAGCCACCGTCCTGATCGGCGCTGGCGCCGTAGGCACCGCCCTGTTCCCTAATCGTGCGGTGCAGGAAGGCATTGCGCATGAAACCGCCCAGTACCGACAGCGCCGGGTGATCGGGATGCCCGCCCGGTACCGTAGGGTAGGCTTTGGCGCAGAAGTGCACCTGGGTATTGGTGGTCCACAGTTCCTTCACGCTCTGACGTGTTGATGGCAACTGCAGGGGCTGCGCCGTCGCAGACACGGCCGGTGCCTTGGCCCAGGCGGCTTCCAGTGTGGCCAGCAGGGTGTCGCGATGCTGTTCCTCGCCCACCATCAGGAAACGGCGCGGCGCCACGATGATCTGCTGATGAATGCGCGATAATTTATCCAGCAGAGCCGCCAGATGCTCTGGGTCTTTCAGGTCGCGGGCCAGTGTTTTCAGGGTTTTGATGCCCTGCAGGCCAGAGAACTGATGACTGAGATGGGCAGTGGGGCTCATGCCGCTGGATGCCAGGTTGACCGCCAGCACGTGGCCGCGGCCGGTGACACTGCTTTGCTGGCGTGCGGCAATCTGCTCAAGCAGCTCGTGGATGCGCTTGCCTTCATCAAAGCGAACGTTAAAGAAGGTGTCATACAGCAGCTCGGTCATCTGTGCCTGTTTGGCAGTCAGCGCTTTGCTCGACATCACCAGGATGGCCTTGCTTTGCTGCTCATCCTGCGCCGTTGCCCGCACGCTGGCGTAGCAGTTGATGCCGCCGCATACGGCCGCCTGCCAGGCCTGCACTTCGGCATAGGATTTATCACCCACACCCAGTTCGGCCAGGCAACTGGTGTACCACGGCAGTACCGCCAGCAGATCCTCATCCAGGTTCGGCAGATCGACGATCACCTGCTGATAACAAATACCATTGGTGCCTTGCGCGTACCAGCTCAGCGGCGCCCCGGCACACTGCAATTGTTCGGAATGAATCACCGGCAGCTCGGCCGGCACATCGTCCAGGCCGATTTTGGGCAGCACATCGGGGTCGTCTTCCTGCACCTGACGCTTGGCCAGACGCTGGTTCTGATCGATGATGCGGGCTTTGTCGTCGTCGCTCAGGCTGGCCTTGATCGCCTGCAAACGTGCCATTTCGGCCTCGGCTTCACGTCGCGCAATCTCGGTGTCCGGCGTCAGCGTCAGCACCACCTGATGCGGGTTGTTGAGGATCAGGTCGCGGATCAGGCCGGGAATGAAGTCCGGGTTTTTGATGTCTTCGCGCAGCTGCACCAGCACCGGTTCAATGTCCAGCAGCTTGATCGGGTCGCCACGGTGCACGGCCGTAGACAGACCGGCCATCATCAATTGCAGACCGTAAGGATGGCTGTCACCGGCGATTTCCCGCTGATGCAGCTCCAGCTGATGCAGGGCGGCTTCCACCTGGTCAGGATCGATGCCCTCGTCAGCCACCCGTTTCAGGGTATCCAGCACCATCTGCTCGACCTGGTTGGCGGCATCGGGTGCACAACCTTCCAGACCACACAGGAAACTCATTTCCCGGTTGCTGTCTTCCAGCCCGCAGAGGGGCGAGGGTGATTTACCCAGATCCGTGGTTTCCAGAGCTTCCAGCAGCGGGCTGGCACTGTTGTCCAGTAATACCGCGCTCAGCAACTGCGCCTTGAACAGGGCCTCCAGATCCGTGCTTTTGCCCAGCAGCCAGGCCAGTACCACGTGAGTTTTGTCTTCCACCCCATCGGCGGCGTCCACCGAGTAGCTTTCCTGTACTCTGACCGGCGCCAGATACCGTTTTTCATCTTTGGCGCTGAGGTGAATGTCCAGTTTGTCGAAGCGTTTCAGGGCCAGCTCTTCAAACTTGGCCTGGTGCTCGTGCGCGGGGATGTCGCCATAGGTCATGAAGATGGCGTTACTGGGGTGGTAATGGGTCTGATAAAACGCTTTCAGATCATCGTAACTCAGATCCGGAATATGCGAAGGCTCACCGCCACTGTTGTAGTGGTAGGTGGAGGTCGGGAACAGGTAGCTGCTCATGCTCTGCCACAATCGTGCGGTGGCCGAACTCATGGCGCCTTTCATTTCGTTGTAGACCACGCCTTTGTAGGTCAGATCGCTGTCAGCGTTGTCGTCTTCAACAAAGGCCAGGCGATGCCCTTCCTGGGCAAAGTCCAGTTCATCAAGATTGGAGAAAAATACAGCATCCATATAGACTTGCAGAAGATTATCAAAGTCTTTTCTGTTCTTGCTGGCAAAGGGATAAGCCGTGCAATCGCTGCTGGTAAAGGCGTTCATGAAGGTGTTGAGCGAGCGCCGGATCATCATGAAAAACGGGTCACGAACCGGGTAGCGCTGGCTGCCGCAAAGGGCGGTGTGTTCCAGGATATGGGCGACGCCGTTGGAGTTCATGGGCAGGGTGCGCAGGGCGACCAGAAACACGTTCTCCGGATTGTCGGCGGCCAGATGGTAGTGGCGGGCGCCGGTTCGCTCATGTTCGAATTCGTGCATGTCCAGCTGCAGCGAGGGGATGCTCTGGCTGCGCAGCCATTTGAACGAGGCGTGACTCCAGGTGGGCGTTTGGCTCATATTCATTCCTGTTTCGGGTTGAGGATCAGGTGTATCGCGACCAGTTCGGCCTCGGCTTTGCCCAGGCATTGGTGCAGGGCCAGCGTCTGTTCTTTCAGGTAGTCTATCTCTTCCTGTCGGATATTGGGATTGTTCTGCTTTAATGCAAGCAGGCGTTTGATTTCACCGGTCTGGCTGGCGAGCATGCGCTGGCTGGCCTGGTCGATGGCCTGCTGGCATTGTTTGGCGGCCTGCAGGTTGGCATGGCTGAGCATGTTCTGCAGGGTTTTCTGATGCTCCTGCATGAACTCGCGGGTGGCGGCCTTGTTGGGGTAGCGCAGGGCGTCAGCAAAGTCGGGTTTCAGGGTCAGCAGGGCGGCGTCATCGCGCTGATTGAGAGCCACCGTCAGGGTCATGCTGGTGGCGGGCAGGTATTTCGCCAGTTGCAGATGGGCCGGGGCGCTGACCTTGACGCGGTACAGGCACTGGGCGACCAATGGCGATCGGGGCGCTGGCCAGCCGCTGTCGTCCACATAGACGCTGACCGCTGCCTTGCCCTGATGCGTGTCGATGACCAGATCCACGGCGCCGGTGATCATGGGGTGTTGCCAGCTCAGGAACACACGGTCTTCCCGGCTCAGCGCCTGGCTGCGCTGGAAGCAGGCTTCAAACCCTTCGTCGGGCAGGCCGGGGAAAACCGGCAGCAGCATGTCTTCGCCGGGAATAATGCTGACGCTGCCATCGCTGTTCTGGTCATAGAATACGCTGTAGCTGTCCAGCACACTGAGCAACCAGTCTTGCGGTGAGCAGTCCTTCTCAAAGCGGCGGATGTTGCTGACCAGCTCGTTGGCACGCTCGGCGTTGAAGGAGTTCAGCTCCAGCAGCTGGTCGCGGCCCTGTTCCAGTTCCTGCTGCAGTTCTGTGTTTTGCTGCGCGGCGTCCGCCAGGAAGCTCTTGAAGGCAGGGCTGTCCGGCTCGGCAGCGTCCAGGTGTTGTTGCAACTGCGGCTGCAGATTCTGGTAGAGCCGGAAGGCGGCGCGGGACACCTGTTCAAAGGCGTTGAGTGCTTCGTGGTACCAGCGGAACAGCACTTCCTGACGCGTGCCTTGCACATAGGGTACGTGGATGTTGATGTCATGCTGCTGGCCGATGCGATCCAGGCGGCCGATGCGCTGCTCGAGAAGATCGGGATTGGTGGGCAGGTCGAACAGCACCAGGTGGCGGCAGAACTGGAAGTTGCGGCCTTCGCTGCCGATTTCCGAGCACACCAGGATGCGTGCGGCGCTGGTTTGATTGTCAGCATCGTTTGCATTGTTGAACGTGGTGACATCACCGGCAAAGTAGGCGGCGGCGCGGTCGCGCTCCAGCAGGCTCATGTGGCGGTGGAAAACGCTGCTGCGGATGCCGACACGCAGGCGCAGGTGTTTTTCCAGGGCGATGGCCATGGCGTCGTGTGCGCAGATCAGCAGGACTTTGCCGTCATGGTTTTCCTCCAGCCACTGCACCAGCCACTGCACGCGCGGATCGCTGCTCAGGCTGCCGTCTGCGTCGTCAGGTTCACTTGCGCTTGTGGTGGATTTGCTCGCGCCCGCGGCGGCCTGGTTGGAAAGGCTGGCTTGGTTGGAAAGCGGCCATGGGTGCAGCTTGCGCGCCGGGAATCCGGTCAGCCCGCGCCGGGTGTTGCGGAACAGAATTCGACCGGTGCCATGCTGGTCCAGAAGCTCGCGTACTTTCGCGCTATTCTTGTCCAAATCACTGATTTTACTTGCAATGCTTTGGTAATGTGTTTGCTCACTGACGAACTGCTCGTAATCGTTGAAGCGGGCCGGGTCGAGCAGGCGCAACAGGGCAAAATGATTCCTGTGGCCCAGCTGCTCCGGGGTGGCGGTGAGCAGTAACAGACCTTTGCTGGCCGCTGCCAGGCGGCTCAGCGCGAGGTAGGCGGGGTCGGATGCCTGCTCGGCGCCCAGCTCAACATGGTGTGCCTCGTCGACGATGCACAGATCCCAGCCGGCGTTTTCCGCCTGACTGACCAGCTCGGGTTTGTTGGTGAACAGGGAGATCGGGCACAGCGCCAACTGGGTGCTGCTGAACGGATCGCTTTCTCCGCTTTCAGTGAGCGCTTCGCAGCGTTCGGCGTCGAGCACGGTGAAGAGCAGGTTAAAGCGGCGCAGCATTTCCACCAGCCATTGGTGCAGCAGAGGCTCAGGCACAATGACAAGCACTCGCCGACACAGGCCGCTGACCAGTTGCTGCTGCAGAATCAGACCGGCTTCGATGGTTTTGCCCAGGCCCACTTCGTCGGCCAGCATCACCCGCGGTGCGTAACGGCGGGCAACTTCATCGGCAATATAAAGCTGGTGCGGAATCAGTTCTGCGCGCGCGCTGCACAGGCCCATCAGGCCGCTGGCTTCGGCTTTGCCGAGCAGTGCCAGACTTTGTTGTTTGAGGCGGAACCAGTGCGCCGGATCAAACTGACCGGACATCAGGCGATCCAGTGGCCGGTTCATGCTCAGGTTGTCAGGCAATAGCGCTTCGGGCAGCGGTTTGATGTCGCCTTCGGGCATCCTGATCAGATAATTGACGGTGCCGGCATCGGTGATATCAATGTTGGTGATTTCTACCTTGACCTCGCCCAGTTGCAGCGGGTCGCCGACATTGAGCAGCAGGCGGCTGAGCGGGGCGCTGTCGCGGGCGTAACGGCGGGATTCATCCACTGCGCTGAAATCAAGGGTGACGGTACGGTGGTCGGTTTCGGTGACCATGCCCAGACCCAGATCGGGTTCGGTGTCGCTTATCCAGCGCTGGCCGGGGGCGAATTCTTTGAGCTTGTTCGTTTGTGTCATGTGCTTGTTCGTTTGATTCATGTACTGGGCGGTGCTTCTTTTAAGGGTTCGTTTGCGCTGTCGGGGGTGTCCGCTTTAGTTGGATGCTCGATGGGCGGGGGTGCCTGTTCCAGTGTCAGGCGGCCCAGTTTGCCTTCGCGGTAATCGTGCAACAGGATTTCGGACACCTTGTGCCAGTCGACACCGCCGTAGCGGCCGCGGCAACCGCGTTTGCCAGCCAGTTCGGTCATGAACTGTTCGGCGTCTTCGGGCAGTGTGTCCATGCCGTAGCGGTTCTTGAGAGAATCGGGGAAATCGCGCAGCAGGAACTCGGCGGCGTAAAAGGCAACATCTTCGAACACGATGGCGGTGTTGCGGATGGCGCCGGCGCAGGCCAGTCGGTGGGCGGCGTCCTGATCTTCCAGTTTGGGCCAGAGCACGCCGGGGGTATCAAACAGATACCACAGGTCGTTAAGCTTGATGCGCTGCTGGGCCTTGGTGACGGCGGGTTCATTGCCGGTTTTGGCCAGTTTGCGGCCGGCGATCTGGTTCATCAACGTGGACTTGCCGACGTTGGGGATGCCACAGATGACGGCGTGATATTTGCGCTGTTCCTGCCCGACCAGGCGCTGGCACTGCCACAGCAGGTTCTCGACGCTGAGCAGCTGGTCTTTGCCGTTGATCAGCGCGGCGCTGCCGGGTTTGCTGTTGAAGTAGTTGATCCAGGCCGCGGTGGCCCTGGGGTCGGCCAGGTCGGCTTTGTTGAGCACGTGCACACAGGGTTTGTGGTGTTTGCTGCGCATGTTCTCCAGCATGGGATTTGCGCTGGCGGCAGGCATGCGGGCATCCAGCACTTCGATGACCACATCGATTTGCTGCATGAGTTTGGCCAACTCCTTGTTGGCCTTGAACATGTGTCCGGGGTACCAGTTGATTTTCATGGGCTTGCGTCCTTCATGGGCGCGCATCATAGCACGGCAGCGCCTTGGCAGCATGACCGGTGTGTTACCATTCCCGAATATGGGGACGGAGGGAATACTTTCGGATCGGATTATGGGGACGGAGGGAATACTTTTTAACCAATATTGGTTAAAAAGTATTCCCTC
>NZ_JBBDNQ010000010.1:23571-137766 GCF_040877505.1 Pseudohongiella sp.
AAAAACCCCCCCCCCCGCAGTCCCCATAATCACCTCCGAATTTACATGAATCAGTTTGCAGGAGCCGCATGACGATGGCCACTATGCATGAACGAATCAACAACAAGCTGTCGGCGGATATCAAGCCGACACATTATGAGATTATTAACGAAAGCCATATGCACAGCGGGCCGGCCACGGAATCCCATTTCAAGCTGATTGTGGTGGCGGATTGTTTTGCAGACCTCAATGCGGTCAAGCGTCATCAAAAGCTCTATGGCCTGCTTGCCGATGAACTGCGTGACGGTGTGCATGCGCTGGCGCTGCATCCCTATACACCGGCAGAGTGGGCGGTGAATCAGCAGGGTGCGCCGGCATCGCCGAACTGCCGTGGAGGCGAGTAACTGCAGCTACGATATCTGGTGGCCTGCTGTTTCAAAAAGCGCTATATCTGGGATGCTGTCGGCAAAAATGGGGCGTAAAAGGCGTGAATTTCTTGCCAGCGGGTGCATTATCCGTTAAGGTGCCGCCCACTACAGTGCAGTGACTCAGTTGCCATGACGGGCAGCAGAGCCCTGCGGAATAAGTTATAACGTTGATACGTCTGGATAAGAGTAAAACAATAATCATCGACCCTTAGCTTTAATTTGACGTTAATACCAGAGGCCAGGACTAGATGCTTGATTTACTCCGACACCCGAGATTACCCGCGCTAGTGCGCGTCGGAACGATTGCTGCCGCAGCTATCTTCACCCTGACTGCTTTTGCGCAGTATCATCAGACCGCAGTCATCACGCATGAACTGGTGCTGCAACCCCAGCCGCAACCGGTAACATCCGATGTTGTTATGCTGCTACCCGAT
Organism: Pseudohongiella sp.; assembly: GCF_040877505.1. Taxonomy (NCBI): domain Bacteria; kingdom Pseudomonadati; phylum Pseudomonadota; class Gammaproteobacteria; order Pseudomonadales; family Pseudohongiellaceae; genus Pseudohongiella; species Pseudohongiella sp. The sequence goes on from NZ_JBBDNQ010000010.1 coordinate 24,413, forward strand.
TTCGAAGCCGTGGCTGACACGGATAAGCGGAAAGAGGCTTTTTTTGCCTTCCTGCACGCCCATATCGAAGAAGAGAACGAGCGTGTGCGCCAGACCCGGTCGCGACTGCTGCCGCTGGCTGAGATCGTGGCGGCGGGCGAGCCTCTGAGCGCGGTGGAACAAGCGGAGCTCGATGACATCGTGGCGCAGTATAAACTTGCTGACACTGCCATGTCCGATCGCGCCCTGATGGCGGAGTTGTTGCGCCGCGTCGATATCGTGCCGATGTCACTGGTCATGGCGCAGGCCGCCAACGAATCAGCCTGGGGCACGTCACGTTTTGCCCGCGAGGGCAACAACATCTTTGGTCAGTGGTGCTTTGACGAAGGCTGCGGCCTGGTCCCGGAGCGCCGCCGCAGCGATGCCAGCCATGAAGTGCGCAGCTTTGGTTCGGTGCAGGGCTCGGTGCGCGCTTATCTGCGTAACCTCAATACCCATGCCAGCTATGCCGAGATGCGCGACATGCGCGCCGACATGCGGGCACAGGGCCGTCCACTGGATTCCATGGTGCTGGCCCGTGGCCTGACGCAGTACTCCGCACGTGGCATGGCTTACGTCAGTGAGCTGCAGGACATTATCCGCGTCAACCGCCTGCACGCCTTCGATCGATCGTAGGAAAGAATGGGGACGGAGGGAATACTTTTTAACCAATATTGGTTAAAAAGTATTCCCTCCGTCCCCATTCTTTCCTCCGTCCCCTTAACTCTCCCCTCAACTCTTTACTGGCCCTGGTAGCCCGGGCCGGGAATAAATTCACCGGTGATGATGGTGGGCACGCTGTATATCAGTTGCACACCATTGCGGGTAACGAATTCATAATCCATGATGCCGTCGCTGTTGTTATCCACGGCGCGCAGGCCGACATCCCAGGGGTTACCGTTAAAGGCCAGCAGGTTGTTGTCGGCTGGCTGCAGTGGCGTCACGAAGTAGCTGGGCCGGAAGCTGCCAACGCCTTCGATGCTGATGACGCCGCTGAACCGATTGGTGGTGACGTTCAGGCCGTCGGCCTGAAGCATTGCGTACAAAGTTGTGTCGTCGATGGCGGGGGAGATCCGCTGGGTGACACCGTTGCTGCACTCTGCGATAAAGGCAACTTCTGACGCGACCGGGTAAACGGGTGTTGCGTCTTTAATGGTCACCTCACTGCAATCGCCGTCGCCCCCGCTGATATCCTCAAATCCGAACGCCCCTGCGAACCGCTCGCCATTGCCCAACTCAATAGACAGGACTCCGTCGTTGCGCAGGCTGGGAACGTAACCCATGTCTATAACCGCACTAAACAGCGCGTCGGTATTTACCGGGATGGCGGACAGGTCCAGCGCCAGGCCGTCGGTGTAGATAAGGTGCGCGCCGTTGGAGGTCTCTACCATGCCGGTAAGGTCCTCTGAGGGCAAAAATCGCACGGCGGTAAGCTGTGTCAGGTACTGCTCGCCGTTGGGCATGGTGATCAGAATTTCACCGCTGTCCGGGTCGCGGTCAATGAGCGGGGAGGCCGTTGCCGCAAGGATATTGCTTGCTTCTGGCGGCGCTGTCATCCGCTTGAGCATGGCGATTTTCAATTTTTCGTCGGAGAATTTGCCGCTGGTATCTATTTTTTTCTCATCAAATTTTGACACTTCACTTTGTTGTTTCTTCGAGGCGGCGTTCGCAGCCAGCTTGCCCCGCAACAGCTCCTCTTTTTGCTGTTTGACGGCTAATTTTGCTGACCTGTGCTCGATCTCCTGAAGCTTGCGGCGTCGAACTTGCTCCTCGAGTTTATCAAAATCCTTGAACTCCTCGGAGGTCTCCTGCTCGGTCATATCCCGGTGTTTCATCAGCAACGAGGCAAATTCCTGTGTTGTGCTGCCATCAAGTTTAACGCCCAGGTCAAGCTGCATGGACGCGATGCTGCCCAGAAGTTCCTTGTTTTTATACGCAACTTCCTGCTGACTGATTTTGCTCTGCACCTGTGTTTGTGATTTCAGCAGCCGAACCATGTCTTCTTTTAGTGCGTTCTGCTGCGCGGTCGAAAGCAGCAGTCGTTGAATCAGCTGAGTTTGTCGCTGTGCTTCCAGTTGTTTCTGCTTCATTTCCTCCATCATGTTGTTCTGGGCTTCAAGCAGATGTCTGCTGATAGCGCCGGGATCTGTCATGTTCTGATTGGCGATCTGGGTGACCAGTTCAGTTGTGCCGGTCAGCGAATCGATGACAACGATTGTTTGTGGAACGGTTAACTGGTCTGCGATCTGTCGGGATTGGGTGTTGATACCGAATGCACGTAAAATGAAGTTGTTGCGGGCGCTCGGGTCGACACCGGACACAGACTGGTCGCCAGCGTCAGACACAAACTGGGCGTCAGCGTCGAGAATGGATTGCTGAAACGTATCAGCGGCGCTGGGAGGCGTAGCTTCTTCGGTCTCATCGGATGTCTCTTCTTCTGCGCAGTCCTCGGACAGCAAGGTAAATGCGGCGCCCGGCTCTCCCGGGTCTGCACCCAGCTGCAAAATGCCACTGATGGCGTAGGCAGAGCTGAAGGCGGCGGCCAATGTGCCCGACAGGGTAAAATTAGCGTCGCTTTGTGAGCTCGGAGAATTGGTGCAGGTGGTTTGCATGCGCGGGAGTGCGGTGAAACTCTGCCCATCCTGGACGCCGAAGGCTACGTTGTCGGTAAGTGGTTGCATAACGAGGCGTATGTTGATGTTGCGCGCATCGTTGAGGTCACCAAAAGTTTTCAGAAAATCGACAACCGCAGAATTGCCTTGTAGCTCGTATAACGCGTCGGGCATGCGAATGTATATTTCTTCATCGGGAGAGAGCGCGCCGTTACCTGCGTCAAAGGTGGCGGTTCGGGTATCAGTACCATTTGTAACGACCAATTGTGTTGACTCGCTGTCGTCAATGACAATTGTATCGAGTTCATCGTCCTTGATCGTGATGCTGACGGCGCCCAGACCAGCCTCCAGCCTCGCTTCAGTGTCCTGGTCCTGCAGTATAAGACCCAGGCGCAGCTTGTATTCGCCGTCAGCCAAACCGAGGGCCTGCAGAGCGAGCGGTATTTCAAGGGCGCTGGTTTGCGAAAGCAATTTTTCGGGCGTCAGGTTGAACTTGCCAAAAGAACCATTACTTTGCACGTTAACCGTGACCGGATTGTCGGACAGGCTGATATCAAGCTTATTGCCCACCAGGCTGAACCCGTCAGCAGCAGCCGATGCGCTGAAGGTGGTAATGGCAGAGGCTAGCAGCGCTCTTGTCAAAAACGGTATAGGTCTGATCATGATCTACGGTCCCTGTAAAAAAGTCCAACCTTAAAGAAGAATGGGGACGGAGGGAATACTTTTTAACCAACAGTGGTTAAAAAGTATTCCCTCCGTCCCCATTCTTTCAAAAAAGTATTCCCTCCGTCCCCATTCTTTAGTCTGCATTATCGGGCGTGGGGCGGGTCCAGAACTTGTTGAACCAGTAGTAGCGGTCCGTGCCGCGTTTGGGTGCGGTGCAGATGTAGCCGAAACGGCGGGCGTCGAAGGTGTTGCCTTCGGCGGGCTGGATGGTGAAGTGGGCTGCCTCGCGATCGATCCAGTCCAGTTCCAGCGGCTCACCGCCCGCGTAGCAGCCCAGCTGCGAGACGTTGAAATCGCCGGCCAGTTGCAGGGTGACGGCGGGGCGGCGGCTGTCGGTAATGGGTGAGCGCGGCTCCTGGACCTTGATTTCAAACGCCAGGCTCTGCAGTTTGGTTGCGGCCGATTCTATGTCGGCGTAAAAGCCCGCCAACGGGAAACGCGGCAGGGCGGTCATGTCGGAATGATAACCCACGGCGCCTGAATTCTGCGCCAGACCCACAAAACCCTCGTCCTCGATCATGGCGGTAATATCGGTATCAAATTCGCCATAGGGGTAGGCCAGGATTTTGTGATCCTGGCCGGTCTCATCCCTGATGCGTTGCTGGGCGTGTAATAACTCCTCACGCAGGCGCTGCAGGCGTTCGGCATTGCTCTCCCCGGGCAAAGCGTCAATCATGTGCGGGTGGTGCACCATGTGGTTGGCGATTATCACGCCAGCGTCAGACATCGCGCGGATCTGGTCCCAGCTCAGGTAGCCGGCCTGGTTGTCATCAATGGGCTGGGTGCTGACGAACAGCGTCATCGGAAAACCGAATTCCTGCAGCATCGGCAGGCCGTTGGTGTAAATCGACTCATAAGCATCATCAAAGGTCAGCGCTGCCACCCGTTCGGGCATGTCTTCCCGGTTTTGCAGTGCCGCCAGCAGGCGGTCCAGTGGCCACACCGCAAAGTCATTGTCACGCAGGTACTCCAACTGGGTGCGCAACTCGTCCGGGGTCAGACTGGTTGAGCGTGGGGTGGCGTCAGAGACGTGGTGATAGGTGGCAATGACCGCATGTTGCGCCCGGGCTTGCGGGCTGCAACCAGCCACCATGGCTGCCATCAGGGCCAATGCGGTTACCCGTGCCATGACCCGCGCGACAGAACCGAAGCCCGGCGTCCGGATGCTGGGTTGATCAAAAAGGGTCTGCCGCTTTGTTTGAATGCGCATAACAACTCCTCTGCACAATGGTGTCGAATCCCTGATCTTACCCGACATCAGCGTCCCGATTCTATCCGCATGACCGGTGTTGCGACCTTGAACCGGGGTTCTGTGCTTTGACCGTTGTCAGTCTTGTCGGTTTGCCCGTAAATGTCTCATTTGCGCACAGTTTTGCTTTATGTAGACGGGTGGTTGTGGTATAAATGCGCCCGCTGCAAAACCGGGTGCCTTCTGCTGAAGTTCTGCTGAAGTCATCCAGCCTGCCGCGAAACTTAAAACTTAACGTCACACATGCACCGACACATGTTCTTGGGTGCCCGTCATAGCGTCAGCGAAGGTGGGTTAGATCATGGGGTGTATGGAGGCCTAACCCGAAATAAGGTAAATATCATGACTGTAGTATCAATGAAAGACATGCTCAAGGCTGGCGTCCACTTTGGCCACCAGACCCGTTACTGGAACCCCAAGATGAAGCCTTTCATCTTCGGCGCGCGTAACAAGATCCACATCGTTAACCTGGAGCACACCGTGCCCGCGTTCAACGAAGCCCTGGCTGCCATTCAGAATCTGGCCGGTGGCAACAAAAAAATTCTGTTTGTCGGCACCAAGCGCGCTGCAGGTAAGATCATCAAAGAGCAGGCCGAACGCGCTGGCATGCCTTATGTTGATCATCGCTGGCTCGGCGGCATGCTGACCAACTACAAAACCATCCGTGGTTCCATCAAGCGTCTGCGTGACCTGGAAGCCCAGGAAACCGACGGTACGCTGGAGCGTCTGACCAAGAAAGAAGCACTGATGCGTCGCCGTGCCAAAGACAAGCTGGATCGCAGCATCGGTGGTATCAAGGATATGGCGGGTCTGCCTGATGCACTGTTTGTGATCGATGTTGATCACGAGCGCATCGCGGTGACAGAAGCCAACAGCCTGCGCATCCCCGTGATCGGTGTGGTTGATACCAACAGCAACCCTGACGGCATTGACTACCCGATTCCCGGTAACGATGACGCCCAGCGCGCCATCCTGCTGTACGCGACAGCTGTGGCCGATGCCTGCCTGGCGGGCCGCACCAAGGGCAACCTGGTCAGCGACAGCGACTTCGTTGAAGTAGACGAGACGGCTGAAGCAGCGGCGGCGGCAAAAGCGCCTGCGGCTGAGAAAGCGCCTGCAGCCGAGAAAGCACCTGCGGCAGAAGCGGAAGCGCCTGTGGCAGAAGCAGCGCCAGCGGCGAAAGAACCCGCTGCAGATTCGGAGAAGCCGGCCTGATGCGGTTGAGGGTGTCGGCCCCCGACACCCTCAACCCAAGCGACCCGACATACTCCGTTGGCAGATTATTGAACATTATCTGCTTGAAAAAAGGGGCCTCGCCCCTTTTTTTTAACAATTTTTCAGCAAACTTTATTCAAGAATTCTAGTGAGGCTATCGCAAATGGCGAATATTACAGCAGGCATGGTTAAAGAGTTACGTGAGCGCACCGGACTGGGCATGATGGATTGCAAAAAAGCCCTGGTGGAAGCCGACGGTGACATGGAAAAAGCGATCGAAGACATGCGCAAAGCCAGCGGCCTGAAAGCAGCCAAAAAAGCCGGCCGCACGGCCGCTGAAGGCGTTGTCAAAACCCGCGTGGCTGATGACAACAGCTATGGCGTGATCATTGAAATTAACAGCGAAACCGATTTTGTTGCCCGTGATGACAGTTTCCTGGCCTTTGCTGATGACTGCCTGAACCAGGCGTTTGACAACAAACAGAGTGATGCCGCAGCGTTGGCTGCCAGCGTGGAAGATGCGCGCTCTGCCCTGGTGCAGAAAATAGGCGAGAACATCAATCTGCGTCGGGTGAGCGTTGTTGATGCGGATGTGGTTGATACCTACGTACACAGCAACAACCGCATTGCGGTGCTGGTTGCCCTGAAAGGCGGCGACGCTGATCTGGCCCGTGATGTTGCCATGCACGTGGCGGCTTCGAACCCCATGGTTGTGCGCGCCAGCGACGTACCGGCGGATGTTCTGGATAAAGAACGTGAAATCTACTCTGCGCAGGCAGCTGAAAGCGGCAAACCGGCTGAAATCGTGGAAAAGATGGTCGAAGGCCGTATTCGCAAATATGTCGCCGAAATCACGTTGCTGGAGCAGGCCTTTGTCAAAGACCCTGACCTGACAGTCGGCGCCCTGCTGAAAAAGGCTGGCGCGGATGTCGTGAGCTTTGTACGCTACGAAGTCGGCGAAGGCATCGAGAAAGAAGTGGTCGACTTTGCTGAAGAAGTTGCCGCGCAGGCAGCGGCCTCGAAAAAGCAATAAACAGCTTTGGTCGCCCCTTAATACAACCGCTAGGGGACGGAGCTTCGCTCAGTCCCCGAGCAAACAGAATCGAACCAAACTGAATCGGACCTGACATGGCTAAAACTGAGAAAAAGTATAAACGCATACTCTTGAAGCTCAGTGGCGAGGCGCTGACGGGCGAGGCCGATTTTGGCATCGACCCCAAAGTGCTGGACCGCATGGCAGTTGAAATCGGCCAGCTTGTGGGGCTTGGCATTGAAATTGGCGTGGTCATTGGCGGTGGTAATCTGTTCCGCGGGGCGGCACTGCATGCTGCTGGCATGGAGCGGGTCACCGGCGATCACATGGGCATGCTGGCCACGGTGATGAATGCGCTGGCCATGCGCGATGCGCTGGAGCGGGCCGGCATCTCGACCCGGGTGATGTCGGCCATCCCGATGAGCGGCGTGGTTGAACACTACGATCGTCGCGCAGCGATTCGCCATCTGCGCTCCGGCGACGTGGTCATCTTTGCTGCCGGTACCGGTAACCCGTTTTTCACCACCGATTCTGCCGCCTGTTTGCGCGGTATCGAAATTGATGCCGGTCTTATCCTGAAAGCCACCAAGGTAGACGGCGTATATTCTGCCGATCCCATGCGTGTGCCCGATGCCGTCAAGTATGATTATCTGACTTTTGATGAAGTACTGGACAAAAAACTGGGAGTGATGGACCTGACAGCGATCTGTCTGGTGCGTGACCACGATATTCCGGTGTGTGTATTCAATATGCAGAAGCCGGGATCATTATTGAACAATGTGATGGGCCTGACCGATGGTACCTTGATAGGTGTGGTTCGCCCGAGCGAGTCTGGTGGCGAAACCGCCAATTAAGGGGATCAGCATGATTGACGAAATAATCGATGATGCCAGTGAGCGGATGGAAAAATCACTGCATTCACTGGAAATTGCATTCAACAAAATACGTACCGGCCGCGCTCATCCGGGTATTCTGGACACGGTCATGGTGCCTTATTACGGCGCCGACACACCCTTGAACCAGTTGGCCAATATTACTGTGGAAGAGGGGCGTTTGCTGGTCATTGTGCCCTGGGAGCGGGCGCTGATCACCGAGGTGGAAAAAGCCATTCTCAAATCCGATCTGGGTTTGAACCCGTCCAACAACGGTGAATCCATCCGTCTGCCGATGCCTGCGTTGACAGAGGAAACCCGTCGCGATTACACCAAGCAGGCCAAGCACGAAGCCGAAAATGCGCGCGTTGCCATCCGCAATATACGCCGCGATGCCAACAGCACTATCAAGGATCTTCTCAAAGATAAAGAGATCAGCGAAGATGATCAGCATCGGGCTGAGGAACGCATCCAGAAACTGACCGACAAGTACATCGCGTCTGTCGAAGCCACGTTCGGCGCAAAAGAGAAAGACCTGCTGTCTATCTGATTGATGGTCGGCACGACAGCTCAAGCCATGGATGCGTGAGGAGACGTCAAATGGGAGAGGTAAAAGCAGGCACTGTACCCAGACACATCGCGTTTATCATGGATGGCAATAATCGCTGGGCAAAGTCGCGCGGGCTGGGCGGCGGTGCTGGTCACCGTGCCGGGGCCGAGGCGGCACGGGATGTGGTTTACGCCTGTGTCGAGCGTAATATCGAGCACCTGACCCTGTTTGCGTTCAGTAGTGAGAACTGGCTGCGTCCCCGCAAAGAAGTACGCGGCCTGATGGCGTTGTTTTTGAGTGTCCTGCAGCGCCATGAAATCAATCAGCTGCATGAGCGTAATGTGCGGCTGCGTTTTATCGGTAACCGTGCCAGTTTTTCGCCACGGCTGCAGAAAAATATGGCCGACGTGGAATGCCTGACGCGGGATAACACGGGTACCGTGGTAACGGTGGCGGCGGACTACGGTGGCCAATGGGACATCGCTCAGGCCTGTCGGCGCATCGCCGATAACGTTCAGCAGGGCACCCTTCAGGCTGCTGATATCACGCCCGACACGGTACAGCAATATGTCTGTCTGGCTGACGTTCCCCCCCCGGATCTGTGCATACGCACGGGTGGCGAGCAGCGCATCAGCAACTTCCTGTTGTGGCAGTTTGCCTACACCGAGCTGTATTTTACCGATATCTACTGGCCGGATTTTAACGCCAACTCGTTGCGAGAGGCGCTTGACAACTTCAGCGGACGCAAGCGTCGTTACGGCGGTCAGTCTGACAGTGACGAAGTCACCGATGCCGAGGGGACGCAGATTGCTTAAACAGCGTGTATTGACTGCCATTGCCATGATACTGGTGCTGTATGCCGGCACTGCATGGTTGTCGCCCGTCATGTTCGCCGGTTTTCTGAGCCTGATACTGTTGCCGGCCCTGCTGGAGTGGGGCCGCCTGATGGGGCTGGTGCGCGATCGCGAGCGCCTGGCCTGGGTCGGCTGCTTCATCACCCTCCTGTCGCTGGTCATCTGGTTTCTGCTCGCGCCTGACACCGGCGCAATTGAACAGACCGGGTTGTTCCTGACTTCCAGCCTGACCTTGAGTGTGGCGGGTGTCTCGTTCATCAGTGCCCTGGCGATGGGGTTCTGGATTGGGATTTTCTACTTTCTGCGCCGTTACCCCAGGCGCCAGGAGTATTGGCAGGCCCGCTGGCGCATCGGCCTGATGGGGATGGCCTGCCTGCTGCCAACCTGGGTCGGTTTTATGTACCTCAAGGTGCTGGCGCCGTCGGGGTTGCTGGTGCTGATTCTGGTGGCACTGGTCAGTGTGGTTGATATTGGCGCCTATTTCACCGGCAAGAAGTGGGGCAATTCGAAGCTGGCGCCGGCGCTGAGCCCGAAAAAATCCTGGGCCGGATTCTGGGGCGGTGTGGCCAGCTGTGTCGCGCTAACCCTGTGTCTGCTGACCTGGGTACATATTGAGTATCAGACCCTGTCGCCGCTGACCTGGATACTGTTATTGCTGGCGGCGCTGTTACTGGCGGTTTTTTCGGTGATAGGCGATCTGTTTGAAAGCATGCTGAAGCGCCACCGGGGTCTGAAAGACAGTGGCCGCAGCCTGCCCGGTCACGGCGGGGTGCTGGATCGAATTGACAGCCTGATCGCCGCGACGCCCGTTTATGTGCTGGCGCTGGTACTTTTAAGCACAAGGCTTGATGTGTTATGAGCCAGTCTCCGGCCAATCAATCGATGAAATCGCAACTGTCATCGCAACCACCATCGCCACCGCTTGCGCAGACGATCACCGTGCTGGGCGCCACCGGGTCAGTGGGCACCAGTACGCTGGACGTCATCGCCCGCCATGAGCATTTTTCCGTTTACGCCTTGAGTGCCCACAGCAATACCGCTTTGCTGTTGCAGCAGTGCCTGCAGTTCAGGCCGGTATATGCCGTGCTCAGTGATGAACATGCGGCAGAGACCTTGCGTTTGCAGTTGATAAAAGCCGGTTCGCAGACCGAGGTCCTGTGGGGCGCTGATGCGCTGACAAAGATCGCCTCTGACCCGGCTGTTGACGTGGTGATGGCGGCTATCGTGGGCGCGGCAGGTTTGTTGCCGGCACTGGCTGCCGCCGAAAGCGGCAAGAAGGTGTTGCTGGCCAATAAAGAGTCGCTGGTGATGGCGGGTGAGCTGTTCATGCAGGCGGCCGTGCAAAGCGGCGCGGTGATTTTGCCCATCGACAGTGAACACAATGCGATTTTTCAGTGTTTACCGGCACCGGCACAATCCAGGCGCGGCAATCTGGCCGGGCAGGGTGTGCGCAAGGTGCTGCTGACCGCGTCGGGCGGACCGTTTCTGCACACCCCGGTGGAGCAGTTGCATGCCGTCACGCCGGCGCAGGCCTGCAAACACCCCAACTGGGACATGGGGCGCAAGATTTCCGTTGATTCTGCCACCATGATGAACAAGGGCCTGGAATTCATTGAGGCCTGTTATCTGTTTGATCTGGCGCCCGACGCGGTGGAGGTGGTCATTCACCCGCAAAGCATCGTGCATTCGATGGTGGAATACGCCGATGGCTCGGTACTGGCGCAGCTGGGCAGCCCGGATATGCGCGTGCCGATAGCACATGCCCTGGCCTGGCCGCAGCGCATTGAATCCGGGGCGGATTTCCTGAGCCTGGTGAAGAGCCCCGACCTGCAGTTTCTGGCGCCGGATCTGGTGCGTTTCCCTTGCCTGGCGCTGGGTATGGAGGCGGCCCGGGAAGGCGGTTTTGCGCCTACCTGCCTGAACGCCGCCAATGAAATTGCGGTGGCCGCCTTCCTGGAAGGCCAGATTCGCTTCACGGACATTCCGCAGATTATTTCCGGCACGCTGGCGCAAATAACTTGTCGCCAGCCGGTCTCTATCGCTATGATTCAACAGCTGGATGCCGAGGCGCGGGCTGTTGCCTGTGACATCGCAGCGGGGCTTTAATTATGTTTGAAACACTGCTTATCAATATTCTTGCCCTCATTGTAACCCTGGGCATTCTGGTCACCATTCACGAATTCGGTCACTTCTGGGTCGCGCGGCGCTGCGGTGTGAAAGTGCTGCGCTTCTCTATCGGCTTTGGCCGTGCGGTGAAGACCTGGCATGGCAAGGATGGCACCGAATACGTGATCGCGCCCATCCCGCTGGGGGGCTACGTCAAGATGCTGGGTCAGGACGATACCCAGGCCGGCGGCGGTGACATTCCAGAATCCGAGCGTCACATGGCGTTCAATTTCAAGCCCCTGTGGCAGCGCTTTGCCATTGTCGCGGCAGGGCCGATGGCCAATTTCCTGCTGGCCATTGTGGTGTTCTGGCTGATCAATGTGGCTTACGGCCTGAAAGGTGTGGCGCCGGTGATGTCCAATGTGCTGGACGGCTCGCCGGCCTATGAAGCCGGTTTGCGCGCCGGAGACGAAATTGTTGCCGTTGACGGGGTCGATACCAATATCTGGCAGCAGGTGACCATGCAGCTGCTCAACCGCCTGGGTGAAACCGGTGAACTGGTGGTCAGCGCAGTGCCGGCCAATGCGGTGGACGCACGTGATTACCGGATTCCGGTGCAGAACTGGGAGTCGCGTACCTCGGAACCCAACCCGCTCGCGTCGTTGGGCATCGTGCAGTATGAAATTCCGCCAGTCATTGACGGAGTTGTCGCCGGGGGCCGCGCCGAGCAGGCCGGGTTCCAGGCTGGTGACCGCGTGCTGAGCGCCGGTGGCGAGCAGGTCCGCAGCTGGACGCAGTGGGTGGAAATGGTTCGGGCGCATCCGGAACTGACGCTGGATGTTGTTGTCCAACGCGGAGCAGTTGAGCAGGCGTTGACGGTGACGCCGCAAAGCAGTGATGTTGATGGCGTGGCAATTGGCACCATCGGCGCCTATGTTGAACCTTATGATCTGTATGGCAGTTTGCCGCCGGAGATGCGCCGGGAGATTTCCTACAACCCGCTGACCGCGATCGGGCCAGCGTTGCAGGAAACCTGGGACAAGTCGGTTTTTGTGCTGGATTCGATCAAGAAGATGGTGATTGGCCTGATTTCCGTGAAGAATATCAATGGCCCCATCACCATCGCGCAGGTTGCGGGGGAGACCGCCAGTTATGGCCTTGAGGTCTATCTGGGGTTTCTCGCCATACTGAGTATCAGTCTGGGTGTGCTGAACCTGCTGCCGATTCCGGTGCTCGATGGCGGGCATTTGTTGTATTACACCATAGAGGCTATCATACGCCGTCCTGTGCCAGAGCGGATTCAGGCCATGGGGCTGCAAATGGGTCTGTTGATGATTGGTGGCATCATGATGCTGGCCATTTATAACGATGTGGCCCGGCTGCTTTAATACGGGTTTTACGCGACATCATTCATCTAAATTATCATCCAGACTTCGGGCTACAAAGAATTTCATGATTAGATATTGTCTCAGCGCCATCCTGACCGTCGGTCTTTGCACTGCTACCCAGGCACAGCCACTATTGCCCGGCGCCGGTTCCTCGCAGCCGGGTTCTCCTCAACCGGGCGCGCAACAACAGAGTTTTGTGATCAGCGACATCCGCATCGATGGCCTGCAGCGCATTTCGCCCGGGGTCATGTTCAGTCTGCTGCCGGTGAGTATCGGTGACACCATGCAGCCGGGCATGACCGGCCCGATTATCCGCGCGGTGACCGAATCGGGTTACTTTGAAGAAGTGGAAGTGGCGCGCGAAGGCGACGTGCTGCTGCTGACGGTACTTGAGCGCCCGTCGGTCAGCGAGATCAATATCGAAGGCAATAAGGTTCTGCAGACCGAGGACATTCTGGAAAACATGGCGTCGGCAGAGATTGTCGAGGGCGGCATTTTCACCCGTGCCACGCTGGAGGCCATCCGCCAGGGCATTCAGGAAGTCTACTCCTCGCGTGGCCGCTACGGCACCACGGTAGACATCGAGGTCACCGAGCAGCCGCGTAACCGTGTTGCCATCGACATGACCGTTAACGAGGGTGAGGAAAGCCGCATCCGCGACGTCAACCTGGTTGGCAATACCACTTACAACGATGATGAACTGACCGAACTGATGGATCTGGGCACAAAACCCTGGTATCTGCCGTTCAGCAGCCGCGACCGGTATTCGCGCGAGCAGCTGTCGGGTGACATCGAGCGGGTCACTTCCTACTACCTGGATAACGGTTTTGCCCGTTTCAATGTTGATTCCACACCGGTGACCATTACGCCGGACAATGAACAGATTTATATCACCATCAATGTCAGCGAGGGCCAGCAGTACGAAATCAGCCGCGTGGACCTGGTGGGTGACCTGGTCAACGCCGAAGCGCTGCTGCGCGCCTACACGCTGGTAGGGCCCGGTCAGACCTATTCACAGGCGCTGATTACCGCCAGTGAAGAATACATGACACAGATCCTGGGTAACCTGGGGTACGCCTTTGCAACCGTGGAAGGGGTGCCGACGGTCAATGATGATGATCAGACCGTGGAAGTCATCTTCTATGTTGAGCCTGGCGCCCGCACTTACGTCAACCGCATCAATTTCCGCGGCAACGTATCAACCGCTGATGATGTGTTGCGCCGGGAAATGCGCCAACTGGAAAGTGCCCCCGCGTCGAGCCAGCAGATTGAATTTTCCAAGATTCTCCTGGAGCGTCTGGGTTATTTCTCCACCGTTGAGGTGGACACGGTGGAAGTGCCGGGCACTTCGGACCAGATTGATGTTGAGTTTGACGTGGAAGAGCAGAGTTTTGGCAGCATCTCCTTCAGTGTCGGCTCCGGTGGTGGCGGTGACTGGTTTGTTGCTACTGACCTGCAGGCGGAGAACTTCCTGGGTACCGGGCGCACCGTCGCTGTGGGCCTGAACCGCAGTTATTTCCAGAGCAGCGCACGGTTTTCCTATGTTGATCCGTATTTTACCCCCGATGGTGTGAGCCGTGGTTTCAACGTTTTTGTGCAGAAGCAGGATTCACCGTTCAACATTGCCAGTTTCTCGACGACTTCTTACGGGGCGTCGCTGAATTTCGGTTATCCGATCAGCGACAATCAGCGTATCGGATACAACCTGGGGTATACCCATACCGAACTGTCCTCTGGTGGTCTGTCCGTGCAGGAAATTGAGGCCACGCCGCGCGTGGGTCTCAATGATCGCTACCTGGTGCGCCCGGCCAACAATAACCCGTGGGCAGGCCCGGTGGTGGATGCCATCACGGCGCCAATTTCCAGCCTGCCCGAGGAATATCGCAATCTGCCCACAGACCCCGGGTTTATTGACAAGTATGGCACCGAGTTTGATAACTTCACGTTTACCACCAATTATGTGTACAGCACGCTGAACCGTGGCCAGCTGGCCACCCGGGGCACTCAGCACCAGGCCGCCTTCGAAATCACGGTGCCGGGCAGTGACCTGGAGTATTACCGCGCCACCTATACCGGCCAGTACTACAAACCGATTTATGGTGATGACTGGGTATTCCATCTGCGCACCAACCTGGGTTATGGCAGTGGTTATGGCGGTACCGATGACATGCCGTTCTTCCAGAACTTTTTTGCCGGTGGTCTGGCTTACAACGGTGTTGTTCGTGGTTACGACGAAAACAGCCTGGGCCCGCGCAGCACGGATCCGCGCGTCATAACGCCGCAACAGGCCGGGCTGGTGAAGGACGAAAATGGCAATATTGTGCTGACCCCGGGCGGCGCTGCCTCGTATGATGGCTCAATCGCCTACCCGACGGTGCCGGTGTTCGACAGCAACGGACAGCCGGTACTGGATGCCGATGGTAATCAGCAGGTCCAGCTGGCCGTTGAAAACTACAATCTGAACCGCCGCGATCGCGATTCCTTTGGCGGCAACATACTGACCACGCTGACTGCGGAAATTCTGTTTCCCTTGCCCTTTGTGGAGAATCGCGGTGGTGTGCGCTCCAGTCTGTTCGTGGATGTCGGCAACGTATTTTCCAGCAGTTGCAGTGAGTCCCAGAAACGCTTGGGCTGCGGCAACTTTGACGCCAGCGAGCTGCGCTACTCGGCCGGTGTCGGGGTGACCTACCTGTCGCCCTTCGGGCCGTTGACGTTCTATCTGGCAGCGCCGCTGAAGAAAGGCGAAAATGACCGAACCAAGACTTTCGATTTTACCATCGGTGCCGGTTTCTAAAAAATCTGGAAAAATTACGGTCCGAACCCGGATCTCAATGATACAATGCGCGGCTGAATACGTCAGTCGGCATTATCTACAATGCGGAGAACTCATGGTGAATACAATGAACAAGATACTGATACTCGCGACCATGCTGCTGACCAGCAGCGTAGCGGTTGCCCAGTCGCAGCCGACGATTGGCATTATTGATCTGGAACAGGCCCTGTTTGGTTCCGAGGCAGCTCAGGCACTGGAAGCGTCCACGCGTTCGGAGTTCGGAAACGACGAAGCACGCCTGGAGACGCTCAACACTGAGCTGCGTGAAATCATCGAGCGCGCCCAGCGTGACGAGTCCATCCTCAGCGAGGCGGAGATGCGCGAGATGAACTCGGATGCTGAAGAGAAGCAGGCGCAGATGCAGGTCATTGCCGAGCGACTGCAGAATGCCTGGCAGCAGCGCCAGCAGGGTTTCGTTGAGCGCATGCGCCAAAGCCTGGGGCAGGCCATTGAGGCGGTTGTTGAGGAAGGCGGGTATGACGTGGTGCTGAATGCAGAATCCGTTGCCTACTTTGACAATGCCTACAACATCACGGCTCTGGTGACGGCCAAACTCAACGAAATGGCGCAATAATACCGGCGCGCCGGTATGACAGGATCCCGTACGGTGAAGCCTTCTTTTACATTAAAAGAACTGTCCCGATTACTGGATGTGCCTGTCCAAGGCGATGACTCGATCCGGATCGACGGGCTGGCGACACTCAAGCGTGCCGGTCCGGGGAGTCTAAGCTTTCTCACCAACCCTCGTTATGCCCACCAGCTTGCTGAATGCCGGGCCAGTGCCCTTATTCTGCATCCGGACCAGGCAAGCTCTGTTACTGTTCCCTGTTTGTTGTCGCGCGCGCCTTATGTCACTTATGCCCGGGCATCGCAGCTGTTTTTCAGCCTTGCCAGTGACAGCGCCGATCAGCCACAGGAGGCTTTAGTGCACGCCAGTGCCGTGGTCGATGTCAGCGCAAGCCTGGGCAAAGGCGTCAGTGTCGGCCCGCAGGCGGTCATCGAAAGCGGCGCGGTGATAGGCGATGGCTGTCGTATCGGGGCTGGCAGTGTTATCGGTCGTGACAGTCATATTGGCAATGAGGTAGTGATCTATCCTAACGTGACGCTCTATCACGGCGTCAGCGTGGGTGATCGCTGTATTATCCATGCCGGTACCGTGATTGGCGCTGATGGTTTCGGTTTTGCGTTTGATGGCCAGCGTTCGGTGAAAATCGCTCAACTGGGTTCGGTCAGGATTGCGGCAGATGTCGAAATCGGTGCCGGCAGTTGCGTGGATCGTGGTGCGCTGGACGACACGGTTATCGAAGAGGGCGTGAAGATCGACAATCAGGTGCAGATTGGCCACAACTGTGTGGTCGGTGCCCATACCGTGATTTGTGGTTGCAGCGCGCTGGCCGGTAGCACGCGTGTCGGGCGCTACTGTGTCATTGGCGGCGGAGTGGGCATTACCGGCCACCTGAGTATTTGCGACAAAGTAACCGTCAGTGCCATGTCGATGGTGACCCAGTCAATCAACAAACCGGGCCTGTATTCGTCCGGCACCTTGCTGCAGGAAAGCGGCCAGTGGAAACGTAATGCCGTGACGCTCGGTAAACTGTCCGAGCTGTCCAGGCGTGTAAAAAAATTGGAACAGGTTCTGCCCAATGAACCGCATGAACCAGGAAATTGAAATGATGATGAACGTCGAAGAAATCAAGGAATACCTGCCACAACGCTACCCGTTTTTGCTGGTGGATCGTGTAGTCAGCATGGAGATGGGCAAGTCGATCGTGGCTTACAAGAATGTCTCCGTCAATGAACCGTTTTTCAACGGCCATTTTCCTGACTATCCGATCATGCCGGGTGTGCTGATCATCGAAGCACTGGCGCAGGCCGCCGGTGTACTGGGTTTCAAGAGTCAGGAAAAAAAGCCCAAAGACGGTTATCTGTATTATTTTGTGGGCGCAGACAACGTCCGTCTGAAACGCCCTGTGGTGCCAGGTGACTGTTTAACCCTGGAAGCGACCATTATTACCAGCAAACGCGGCATCTACAAATTCGCCTGTCGTGCCTCGGTAGGTGATGAGCTGGTCGGAGAAGCCACCATCCTGTGTGCGGAGAGGAAACGAGAACAGTGATTGATACACGCGCCATTATCCATCCCACTGCCAGGCTGGCAGACAATGTCAGTGTCGGTCCGTGGAGCATCATCGGTGCCAATGTCGAGATTGGTGAGGGCACCGAGATCAGCTCTCATGTCATCATCAAAGCCAACACCCGGATGGGTAAAAACAACACGGTTTATCAGTTTGCATCAGTCGGCGAAGATCCGGCCGATAAAAAATTCGCCGGTGAAGATACCTGGCTGGAAATAGGTGACGGCAATATTATCCGTGAAGGTTGTACCCTGCACCGGGGCACGGCTTCGGGCGGCGGCGTGACCCGCATTGGCAACAACAATCTGCTGATGGCCTATGTGCATGTTGCCCATGACTGCATCGTGGGCAGCAACACGGTGTTTGCCAACAATGCAGGTCTGTCCGGTCATGCCATTGTTGATGACTGGGTGATTCTGGGTGGTTATGCCGGGGTCAATCAGTTCCTGCACATTGGCGCCCATGCCATGATAGGGGGCATGACACACATTTCCCATGATGTGCCGGCCTACGTCATTGTCAGTGGCAGCCCGGCAGCAGTGCGCAGTGTCAACACAGTCGGTCTTGAGCGGCGCGGTTTTGACGCAGATACCGTTAAAGAGATTCGACGTGCTTTTAAAACCATTTACAAGAAAGGTTTGAGTCTGCAGGAAGCGCAGGCGCAGCTGGCCCCGATGGCGGCTGAAAATCCCGCCATTGATGTCTTGCTGCAATCCATTCAAGGCTCGGCCAAGGGCATACATCGCTGATGCTGATAGGCATGGTGGCTGGAGAAACTTCGGGTGACATGCTCGGCGCCGGCCTGATGCAGGCCATACGCCAGCGTTATCCCCATGCCCGTTTTGCCGGTGTCGGCGGCCCGCTGATGCTGGCCCAGGGTTTTGAATCCATCACGCCGATGGAGCGCCTGTCGGTGATGGGATTTGTTGAGCCATTGGGCCGCCTGCCTGAACTGCTCAGGCTCAAGCGTGATCTGGTCAGGCTCTTTGTTACCGAACGCGCTGCGGTTTTTATTGGCATCGACTCGCCCGGCTTTAATCTTCGCCTTGAGCAGAACCTGCATGATGCCGGCATCAAAACCGTGCATTATGTCAGCCCAAGCGTGTGGGCCTGGGGTAAAGGCCGCATCAAAAAAATTGCCCGCGCTGTAGACCTGATGCTGGCCCTGTTTCCCTTTGAATCTGATATCTATCAGCAGCACGGTATTGCCGTGCACTGCGTGGGACATTCGCTGGCCGACAGAATTGCACCGGGGCAGGATCAGACCCTGATTCGTCAACAGTCACGCGATGCATTGCAGCTGCCGGCGTCGTTGCCGGTGTTGTGCCTGATGCCCGGCAGCCGCAAGGACGAGGTGCAACGTCTGGGCCCGGTGTTCATCGCAGCCGCCTTGTTATGTCTGCAGCACCGGCCTGATCTGCGGTTTGTGATTCCCTGTGCCAACGAACGTCGGCGCGAACAAATTGACAGTATGCTGGAGCAGGCTCTGCAACAGAAAACCACGGCACGACACGCGTTTACCGTATCGGATGGGCGCTCTCATGAAGCCATGCAGGCATCGGATATGGTGCTGCTCGCCTCGGGCACTGCGACACTGGAAGCGCTGTTGTTAAAGCGGCCCATGGTGGTGTGTTACCGCTTGTCGGCACTGACCTGGGCGTTGGCAAAACGCCTGGTCAAAGTGCCGTTCATCTCGCTGCCCAATTTGCTGGCCGGCCGCGAGCTGGTACCCGAACTGCTGCAGGACCAGGTGACGCCAGCGACTGTCAGCGCCGAGGTACTGGCATGGCTGGGTGACCCTGCGCGGCAGGAGAACCTGTATGAAGCATTTGAGACCATTCACCAGTCCATCCGCCTGGATGCAGATCAGCAGGCCGCAAGCGCGGTATGCCGGTTGATCGCAGAGGATGCATGATGCAGCGGGTGTCGACATTGCCTGCGCACGCCGCCGACACGCTGATTGCTGGTGTTGATGAAGCCGGCCGTGGCCCCCTGGCCGGTGCCGTGTATGCGGCCGCCGTGATTCTGCCCGCGCAGTACGACCTGCCGGGGCTCAATGATTCCAAAAAGCTTGGCGAGGCTCGCCGGGAACGCCTGTTTGACCTGATTCTGGCACAGGCAGTGAGCTTTGCCATTGTCAGTGTGGACGCGGCGGAAATCGATCGCATCAATATTCTGCAGGCCAGTCTGCTGGCAATGAAAAAAGCAGTGACAGCGCTGGCAACCCAGCCGCACTTTGTTTATGTTGATGGTAAGTTTTGTCCGCAATGGCATTATCAGGCAACAGCGCTGGTGCAGGGCGACGGCCGGCTCGACTGCATAGCGGCAGCCTCGGTGCTGGCGAAGGTGGCACGCGATCGTGTCATGGTCGATCTGGATCAACGCTATCCGGGTTACGGTTTTGCGCAACACAAGGGCTACCCGACCCGGGCACACATGGCAGCACTGCAGCAACTGGGCCCGTGCCCTGAGCACCGCCGCTCGTATGCCCCGGTGGCACGCTGCCTGACGGCACTGAATCAGTAAAACCCGGACCCTGAAGGCCGGTGTTGACAAGAACAAATTCTGGAGAGGGTATGAGCCGGTTGGTTCCGACAAATTTTGTGCACTTGCGCGTACACACCGAGTACTCCGTGGTCGACGGCCTGGTGCGTGTCAAACCACTGGTCGAAGCCACCGCCCGGATGGCCATGCCCGCAGTGGCCGTCACTGACCACGCCAACCTGTTTGCCATGATCAAATTCTATACGGCGGCGATGGCGCAGGGCATCAAGCCGGTCTGCGGCTGCGATGTGCTGCTGGAAAATCCGGAGCGGCCGGACAAACCCTTTCCGCTGGTGCTGCTGGTGATGAACCTGCAGGGATACCGGAACCTGACCCGTCTGATTTCATTGTCCTACACGGAAAAACTTGGCCACGGCGAGCCCCAGATACGCCGGGAGTGGCTGCACGCCAATGCTGATGGTCTGATTGCTTTATCCGGTGGCATGAGCGGCGAAGTCGGCCGCAGCCTGATGGAAAGTGACCACGCGACCACCCGTGCGGTGCTGGACGAATACATGACACTGTTCCCGGGCCGTTTTTATCTGGAGCTGCAGCGCTGCGGACGTCAGGGTGAAGAGCCTTACCTGCAGGCGGCGATCAGGCTGGCGGCCGAGACCGGCTGCCCGGTGGTGGCAACCAATGATGTGCGCTTCATCCACAGTGACGACTTTGAAGCGCATGAGGTCAGGGTGTGTATTCACGAACGTCGCACGCTGGATGACCCGCGCCGCCCGCGACACTACTCCGAGCAGCAATACCTGCGCAGCCCGGAAGAAATGCTTGAGCTTTTCGACGACCTGCCCGAGGCCATTGAGAACACCGTGCAGATCGCGCGGCGCTGTTCACTGGAGCTGGAGCTGGGCAAACCGTATCTGCCGAATTATCCGGTGCCCGCAGGGCTGACCATGGACGAATATTTTCGCCAGGTCAGTCGCGAAGGCCTGGATCAGCACCTGCCCCGACTGTTTCATGAGATTCGTGGAAAACAGGCGCCCGAAGAAGAATTTGCCGGCTTCTGCCAGCCGTATTATGAACGTCTGGATTTTGAGTTGAATGTGATTATTCAGATGGGGTTCCCGGGTTACTTCCTTATCGTGATGGAGTTTATCCAGTGGGCCAAGAACAATGATATTCCGGTAGGACCGGGCCGCGGCTCCGGTGCCGGTTCCATTGTGGCGTATGCGCTGGGCATTACCGATCTGGATCCCTTGCGTTATGACCTGCTGTTCGAACGCTTCCTGAACCCGGAGCGCGTGTCGATGCCTGACTTTGATGTCGACTTCTGCATGGAAGGCCGTGATCGGGTGATTGCCCACGTGGCTGAGCTGTACGGCAAGGAGGCGGTGTCGCAGATCATCACTTTTGGCACCATGGCGGCAAAAGCAGTTGTGCGCGACGTGGCACGGGTGCAGGGCAAGTCTTATGGCCTGGCCGACAAACTGTCCAAACTGATTCCGTTTGAGCCGGGCATGACACTGACCAAGGCCATGGAAATGGAACCGCAGCTGCCGGAGTTTATCGACAGCGATGAAGATGCGCAGGAAATCATGGAGATGGCCTTCAAGCTGGAAGGCATTACCCGTAATGTGGGTAAACACGCCGGTGGTGTGGTGATTGCGCCGACCCGCCTGACTGACTTCTCACCACTGTACTGTGACGAGAACGGTGATAGCCTGGTCACCCAGTTTGACAAGAATGATGTCGAAACTGCGGGCCTGGTGAAATTCGACTTTCTGGGTTTGCGCACCCTGACCATTATTGACTGGGCTGTCAAAATGATCAACGCGCAGGAACCGGCGCACCAGGATAACAAGCTCGATATCCGCAATATTCCGCTGGACGATGTGCGGGTTTACGAGCTGTTGCAGCGCGCTGAAACCACTGCCGTTTTTCAGCTGGAATCGCGCGGCATGAAAGAATTGATCCGCAAACTGCTGCCCAGCTGTTTTGAAGATATCGTGGCCCTGGTGGCTCTGTTTCGCCCCGGTCCGTTGCAGTCGGGCATGGTGGATGACTTTATCAACCGTAAACACGGGCGCGCCGATAGCAGTTACCCGCACCCGGATCTGGAGCCGGTATTAAAAAACACTTACGGCATTATTCTGTATCAGGAACAGGTGATGCAGATCGCCCAGGTGCTGGCCAATTTCACTCTGGGTAACGCGGACATGCTGCGCCGCGCCATGGGTAAAAAGAAGCAGGAAGAGATGGACAAGCAGCGCAGCTTCTTCCTGAATGGCGCCGCTGATCGTGGCATCAGCGCCGAACTGGCGGGATCCATTTTTGACTTGATGGAAAAATTCGCTGGTTACGGTTTTAACAAATCGCACTCGGCCGCCTACGCGCTGGTGTCGTATCAGACGGCCTGGCTGAAGAAGCATTACCCGGCGTACTTCATGGCGGCGGTATTGTCTGCCGATATGCAGAACACCGACAAGGTCGTGACCCTGATTGAAGAATGCCGGGACATGAAGCTGCCACTGGTAGTGCCTGATGTGAATGTGGGTGCCTACAATTTTACCGTCAACAAACAGGGCGAAATTGTGTATGGTCTGGGCGCGATAAAGGGTCTGGGCGAGGGGCCGATCAACGCCATCATTGCGGCGCGTAACACCGGTGGCGACTTTAAGTCGCTACTGGATTTCTGTTCGCGTCTGGATTTGCGCGCGGTCAATAAGCGGGCGCTGGAAGCCATGATCAGGGCTGGGGCGCTGGACCACCTGGTCGATGCCGATACCGATACCACCAGAGCGCAGTTGATGGCGGCGCTGCCAGACACCGTGCAGGCCGCTGAACAGAGCAGCCGCAACCAGGCCGCCGGGGTGCTCGACATGTTTGGTGATATAGCGCCGGTACCCGAGCCGGAGGTCAGCGCCGGCGTGCTCAATGTCAGGCCCTGGACCCAGCAAAAACGCCTGCAGGCCGAACGTGACACCCTGGGTCTGTATCTGAGCGGTCACCCCATTGATGAATATCTGCCGGAACTGAAACAGCTGACCCGTGACCGGCTGGCCAATGTGCGCCCGGAGCGGGAAAGCCAGTGGGTGGCCGGGCTGCTGGTCAGCACACGTACCATGCGCAGCAAACGCGGTGACAATATTGCTTTTATTACCCTGGATGACCGCAGTGGTCGGCTGGAAATCTCGCTGTTCGCCAAGGAGTACGAGCAGTTCCGCGAACTCCTGCAAAAAGACGCCATCCTGGTCGTGGACTGCCAGGTGTCTATGGATGACTTCAAAGGAGCCATGCGGGGGCGGGCGCGTGAGGTGCTGAACCTGACCCAGGCTCGCCAGCGCTTTGCCAAAGCCATCGAGCTGGAGCTTGAGGCTGACAAATTGACGCCCGGTTTCACCAGCCGACTGGCCGGGGTGTTGCAGCCGTATCGGCAAACGCCGGCACCGATACCGGTGTATCAGACGGCGGCCGGTGCTGTTGACAGTCATCCTGAGGAGCCCCCGGTGCCGCCCGATGCGGCGTTGATGGCACCGCTGGCGCCGGTCAGTTGTCCGGTTCGCATACGCTACCGGCGGCCGGAAATTGCCGGCTGTCTGCAACTGGGCGAGCACTGGCAGGTATTGCCAGACCAGAACCTGATACAGGAACTGCATCTGCTGTGTGGTGCAAACGCTGTCAGCATTGCTTACCGCTGACGCTTATATTTGCTATCATTGCAGCCCTAATTGACCGACTTTGGCCGGAATTGACGTATTTATGAACCCGAATTATCTGGATTTTGAGCAACCCATCGCTGATCTTGAGGTCAAGATCAATGAACTGCGTCTTGTCAGTGATGACAACGATCTCAATATTAGTGATGAAATTCAAAAACTTAAGGAAAAGAATACCAAGCTTACCGAGAAGATCTACGGCAACCTGAGTCCGTGGCAGATCTCGCAGGTCGCCCGCCATCCGCTGCGGCCCTATACTCTTGATTATATTCAGCATATTTTTGATGATTTTGACGAATTGCACGGCGACCGGTTGTTCGCTGACGATATGGCACTGATTGGTGGCATTGCGCGCCTGGACGGCAAGCCGGTGATGGTCATTGGTCATCAGAAAGGCCGTGGTACCAAGGAAAAAGTGCGGCACAACTTTGGCATGCCGCGTCCGGAAGGTTATCGCAAGGCGCGTCGCCTGATTCTGTTGGCCGAGCGCTTCAAGCTGCCAGTGCTGTCCTTTATCGATACGCCTGGCGCCTACCCGGGCATTGACGCTGAAGAGCGTGGCATCAATGAAGCCATCGCCGAAAACATGGCCATGATGTCACGGGTTAAAACCCCGCTGATCGCCACCGTGACCGGCGAGGCCAACTCCGGCGGCGCCATCGCCATTGGCATCGCCGATCATCTGAACATGCTGCAGTATTCCACCTATACCGTGATCACGCCCGAAGGCTGTGCGACCATTTTGTGGAAGTCATCCGAGCACGCACCTGACGCCGCCGAAGCGATGGGTGTCACATCAACCCGCCTGGAAGAGCTGGGTATTGTGGATACCACGATTCCTGAGCCGCTGGGTGGCGCCCACCGTGATGTGAAAGCGATGGCGCGCAACATGAAAACGGCATTGATTGATCAGGTTGAGCGTTTGCAGGGCATGGACATTGATGACCTGGTGGAGCGCCGCTACAAGCGCCTGATGAGTTATGGCATCAGCAGCTGAGCGCCGTCAACATGGGCCTGAGGGCGCATGCCAATGACCGACAGCACTGCCGATACAGATTATTCCCGCGAGCAAACGTCTTTGCATGAAACTGCTCACCAGAACCCGGTCGAGGTTCTGGTGTCAGCTTTATTGCGTTTGCATCAGCAGCAACCGGCCTGTCGGCGCTTGCTGCTGGGGGTCAGTGGCGGCCTCGATTCCATGGTGTTGTTGCATGCCTGCCATCAGTTGCATGCACAGCAGAGACTGCCTTTTGCGGGCTTGCGCGTTGTGCATGTCAATCACGGCATCAGCGCCCATGCGGATGCCTGGCAGGCGCATTGCCTGGCAGTCTGCCGGGCATTGGATGTCGACTGTGTTGCGCATCGGGTAACGGTGCAGCGCGCGCCGGGGCAGAGTCCGGAGGCGGTGGCCCGGGATGCTCGTTACCAGGTGTTTGCGCAGGAACTGGCGGCAGATGAGGCGCTGCTGCTGGCACATCACCAGGATGATCAGTTGGAAACAGTATTGCTGCGCCTGCTGCGCGCCGCCGGGCCGCGCGGCCTGGCGGGCATGCCGGAAAGCCGCGCGCTGGGAGCCGGTGTGTTGTGGCGACCCTTGCTGGCGGCGACGCGGGCGCAACTGGCGGGCTGGGCCCGGGCCAATGCGCTGCAATGGCATGATGATGACAGTAACGGCGATGATTCGTTGAGCCGGAATTATCTGCGTCACCGGCTGATGCCGACACTGGCAGAGCATTGGCCAGGCTGGCGACAAAGTGTGGCACGCACGGCGGCGCTGGGAGCCGACGCTGATTTGATACTCAGCGAGCTGGCCGGGCAGTTGCTGCTTACGCTGTCGCCGCCCGACAGCAATCGATTGAGCTGTGCGGGGGTGCGGAATCTGTCGGCAGCCAGGCAGCGATTGGTCATTCGCCACTGGCTGCTGCGCGAAACAGAACAGGTGCCCGGCTGGCGATTGGTACAGCGGGTACAGGATGAGTTATTGAGTGCGCGCGATGATGCGCAACCGCAGATCAACTGGCAGCACTGGCAGTTGCGCCGCTTTCGCGATGAATTGTACTTGATAGAGGCGCTGGATGACGTTCCGGCGCAACCGGATGAGGGTTACGCATGGCGCCCGCAAGGTGACGGGCGTTATGTGGCAAGGGTGTTGCCCGGCAATGGTTCACTGCGTTTGTATCAACCCGTTGGTGCGCAAAAACACCAGGTCATGCGCTTGCCTGCAGGCGAGTGTGTGATTCGTTATCGTCGCGGTGGTGAGGTTTGTGCCTTGCCCGGTCGGCCACAACGGCCATTAAAAAAAATTCTGCAGGAGTCCGCATTGCCACCGTGGGTGCGTGAGCGGACGCCCTTGTTGTATATCGATCATAAGCTGGCCTGGATTGTCGGGGTTGGTGTGTGTGACGGTTTTCAGGCTGTTGATGAAGGTGCGGGCTGGGCAGTGAGCTGGCAGACGCCTTCGCGACAGGATCATATTTAATTTGTCGATGCTGGGCGCTTCTGGTAATCTGTAGCCCCATCAGCGACACAGGATGGGGCGTTAAATGACGCGATATATTTTCATTACCGGTGGGGTGGTTTCCTCACTCGGCAAAGGCATCACTTCAGCATCTCTCGCGGCGATTCTCGAAGCCCGCGGACTCAAGGTCACCATGCTCAAACTGGACCCGTATATCAACGTGGATCCCGGTACCATGAGCCCGTTCCAGCACGGCGAAGTGTTTGTGACCGAAGACGGCGCAGAAACAGATCTTGATCTGGGCCACTATGAGCGTTTTATTCGCACCACGATGAGCGCACGCAACAATTTCACCACCGGTCGGGTATACGAAGAGGTCATCAGGCGCGAACGTCGCGGTGATTATCTGGGCGCAACCATTCAGGTTATCCCGCATATTACCGATGAAATCAAACGCCGCGTCATTGATGGTGCGGCCGGTGCCGATGTAGCGCTGGTCGAAATCGGTGGCACGGTGGGTGACATCGAATCCCAGCCCTTCCTGGAAGCCGTGCGCCAGATGCGCGTTGAACTGGGCTCGTCAAAAGCGTTGTTCATGCACCTGACGCTGGTGCCCTACATTGCCACCGCCGGCGAAACCAAAACCAAACCGACCCAGCATTCGGTGAAAGAACTGCGCTCCATCGGTATCCAGCCTGATATTCTGATTTGTCGTTCCGAGCAGGAAATCCCTGAGTCAGCGCGGCGCAAAATTGCCCTGTTCACCAACGTGGATTTGCCAGCGGTGGTGTCATTGCCTGATACCAATACCATTTACCGGGTGCCATCGATGTTGCGTGCTGCCCACCTGGATGAAATTGTGGTCAGCAAATTTGGCCTCGATTGCCCCGCGGCCGACCTGGGCGAGTGGGACCGGGTGGTGGATGCCAAGCTCAATCCTGACCGTGAAGTCAATATCGCTATTGTCGGCAAGTACATGGAGCTGCTGGATGCCTACAAGTCTCTGATCGAAGCCATCAGTCATGCCGGCATTCAGACCCGCACCCGGGTCAACATCAAGTACATCGACTCCAGCGACATCAAGGTGCATGGCACGTCGTTGCTGGAAGGCGTGCACGCGATTCTGGTGCCGGGCGGATTTGGTCTGCGTGGGGTCGAAGGCAAGATCAGCACGGTACAGTACGCCCGCGAAAACAAAATTCCGTACCTGGGTATTTGTCTGGGTATGCAGGTGGCCGTGATCGAGTACGCCCGCAACAAAGCGGGCCTGCCGGAAGCCCACAGTTCTGAATTCAAACCCGACTGCAAAGATCCGGTCGTGGCCCTGATCAGCGAATGGATGACCGCCGATGGTGGTGTTGAAGTGCGTGACGAACATTCCGATCTGGGCGGCACCATGCGTCTGGGCGCGCAGGAGTGCCGGTTGCAGACGGGCTCCCTGGCACATCAATGTTATGGCCAGGACGTGATTGTTGAGCGCCATCGTCATCGCTTTGAGGTCAATAACAATTACCTGCAGGCACTGGAGGCCGCCGGCCTGATCATCGCTGGCCGTTCCATGGACGGTGAGCTGGTTGAGGTCATCGAAGCGCCCGATCATCCCTGGTTTGTTGCCTGTCAGTTTCATCCCGAATTCACCTCCACCCCGCGCGATGGCCACCCACTGTTTACCGGTTTTGTGAATGCGGCCCTGGCGCATCAGGCGGCGAGAGACAAATGAATGCTGCTCACTTACAGCTAAATGAGCAGGTGCGCTTCGGCAATGATCTGCCGTTTGTCCTGATTGGCGGCATGAACGTCCTGGAGTCAGCCGAGCTGGCCATGGAGGTCGCCGCGCACTATGTGGACGTCTGTGGTCGGCTGGGTATTCCGTATGTGTTCAAGGCCTCCTTTGACAAGGCGAACCGGTCGTCGATCAATTCCTACCGGGGCCCGGGTCTGCAGAATGGCCTGAAGATACTGCAGGCCATCAAATCGAAATTTGACGTGCCGGTGCTGACCGATGTTCATGAACCGGCACAGGCCGAAGCAGTGGCTCAGGTGGCGGACATTCTGCAACTGCCAGCTTTTCTGTCGCGGCAGACCGATCTGGTGACGGCGATGGCGCGCACCGGTGCCTTCATCAATATCAAGAAAGCACAGTTCCTGGCGCCGGAAGAGATGCGGCATATTCTGCGCAAATTCGAAGAGGCCGGAAACAACAAGTTGATGCTGTGTGAGCGCGGCTCCAGTTTTGGTTACAACAATCTGGTGGTGGACATGCTGGGATTCTCGGTGATGAAAAAGTTCCGTTACCCGGTGATGTTTGATGTCACCCATGCCCTGCAGAAGCCCGGTGGCCTGGCCGCCAGTGCTGATGGCCGCCGCGCCGATGTCACCACACTGGCCCGGGCCGGCATGAGTCAGGGGCTGGCAGCGTTGTTTCTGGAGGCGCACCCGCAGCCGGACAAGGCGCTTTGTGACGGCCCCTGCGCGCTGCCGCTGGACAAACTGGAGGCGTTTTTGCTGCAAATGAAACAGGTCGATGATCTGGTGAAAACGTTCCCGACAATCGATACCGAATAACGGGTCAGAAAAGCACTCGCTAAGAAAAGCATCTAAACAGACAAAGCAGAACAGGAAATACTATGGCTATCATCAAAGACATCTGCGCACGTGAAGTGCTGGATTCCCGCGGCAATCCCACCGTTGAGGCAGACGTGACGCTGGACAATGGCATCATGGGCAGTGCCTGTGCACCTTCGGGCGCCTCCACCGGTTCACGCGAAGCCCTGGAGCTGCGCGACAAGGACCCTTCACGTTACTTGGGCAAAGGCGTGTTGAAGGCAGTTTCGCATATCAACAAGGATATTCGTGATCTGCTGCTGGGTCATGATGCTGCTGATCAGGCGACAATAGACAAGATGATGATTGACCTGGACGGAACTCCGAACAAGGCCAAGCTCGGCGCCAATGCCATTCTGGCGGTGTCACTGGCTGCGGCCAAGGCTGCGGCCCAGGCCAATAAACAGCCCTTGTATGCATGGATCGCAAAGTTGAACGGCACCCAGGACAGCATGAGTTTGCCGGTGCCGATGATGAACATTATTAACGGTGGTGAGCACGCGGACAACAATGTTGATATCCAGGAATTCATGGTGCAGCCGGTGGGTGCACCCACCTTTGCCGAAGCGCTGCGTTATGGCGCCGAAATTTTCCACAGCCTGAAATCGGTTCTGAAGCAACAGGGGCTGAGCACAGCAGTGGGCGATGAAGGCGGTTTTGCCCCCGACCTGCCGTCCAACGCGGCGGCGCTCGATGCCATCACCAAGGCCGTAGAGAGCACCGGCCTGAAGATGGGCAGTGATATCCGCCTGGCGCTGGATTGTGCCTCATCCGAATTCTACAAAGACGGTAAATACAATCTAAAAGGTGAAAACGCCGTTTATGATGCGGCGCAATTTACTGACTACCTGGCAAAGCTGTCTGTCGATTACAACATCCTGTCCATTGAAGACGGCATGGATGAAAGCGACTGGGACGGCTGGGCGCGCCTGACGCGAAAAATCGGCAACAAGGTGCAACTGGTTGGTGATGATCTGTTTGTGACCAATACCGATATTCTGGCGCGCGGCATTGATGAAGATATCGCTAACTCGATTTTGATCAAATTCAATCAGATCGGTACACTGAGCGAAACGCTGGCAGCGATCCGCATGGCACGAAAAGCAGGGTATACTGCTGTGATCTCACACCGTTCGGGTGAAACCGAAGACACCACGATTGCGGACCTGGCGGTTGCAACCGGTGCGGGTCAGATCAAAACCGGTTCACTGTGCCGCTCGGATCGTGTTGCCAAGTATAATCGACTGCTGCGTATTGAGCAGGAACTGGGCAGCAAGGCGATTTATCGCGGCATTGAGGAGTTCCGTCACGTTAACTGACCGCCCTGACGACAACAACAGAGTCTCTGGCTTATGAAAGCACTGGTGACAGCGCTGGTTCTGGTTTTGCTGGTCTTGCAATGGCGATTGTGGGTCGGTGACGGTGGCGTCGCCGACCTGAACCGGCTGGAAGAACAGTTGGCAGTGCAGCAGCAGGAAAACGAAGCTCTGCGCGAGCGCAACCAGATGCTGGAAAGCGAAGTGCTGGATCTGAAAAATGGCCTGGAGGCTGTGGAAGAGCGCGCGCGCGCCGACCTGGGCATGACGCGCAAAGATGAAACCTTTTACATGATTATCGAATAGGCCTATGACGATCTGGGCTGTTGTCCCCGCTGCCGGTATTGGCAGCCGCATGCAGGTTGCCATCCCCAAACAATATCTGCGAATCAACGGGCAGACAGTGTTGTCGCTGACGCTTGCGCGGCTGTCAGCTCTGGCGCAGGTGGAGCGTATCATGCTGGTGCTGAGCCCGGACGACAGACACTGGGCGCGGCACAATTCAGTCTATAACCCGGAGCGCGACAAAGTACTGACCTGCGTGGGCGGTGAAGATCGCTGGCAGTCGGTACTCAATGGCCTGGACGCGCTGGCCGGGTTGGCGGGACCAGATGACTGGGTGCTGGTGCACGATGCCGTGCGCCCGTGTGTTCGGGTCGATGATATGTTGCGTTTGCTGGAACTGGCCGCAGGCGAGGGCACAGGCAAGGGCAAGGGCGCAAAAGGTAGCAGCGGTGGTTTGCTGGCGTTGCCGGTGAGTGACACCCTGAAGCGTGCTGACAGTGAGCGTCATGTTGTGCAGACCGTCGACCGCGACGCGTTGTGGGCCGCCTGCACGCCACAACTGTTCCCGTTTCAGCGCTTGCGTGATGCCTTACGTGCAGCATCAGCGGCAGGTGTCACACTCACTGATGAGGCCTCGGCCATGGAATGGGCTGGCGAGCATCCGCAACTGGTGCCTTGTCACAAGGACAATATCAAGATTACCTATGCAGAGGATCTGCAACTGGCGGAATTGATTCTGCAGGCGCAGGCGCAGGCGCTGGAGACACGCGCCACGGCTGAAACTGGAACACAGGCATATACAGGCATACTGGAATGAAAGATATCAGAACCGGACATGGTTATGACGCACACCGGTTCGCCGAGCCCGATGATCAACGCGCCTTGATACTGGGCGGTGTCACCATACCCTATGAGCGCGGACTGTTGGCGCACTCTGATGGTGACGCGCTCATCCATGCGTTGTGTGATGCCATACTGGGCGCGCTCGGACGTGGTGATATAGGCCGTCATTTTCCGGATAATGATGCGGCCTACAAGAATGTAGACAGTGCTCTGTTGCTGCAACAGGTCGTGTCTATGGTGGCAGACGGTGGCTGGACGCTGGCCAACGCAGACATGACGATTCTGGCACAGGCACCCAAAATGGCGCCACATATCCCGGCCATGTGCAAACGACTGGCGGAGTTGCTGAATGTTGACGTGGCGCGTGTCAATGTGAAGGCATCAACGACCGAGGGCATGGGATTTGTCGGGCGCCGCGAAGGTATCGAAACCCACGCTGTTGTTGTGTTGTACCGCTAGGTGGAGCTGCCGCCGCTGCCCCGGTCTCTCGGCACGCCTTTGTTACAGGCCCGATTCAAAGTTGCGATGGATGACTTTGTGGTCAATGAAGTGCTGGGTTTTGAGTGCAGCGGGGAGGGTGAGCATCTGTGGCTGCAAGTGCGCAAGACCGGCATTACCACCAGTGACGTTGCCGGGCGCCTGGCGCGGGCCACCGGACTGCGCCAGGGTGATATCAGCTGGTCGGGACAAAAGGACAAACACGGTGTCTGCACGCAATGGTTCAGCCTGCACTGGCCCAAAAACAGTGCCGGCCATGACCTTGGCGGCCTGGCGCAGATCGAGTCGGACGATTTGATTATTGAGCAGCAGTTGCGCAACAGCCGCAAGTTGCGCCGCGGCAGTCATCGCAGCAACCAGTTCCGCATTCGTTTGCGTGATGTCAAGGCGGCAGACGGGGTGTCATTGAGTGACGCCTGGCAGGATCTTGACATTCGCATGCAGGCCATTGAGCACTCGGGGGTGCCGAATTATTTTGGTGAGCAGCGCTTCGGTCACGCTAACCTGGCCAATGCCGAAGCCTGGTTTGCCGGTAAAACCAGGCCGCGCGGTCGACTGGAACGCGGCATGTGGCTGTCTGCGGCCCGCTCGGCGCTGTTTAATGCGGTGCTGGCCCGGCGTGTGGCGGCCGGCAACTGGAACCGCTGGTTGCCGGGCGATGTCATGAACCTGAATGGCAGTGGCAGTGTTTTTGTCTCCAGCGCAGATGACGCAGACCTGCCGCAACGACTCGCCGACATGGATATTCACCCGACCGGCCCGTTGTGGGGACAGGGTGCGCTGGCCAGCCGGGATTCGGCGGCAGCACTGGAACAGGCAGTGGCAGATGAGATGGCTGTCTTCAGTGCGGCGTTGCCGCGCTACGGATTGCAACAGGAACGGCGCAGTTTGCGTTTGCCGGTTAAGGCTTTAGACTATCGGCGGCCTGATGACGGCACGCTGGAGATTGAATTCACGCTGCCGACGGGGACCTATGCCACGGCAGTATTACATGAACTTTGTGGCTATTAAGAACTGCATCGCAGGTAAGAACTGCATCGTCGGCAATAACTGCATCGTCGGCAATAGCTGCATAGCCGGGCAGGCTCGCTTTAACATGACACATAAGGGAACGATTGCTTGAACACTCCAAATCTGGCCGGCATAGGCATGACCTCGCAACGCACCCGCG
This sequence comes from Pseudohongiella sp., assembly GCF_040877505.1. Taxonomy (NCBI): domain Bacteria; kingdom Pseudomonadati; phylum Pseudomonadota; class Gammaproteobacteria; order Pseudomonadales; family Pseudohongiellaceae; genus Pseudohongiella; species Pseudohongiella sp. The sequence continues at coordinate 57,391 of NZ_JBBDNQ010000010.1, forward strand.
AACGCATGATTGCCTCACTGCTTGAAAAAGGCATCAAAAACTGGGCGGTGCTTGATGTCATGCGCACCACGCCGCGTCATATTTTTCTGGATGAAGCGCTGTCGCATCGGGCCTATGAAGATACCGCGCTGCCCATCGGCTATAGCCAGACCATTTCGCAGCCCTTTGTGGTGGCACGCATGACCGAGGCGGTGCTGGGCAATCGCGCGCCGGAGCAGGGTAAATTACCCCGGGTACTGGAGATCGGCACCGGCTGTGGATACCAGACGGCGGTGATTGCACAGCTTGCTGAACGGGTGTGGACGGTGGAGCGCATTCAGCCCTTGCTGGAAAAAGCACGCCGAAACCTGTCATTGCTCAATGTGCGCAATGTGCGTTCCAAACATGATGATGGCAGTCTGGGCTGGGCCGAACATGGCCCCTTTGATGCCATCATTGCAGCGGCGGCGCCGCAACAGGTGCCAAATGAGCTGATGGCGCAACTGGCTGATGGCGGACGGCTGGTGATTCCGGTGGGTTCAGAGCGCGGTGGTCAGGAACTGTTGTTGATTGAGCGCGAGGGTGATGCTTTCAATCGCCAGGTGCTGGAAGCGGTCAATTTTGTGCCCCTGTACATTGGCCAGGTGCAGTACTGATGGCAACAGTATCGTTGTTCCGGGCCCGCCTGGTGTTGTTCCTGAAGGGCATGGCGATGGGCGTGGCGGATTCGGTACCGGGTGTGTCCGGCGGTACCATTGCAGTCATCAGCGGTATCTACGAGGCATTGATCGACGCCCTGAAGCAATGTCACCCACTGGCGCTGAAAACGCTCTGGCAGCAAGGGCCGCGTGCATTCTGGCAGCAGATTCACGGCGCGTTTCTGTTCACGCTGTTAGCCGGCACACTGCTGAGCCTGGTGTTGATGGCCAATACCGTGCTGTATCTGCTGGAGACGTATTTTGTCCTGGTGATGGCCTTTTTTATGGGCCTGGTACTGGCGTCATGCTTTTTGCTGCGCGCTGATGCCGGGCGCTGGACACTGTTCAAAGGCCTGCTGTTTGGTATTGGTTTCATGCTGACGGCGTTGACGGCCATACTCAATCCGATGGCTGGCAGTACCGCACTGGTCTACATCTTTTTCAGCGGCATGATTGCCATTTGCGCCATGATTCTGCCGGGCATATCGGGTGCTTTTATCCTGCTGCTGCTGGGCGTGTATGAATACGTGCTGGGTGCGCTGCGCAGCTTCCAGCTGGAGGTGATCCTGGTATTTGCGCTGGGCTGCGTCATTGGTCTGCTGTCCTTCGCGCATCTGTTGTCGTGGACATTTCGTTATTACCGCGAACAATCCTATGCCTTTCTGATCGGCATGCTGGCGGCCTCTCTGATTGTGTTGTGGCCCTGGCGTGATGCGTCAGTGCCAGCCGCTGACGCGGGCACCCTGGTGGCAGCCTTGCTCTGCGCGGCAGCGGGTTTTGGGCTTATTCTGGCATTTTCGCGCTGGGCACGTGCTTGACGTGGCATCCTGAGGCGCTGCAGTTTATGATGGGCCGTCTCATTGCTGTTTAAGTCGTTTGAGTCGTTCAAGTTGTTTCAGGTGTTATTGTCATGAGTCAGTCCAAGCACGCCATCCCGACCGTCCCCCACAAGGTTTTTCGCCGATCGGCAGGCGCTTTAATGTTATTGCTGCTGGCTGCGTGTGGCAGTACCTACCAGGCGCCCATGGATGATCGCAGCAGCGCTCTGGAACGCTCGCCACCGGTGATTGTGCCCAGTGGCCAGACGGCGCCGACACCACGCCGCAGCGGGCCGGAAATCGCATCGACTGGCAATGACGGCAGCAGTGCATCAAACAGCAACAATGGTGATTCTGTCGGCGCCAGCGCCACGGTTGTCAGGCCGGTCACACTGGGTGGCGGCATCGGGCGTACAACTCTCGGTCGCAGCACTCTGCCTGCCTCTGGCGATCAGGCGCAAGCGAGCCAGCCACAAGCCAGCCAGCCGCAAGTGGCTGTCAGCAGCGAGCGTCAGGCCGAGCCAGCGGCGGCACCCGGCAGAACTCAGGCGCGAACGCACACTGTAGCCCGGGGCGACACCCTGTATTCCATCGCCTGGACCCACAATATTGACTACCGGCGCCTGGCGCTGGTCAATAACCTGTCGGCACCGTACACCATCTATCCTGGGCAGCAGTTGAATCTGAGTGACTCGGGGGTTTCCGAATCTGCGATCAGTGCGCTGCCTGATATTCCGGCATCGCCTGCCGGTGAATTGGCGGTCAGTGGCGGTCAGCGTCCACAGGCCGCGATTGATGCCCGACGTACCGGCATTATCACGACCCGCGAGGTAGAGGGAGTCAACTGGCAGTGGCCGGCTGATGGCCGCATGCTGAGCATGTTTTCTGAATCAGGCAGCAGCCGTGGCATCGATATTGCCGGTGTCCAGGGGCAGGCCGTGTACGCCGCGGCCGATGGTGATGTGGTGTATGCCGGCAGTGGTATTCAGGGCGCCGGTAATCTGGTGATTCTGCGCCACAGCGCCCGCCACCTGAGTGCGTATATGTACAACCGTGACATGGTGGTGAGCGAAGGAGACCGTGTGCGTGCGGGTGACAAGGTTGCCGAAATGGGATCCGGTCCCGGCGGGCGCGATATGCTGCATTTTGAGGTTCGGGTTGATGGCAAACCCACGGATCCGGTGAGGTTCCTGCCCAGCCGTTGAACTCCCCTGTGCAGCGGCGCTGACTGAGGTGCTGGCTGCTCCGCTATCTGTTTCTTTGTCTGCCGTGTTATCCGAATTGTGATATCGCGCACAGTTTCCAGTATCCAACAGCCGTATTCTCGTTTGATGTCTTTTTTGTCGGCGTTTTGCTGTGATATTGTCTGATCGTTCCTCTAATAACAAAAAGGAAGAATGATCGATATGGAAATATATGGAATCAATGCTACGGATAGCATTTCTGCAGACGCCGAACAACGTTATATCAAAGACATCAGCCCCATTGCCGTGCTCGGCTACGAACAGGAACTGGAACTTGCGCGTGCCGCGCGTGCGGGCGACACTGCCAGTCGAGAGGAGATGATTCGTCATAATCTGCGCCTGGTCATCAGCATTGCCAGACGTTTTCGCCATCGTGGCCTGGCCCTGCTGGATATGGTGGAAGAGGGCAACATCGGTCTGATGCGGGCCGTAGACAAGTATGACCCTGAACGCGGCTTCCGGTTTTCCACCTACGCAACCTGGTGGATACGGCAGGGTATTGAACGCGCGATCATGAATCATGCCCGCAATGTCCGCCTGCCGGTGCATGTCATCAAGGATATCAGTCAGTGCCTGCGTAACGAAATGGAGTTGTCACACCGCCTTGGTCGGCGGCCCCGACGACGCGAGCTGGCAGAGCACCTGTCGCGGCCACTGGCCGAGATGGAAGACTTATTGAGTTGTCATGAATCCAGTTACGACTCGGGTGAATCATTACCTGATACAGATTCACTGGACGCGGACACATTGCTGGATGAGATGCGCGGTACCGATCCCGCACAACGGCAGCACAGGGCCAGCAGCTGCCGGACCCTGCACCGCTGGCTGGCCGAACTGAGTCTGCGTCAGCGCGATGTGCTGGTCCGTCGGTTTGGCCTGGACGGGTACCGGCCGGGCACGCTGGAGCAGGTGGGTGAGGATGTGGGGTTGACGCGGGAGCGGGTCAGACAGATCCAGATTGATGGCATGCGTCGTCTGCGCCGACTGGCGGCGCGCGATGGTTGCGATCTGGATGCGCTTTTCTGACGATCAGTCGGGGTCTTTGATCAGGTGCTCAATTTTGCCGGCCACGCCATTCCACTTTTCGGCGTCGTCCAGCGGCGGTTTCATCTGGGTGATGTTTGGCCACTTTTCTGCCAGATCTGCATTAAGCTCGAGAAAGTCCTTCTGGTCGTCCGGCAGTTCGTCTTCGGCAAAAATGGCATCTACCGGGCACTCGGGCTCACACAGCGCGCAGTCGATGCATTCGTCCGGGTGGATAACCAGAAAATTGGGGCCTTCGTAAAAGCAGTCCACCGGGCAGACTTCGACACAGTCTGTATGTTTACAGTTAATGCAGTTTTCACCCACTACGAATGTCATGATGCTTTCCAGTCAAGAGTAAAACGATGCGGCATTATAGAGCACCTTGGCGGTCGGGGCCAAGGTTCTCTCGTGATAGCGATGCGCAGAGAGCTGTGTCCGTGACCGGCCGGGGCCGGTCATAACATTTTTTTGGTCTCGTACAGCCATTCCAGTGCCTGTCGTGGATTCATTTCATCCGGATCCAGGCGCATCAGGCGTTCCAGGGCCGGATGCGGCGAGCTGGCGAACAGATCATTTTGCGCCGGTTGTGCTGATTTTGCGGTTTGCTCCGGCTGCGTCAGTGGCGACTGTGGTTCCCGTTGCGGTGCCGGTGCTGCCGCGATCACCTGGTGTTCCAGCTCCTGCAGTTTGGCGCGGGCGCTGCTGATGACGTCGGCCGGAATGCCCGCCAGCTGCGCGACCTGCAAGCCGTAACTCTGATTGGCGGGGCCGGGTTTGACCGTGTGCATAAAAACAATGCCCTGTTGGTGCTCGGTAGCGTCCAGATGGACATTGCCGATGTTGTCCAGCATGTCGGGCAGGGTGGTGAGCTCAAAATAATGCGTGGCAAACAGGGTCAGGGCATTTAACCGCTGAGCAATATAGACCGCGCTGGCCCAGGCCAGCGACAGACCATCAAAAGTGCTGGTACCGCGCCCGACTTCGTCCATCAGGACCAGGCTCTGCGCGGTGGCGTTGTGCAGAATGTTGGCGGTTTCGGTCATTTCCACCATGAAGGTGGAGCGGCCACCGGCCAGGTCATCGGAGGAGCCGATGCGGGTGAAAATACGATCAATCGGGCCGATGCGGGCGGCGCTGGCGGGCACGTGGCTGCCACAAAAGGCCAGCAGAACAATCAACGCGGTCTGCCGCATGTAGGTCGATTTACCGCCCATGTTGGGCCCGGTGATGATGAGCATCTGCTGTTGCTCATCGAGCCGGGTGTCGTTGGCAACAAACTGCTTTTCCAGCACCCGTTCCACGACCGGGTGGCGCCCCTGTTCGATCCGGACGCCGGGCTCGTCGCTCAGTTCAGGCTGGGCCCAATCGAGATTGAGTGCGCGCTCAGCGAAATTGCACAATACGTCCAGTTCGGCGACGGCGCTGGCGCTGTCCTGCAGCGCGCTGAGCTGCTCGGCGGTGGTTTCCAGCAGCGCGTCATACAGGGCTTTTTCCCGTGCCAGGGCTTTGCTGTTGGCGCTGAGCACTTTGTCTTCGAAGGTTTTAAGTTCCGGGGTGATATAACGCTCGGCATTTTTCAGGGTTTGTCGGCGTTGATAGTCGGCCGGCATTTCGCCGGCCTGCGCCTTGCTGACTTCGATGTAGTAGCCGTGTACGCGGTTATAACCAACCTTGAGTGTGCTCAGGCCGGTACGTTGCTTCTCGCGCACTTCCAGATCAATCAGATATTGCCCTGCATTGGTACTCAGACCGCGCAGTTCGTCCAGTTCAGCGTCATAACCGTCAGCCAGCACACCACCTTCGCGGATGACCACCGGGGGATTTTCCATCAGGGCGCGGCTCAACAGATCCGCCAGTGCCGGAAACTCGGCGATGGTTTGCTGCAGACTTTGCAGACGCGCCGATGCTGAGGCGGACACCACAGGCGTCATTGTGGTCTGTAATGTTGGCAACACACACAGTGCATCGCGCAGGCGCGCGAGATCACGCGGACGGGCCGAGCGCAGGGCAACGCGGGACAGAATGCGCTCGATGTCGCCGATGTTTTTTAACAGTGGTTGCAGCTGTTCAAAAGCGTAGTCCGTGCCCAGAGCACTGACGGCAAGCTGCCGCTGCTGCAGGGTGTCACGGGTGCGCAATGGCCGGTGCAACCAGCGGTTGAGCAGACGGCTGGCCATGGCCGTGCAGGTGGCATCAAGCACGGACATTACGGTATTGGTGCTGCCACCGGCCAGGTTGCGATCCAGCTCCAGGTTGCGGCGGCTGGCGGCGTCCAGAATCAGGGCGTCAGCCGGCAATTCCACTTCAAGTCGCTGAATATGGGGCAGGCCGGAGCGCTGGGTGTCCCGGGCATAGGCCAGCAGACAACCGGCGGCCTGAATGCCGAGCGCCATGTCTTCACAGCCAAAACTGCGCAGGTCGCGGGTTTTAAAGTGCGACGTCAGGGCACGGTAGCTGCTGTCGGCATCGAACTCCCACACCGGACGGCGGCGCAGGCCGGCACGAGCTGTCATATCGGCGGGCAGCTCGATGTCTTCGTTGTACAGCAGTTCGGCCGGCCGGATGCGTTCGATCTCAGCCAGCATGGCCTGTTCGCTGTCCACTTCGCAGAGCTGGAAGCGACCGCCGCTGATATCCATCCAGGCCAGGCCATAGGTGTTCTGATGGCAGGTCAGCGCCAGCAGGATACAGTCGCTGCGTTCTTTCAGCAGCGCTTCGTCACTGACCGTACCCGGCGTGACGATGCGCACTACTGCCCGCTCTACCGGACCTTTGCTGGTGGCCGGATCGCCGATCTGCTCACAGATGGCCACCGAGCGGCCCAGCTCCACCAGGCGGGCCAGGTAACGCTCGGCCGAGTGGTAGGGCACGCCACACATGGGGATGGGTTTACCGTTGGAGTTGCCGCGCGCGGTCAGCGTGATGTCGAGCAGGCCGGCAGCGTCCACAGCGTCCTGGTAGAACAGTTCATAGAAGTCACCCATGCGGTAGAACAGCAGGGTGTCCGGCTGCTCGGCTTTCAAGCGCAGGTATTGCTGCATCATGGGGGTGTGTTGTGAGAATTCCTGGGTCAAGCGCTGGAGTCCTTGTTATGCTGATTTCGGGGTGTGAAAGATTCTACGCCATGATGAGGGGGTGGTGCGAGACACAGAGATGAAAACATCGACTGCGGAGCTAAAAATCTGTAAAAATAGATCGAAACCATTCGGCAAAGATATGTTCGACTACCGTGAAAATACTAGTTATTGATGATCACGCCTTGTTTAGAGAAGGCCTCAAGGCGTTATTGCCACGTTTCTGCGATGCCCTGCAATTGCTTGAGGCGGCCAGTTGCGAGCTTGGGCTTGCGCAGCTTGTTGCTCACGGTGATCTTGATCTCGCTTTGCTGGATCTGGGGTTGCGGGATGGCAATGATCGTCTATGCTGCTTGCGCAGGCTGCGCCGCACCGATCCCACGCTCCCGATAGCGATTATTTCAGCGCACGAGTCTGCTGCGACGGTGAGGTCTGCTTTGCAGGAAGGTGCAAATGGCTACATCCTGAAATCAGCTTCAAAGGACGAGATGTTTGACGCGCTGCGCCGAATTCTGGCGGGAGATGTTTATTGCCCGCCGACGCTGAGCAACGATTCCGACAAGGTAGCAGGTGATATTCTTACCAATCGACAACGTGAAGTACTGGAGCTTGTTGCACGGGGAGAATCCAACAAAGCGATTGCCCGGCGACTGGGGACAGCGGAAGGTACGGTGCGCATCCATGTCACAGCTATCATCAAGGCGCTGGATGCTGTCAACCGCACCGAGGCGGTTATTAAGGCCATCCGGTTGGGCTATATCGCCGACTTCGCTGACGACTGATTCGGGCGCGTCGCGGCGTTCAGAGCGATACGAAGGCGGGCGGGCTGCACGGGTTTGCGCAATACCGGCAGATTTGCCTCCGAAATCTGCCGCAATGGTTCTGCCGCTGTCTCTCCCGTGATAATAAATGCCTTGACGCTACGTTTAAAGTGATTCCTTAAGGCGGCCACTACCTTATCGCCGGTCTGTTGCCCTTCCAGGCGGTAATCGACCAGAAGCAGATCCGGTTGCCAGTCGCGGTTAGTGTCTTCGAGACACGATCTCAGAGAACGGTAAGTGGCCACTTTGCATTGCCAGAGTGTCAATACCGCTTCAATGCTCTCGAGAATGATCGGATCGTCGTCAATAACAATGATCCCCAGCTCGGCAACAGAGGGCTGTGACTTTGAAGGTATTCGGTCGTTTGTTTTGGGCGAGGTTGAGCGCGGCAAAATAACGCGGAAGACAGAGCCGGTGCCAGGTTCAGAATCCATTTCGATCCGGTGATTGAGGTTGTCCGCCAGGCCTTTGACTATGGACAGGCCCAGACCAAGGCCGCTGAACGCTTCCTGTTTCTGGCGGCCCTGGTAGAACTCATGGAATATCCGGTTTTTTTCCTCATCCCTGATACCGCGCCCGCTGTCCATTATCACAATGGCCAATTGTGCTTCGCGCCGCCGACAAACAACAATCACGGCGCCCGTGTCGGTGAATTTGATTGCATTTTCAACCAGATTGCGCAAAATTCTTTCCAGAAATTGTTGATCCGTGTTAACCCAATACTGTCCCGCACTCATGCGCAAATTAATTCCTTTTTGACTTGCAAGTGGTGTCAGTTCCGCTGCCAGCTGCTGAAACAGGGGGGCCAGTGCTATGGCTTCTGGCCTCGATTCCAGTGTGCCAGCCTCTATCCGCGAAACATCCAGCAGGCTATCTGTGAGCCTGGCAAGTGCCTGCACCGACGCTGCCATACGCTGGCGAAGGTGTTCTGCAGAGTCGGAAAGTTCCAAGTCTTGCTGCGCTTCCACAAACATGCCAAGTGCATGCACGGGCTGCCGAAGATCATGACTGGCAGCGGCCAGGAACTTTGATTTACTCAGCGTTGCCTGCTCGGCACGATATGTTTGTCCGCGCAGTTCCTCGATCAGTTCTGCATTTTCGTAACGCAGACGAATGGATTCGGACACCATGCTGGCAAGATAGCGGCCGTGGGCCAGCTGCGTCAGCAGATAAACAAACGTTAGCGCGCTCACCCAGACCAGTGCGGATTCGGGGCGCATCAACATGCCTGCACCATAGGGCACCAGCACTGCAATGGAAAAAGCGGTGAATGCCGGCGGAAATGGTGTCTGTGATGCCAGCCCGCTAGCGATTGAGCCGGCCACCAGCACTGTGAGGAAGACCAATTGGAAGGGGTCACAGTAGGGCATGAAAACAAATGCACCGGCACCATAAAGACCGCCGGATGCGAAAGCGCCCATGATTGCAACAGGGCGCCAGCGCAAGACCTCGTCGTCGTTCCGGGGGCACTTCAAAAAGTGCCGCGTAATTGTTATACGGATGATGACAAGCAACCAGATTGCGCTCACCCATCCGATAATCAAATTAGTGGGAATACTGTTCCAGAATGCTATGCCGCTGACCAGTGAAATGCCCGCCGAGCCGAATTGAGCCGGAATTACCTGCTTTAACAACAGGCGTATCTGTTCAGCGAGTTCCCGCTTTTGTATTTGTTTGTCCATTGTTCAACCCAGATGCCGAACCCAGCTGCTAAAAGCAGAACTTTGAATATAAATAGATCAAACGTTGAGTGTATCGGCATCAGGGGCGCCAGTAAATTACCCCTGCGCGCTTCTGCCTTTATCTATGCGGTATGTCATATGGTGTCGTGACTGAACGCGGTATATCGTTCGGGTGACTGAAGTCCCTTGGAGAATTTGTATTCATGTTGTTGCTCCCTTTCCCGCGACGGCCCCTTTGCGACGCAATTTCAAGATCAACGGCGCGACTGCCCCGATGGGTAGGGCGTTCAGTGGCTGTTTTTGTGCTCAGCGCAGTGTCGCCGCTGAGCCTGGCGGATTTGCCTACTGGTGGAACTGCTGTGGACGACCAGGTGACCCATCCGGTGACCGGGGAGGCGCTGACGGTGGTGGAGGTGCTTGATATTGGCATGCCAATGCCGACTGTACTGGCTGAGGGCCCGGACGGCACTGAGTTCATTGTGCTGGGCGAGCCGCCGGGGGGTTACCCAACGACCTTTGATTTCGAAAGTGAGAATCCTGACCCGGATGTTCCAGGGACAATAACCAAAGAACTTACCATCACGAGTGTCGAGATTAACGTGGATACCGGTCTGGTTGAGCGCTTTATTATCGATAACGGGGGCGGTGACCCGATTGACTCAGCATTGGAACCGCAGGACGTGACCTGGGTGACACCCGGGGATGGTGCAGGCACGGGTGGACCTATCATTGTACCAGTGCCCGGTGGCAACGAGGGTATTGTTAGCAATTTGCAGCAGGGCGGCCGCGGCAGCGGCGGCAGCGACGGCGGTGGTATCAGGATCTGCTGGCCTTTTGTCGGATGTACCACTTTCGGCTATGGCCCGTCGCGTGGAGGGGACGGCCAGGATGGTCCGACCGTTAACCAGAATGTTGACACAGACATTATCTCGTCTATTACCGATGAGCTTCCGGGCGTGACAGTGTCCAGCATTGGCGGTAACGGCGGCAAAGGCGGTGATGGTTACGGTGTGAACATCAAGGGTGCCAACGGCGGTGCAGCAGGTGCGGGTGGAGAGGTCAATGTAAACGTGGAACAGGATATCGGTATCACCACGACTGGTACCGAGGGGCACGGGGTTTTCGCCCAAAGTCGCAGTGGCAAGGCGGGTGACGGTGGTAGCGGGTTTATCTGGAGCGGCGGCGGGGATGGCGGCAAGGCGGGTTTCGGCGGCGATGTGACCGTGACAAATCACGGCACCATATCCACGTCCGGTATTGGTGCAGCGGGCATATATGTGCAGAGCACTGGCGGTGCCGCCGGGGATGGCGGCGATAGTTGGGGGCTTGTGGGGGTGGGCGGCAGTTCCCGGATTGGAGGTTATGGCGGCGATGTTGCGGTCAATAATCATGGCGTCATTCAGACCACGGGCGCTTTTGCGCCGGGCATTTTTGCCCAAAGTATTGGTGGCACTGGCGGCACCGGCGGTGATGGTGGCGGTATCGTGGCCTTTGGCGGCAGTGGTGAAACCGGCGGCGATGCCGGCGCTGCAGCGGTTAGCCTGGGCAGCGGCGCCGAGATTTTTACCCAAGGGAAGGAGTCCCACGGCATGCTGGTACAAAGCATCGGAGGAGGCGGTGGCAGCGGTGGTGACGCTGGCGGTGTTGTCGCTTTCGGCGGCACCGGCGAAGCCGGCGGCAATGGCCGTCAGGTTAGTGTTGACAATGCCGCTGGCAGTGTCATCACCACGCAGGGCGATGATGCTGATGCGATTGTAGCGCAGAGCATTGGTGGCGGTGGCGGCGACGGTGGTGTAGGCGGTGGTCTGGTGGCACTGGGTGGTGACGGCAATGCCGCAGGCCATGGTGGTGCGGTCACTGTAAACAGTGCCGCCGATCTGTCGACATCAGGCAGTGGTTCGCGGGGTATTTTTGCCCAGAGCGTTGGCGGTGGCGGTGGTTCCGCGCGAGGTGGGGCCGGTCTGGTTGCCCTGGGCGGTGACGGGGGCAGTGGGGGTGACGGCGGCGAAGTCTCTGTAACCAATGATGGACAGATTCGGACTGGTGGCGACGGTGGTGACGCGATTGTTGCGCAAAGTATTGGTGGTGGCGGTGGTTCCGGTGGTTTCGGCATCGGGCTGGCCGGCATCGGAGGCAGCGGCGACAGCGGCGGCGCTGGTGGCGATGTAACGCTGGATAACAGCGGAGCGCTGCAAACAGACGGAGATAAAGCGCGTGGTATGTTCGCCCAAAGTGTTGGTGGTGGTGGCGGTGATGGTGGCATCGGCGCTGGTTTGGCAGGTATTGGTGGTGCGGGCAGTACCACCAGTGATGGCGGTGATGTCGCCGTCGGCAATACCGGTGTTATTGAGACCGAAGGTGAGGATGCTCACGGCATACAGGCGCAGTCCATAGGTGGTGGCGGTGGTGATGGCGGGACCAGCAGCGGCGTGCTGTTTACGCTGGGCGGCAGTGGCGGTGGTGGTGGCAACGCCGGTGACACTACCGTGACCAACGCCAACGACATTAGCAGTGAAGGCGATGGAGCCCGTGGCATTTTTGCACAATCCATCGGCGGTGGTGGTGGTAACGGTGGCGCCAGCTACTCCGGTTCAGCCTTTGGTGGCATTGCCATTGGCGGGAACGGCGGCGATGGCGGCGATAGTGGCCATATATCTGTGACATTGCAGGACCGCACGCGCACGGTCGATGGTGCACCCACGCTAGTCTCGCCGCGAATAAGTACCCGGGGAAATCGTGCCGAAGGCATTCTGAGCCAGAGCATCGGCGGGGGTGGCGGCGATGGTGGTCAGGCCATCCAGATCAGCGGCGGGGCATTTGGTGCGGTGTCCGCTGCTGTTGGTGGCAGTGGCGGCGGCGGTGGTAATGCCGGCGTAGCTGCATTGTCAGGGAGAGCCGATGTCGTTACCACAGGGCGTGATGCTGACGGCGTGGTGGTGCAATCTGTCGGCGGCGGCGGCGGCAGCGGCGGTGGAGCCATTTCCGTTGCAGCGGCGGCCGGGCCTGCGGCAGGTTCGTTTGCATTTGGTCTGGGTGGCAGTGGTGGTAGCGGCGGACACGCCGGAGGGGTCGATGTGGATGCCGGTGGCAGCATTCGTACCGATGGAGATCTGGCCGATGCTTTTCTGGCGCAGTCCGTTGGTGGCGGCGGTGGCAGAGGTGGATGGGTCGTCAATGCCAGTGTGGCTGCCAGTCAGGGAGGCAGTGTCAGCATAGGAGTAGGTCTGGGCGGCAGCGGTGGTCTTGGTGGCAGCGGCGCTAAGGTCGATGTGACATATGAGGGCAACATCAGCACAGCTGGTGATAATGCCAACGCGTGGACGGCACAAAGTATTGGCGGGGGTGGGGGGCACGGTGGATTTAACGTGACCGGTGTCGCCGCCGCCAGCGGGGGAGGCAGTGCCAGCGCGGCCTTCGGCTGGGGCGGTTCGGGCGGCGGCGGCGGTCGCGCTGAGTCCGTCACGGGCATGCTGACGGGGGATATCGGCACGCGTGGGATGATGTCCGATGCTGTGCTTGCACAAAGCATAGGCGGGGGCGGTGGCAGTGGTGGTATCAATGTCAGTGGTAGCGTCAGTGTCGGTAAGACCAGCGGGTCAGTGGCCGTAGGCCTTGGTGGTTCGGGTGGTGACGGTGGAGCAGCTGGCCTGGTTGATATGACCTACGAGGGCTCCTTGCGCACAGTCGGCAGCGATGCCAATGGTGTGGTTGTGCAGAGTGTGGGCGGCGGTGGTGGCCAGGGTGCCCTGAATGTCTCCGGCAGTGTCTCGGTCAGTTCTGATGGTGGTGGTGCGCTCTCGCTTGGTATCGGCGGCAGCGGCGGTCGGGGTGGGGCTGCTGGTCAGGTCAACAGTGATGTCAGCGGCGATGTTACCACCGAGGGTGCCCGATCTGGCGGAGTCATTACACAAAGCGTCGGTGGAGGGGGTGGCAGCGGCGGTATCAATATTTCCGGTGCGGTTGCACTGTCTGGCAAGTTCGCGGGCAACGTGGCGGTGGGTCTTGGTGGCGTCGGAGGTGATGGTGGGTATGCAAGCGGTGCGGCCGCTAATATTGTCGCTGATGTGACCACACTGGGCGATGACGCAACCGGAATTCTGACTCAAAGCATCGGCGGCGGCGGGGGCAGAGGGGCATTAAATGTCTCTGGCGGTCTGAGCATCAGCGGGGAGCAAGCCGGTGCCGGCATTTCGCTTGGTGTTGGTGGGTTTGGGGGTAGCGGTGGCAGGGCCAGCACCGCCACGCTGACACTGGCGGGTGATACCCATACCCGTGGACGCGAAGCCAGCGCGGTCGTGGTGCAAAGCACCGGTGGCGGTGGGGGCAGCGGTGGCATGAACATCGCCGGTAATGTCAGCCTGTCCTCCGGCGCTGCCGGGGCGGTCGCCATTGGCGTCGGCGGTTTCGGTGGTTCCGGTGGCGATGCCGATGTCGCCAGCAGCGATGTCACGGGAGACATTGTTACCGAGGGTCTTAACTCCGGTGGTGTCATCACTCAAAGTGTGGGCGGCGGTGGCGGAAATGGTGGCATCAATATTTCCGGAGCGGTTGCTGCGGCTGGCAAGAGCGGGGGCAATGTCGTTTTTGGCATCGGCGGTATGGGCGGTAATGGCGGTGATGGCAGCAATGCGCTGTCCCGTATTGTGGGTGATTTGACCACACTCAGTGATGGTTCAATTGGCATTCTGACTCAGAGTGCCGGTGGTGGTGGCGGGATGGGCGGATTCAACGTTTCAGGTGGCCTGAATATTTCGAAAGACGGCGGCGGTGGCAGTGTGGCCATCGGTATTGGTGGTTTCGGGGGCTCCGGCGGTCGCGCCAGAACCGCTACGCTGACACGGGAAGGTGACACCCGGACCCACGGCAGCAACGCCGATGCGATAGTGGTCCAAAGTGCCGGCGGCGGTGGCGGCAGCGGCGCCATGAATATTGGCGGCAACGTCAGCCTTTCCTCCGGTAGTGCCGGGACAGCATCTATTGGCTTGGGTGGTTTTGGCGGCTCTGGCGGTGATGCCGGTGCGGCCACCACTGATTTGACCGGCGATATTGAAACCCTGGGAAATCGTTCCAGTGGGTTGATTACCCAGAGTATTGGCGGCGGTGGCGGTAATGGCGCGATCAATATCTCCGGTGCTGTGACGTTGGCGGGCGGGAGCAGTGGCAACATCTCTTTTGGTCTGGGTGGCGCAGGCGGAAATGGCGGTGACGGCGCCAGCGCCAGCGCGACGATTGTGGGGGATATCTCCATCTCAGGTGATGGTTCAACGGGTATTCTGACACAGAGCACCGGCGGCGGCGGGGGTTTTGGTGCGCTCAATGTGAGCAGCGGCCTGAGTATTTCCAATACCAGCAGTAGTGGCGGCATTGCTGTGGGGCTGGGTGGTTTCGGTGGTGGCGGCGGTAACGCCGGCGACGCCATGCTGACGTCAACAGGCGAAATCCGTACCCAGGGGAAAGGCGCTGACGCGGTGGTGGTACAAAGTACTGGCGGTGGTGGTGGCAGCGGCGGCATTTCTGTCGCAGGCAATGTCGCGCTGTCGCACAGCCAGGCAAGAGCAATGGCTGTTGGGGTAGGCGGGTTCGGCGGTTCCGGTGGTGATGCCGGCGATGTCGACCTGATACGCACGGGTGATACGTTTACCGGAGATGCCAGCTCTGACGCGGTTGCGGTGCAGAGTGTCGGCGGAGGCGGGGGCCGAGGCGGCATTAATTTCAGTGGCTCCCTGAGCCTTGCAGATGGCCCGGGCAGCAGTTCTGCAGGGGCTGCCCTCGGTATCGGTGGTTTTGGTGGCACTGGCGGTGGTGCCGGAGATGTGTCGGTGCAGGTCGTCGGGGATGTATTGGCGACGCAGAGTGCAGACGAGAGGTTCGAATATGACGGGAACGGGGTGGTCACCGGACACTACCGCGATGATGGTTCTCACGGTGTGTTGGCACAGAGCATCGGGGGCTCAGGCGGCTCGGGTGGTCTGAATGTGTCGGCCGGGATTCAATACGGGGCACGCTCGGCCGCCGGGCTCACCCTGGGGCTGGGAGGTTTTGGTGGCAGCGGTGGTGATGCAGGTGCCGTGGATGTTGGTGTGGTGGGTGATGCGGTCGCAACCGGGGATTTTCGCAATGCCGTGGCAGCGCAGAGCATTGGTGGTGGCGGTGGGCAGGGCGCCATCAATGTTTCCGGCGGCGTGTCCGGTAATGGACAATTGACTGCCGGCATTGGTGGATTTGGCGGCGGCGGCGGCAGCGCCCAGACAGTCGTGGCAGATGTCAGCGGCAACCTGCTGGCCAGGGGTTCGGGTACGCGCGCCTTGCTGGCGCAGAGTATCGGCGGAGGTGGTGGCAATGGTGGCATGAATATCAGCGGCGGCATCAGCACGCTGTCCAATACCCGAACGCCGTCTCTGGTGTTTGGACTTGGCGGAGCCGGCGGTGCGGGTAACCATGCCGGTGATGTGACCTCTGCACAGCTGGGTGATATTGAGGTAAACGGGCGCGACAGTACCGCTGTGCTGGTGCAGAGTATAGGCGGCGGTGGCGGCAGTGGCGCCTTGAATGTAAGCGCGGTGGCAGGCCTTGGTAAAGGTTTTACCACGGGGGTCGGCATTGGGGGTGATGGTGGTGAAGGCAGTGATGCCGGTCATGTCATACTCAACAGTGATGGCAATATTCTGGCCGATGGTCGCCTTCGTGATGAGAATGGCGATCTGGTCCCGGTCGACCCGGAGATCACAGATTATTCGGCACGCACGACGGGTATTCTGGCGCAGAGCATTGGCGGTGGCGGTGGTCAGGGCGGCATCAACGTTACCGGTGTCATTGCGCCCCAAGGCAGTGTGATGGCGGCAGGGGTTGGCGGTAACGGTGGCGATGGCGGTGAAGCCGGTACAGTGACCGTCAATCGCGGTCTGGAGCTGGCGCGCAACCTGGACACCTTTGGCGACCAGTCCGCGGGGCTGATTGCGCAGAGTATTGGCGGTGGCGGCGGCAATGCCGGTATGAATTTGGTGTTTTCCTTCAACGCTGCCACGCCCGGAAACATGCGTTATGAAGCCAACGTCGTGGTGGGGGGCGAGGGCGGTCGTCCCGGGGACGGCGCCGCTACCAGGGTTAATCACATCGGTAGCATTGCAACCCGGGGCAATCAGAGCACGGGGTTGCTGGCTCAAAGTATTGGCGGGGGCGGAGGTAATGCCGCAATCAGCCTGGGGGTGGGTAACAATAAAAAAGCCTCCGGTATCAATATGGCGGTCGGCGGCGCGCCTGCCAGCGGCGGCTCAGGTGGCCGGGTTGATGTGAATCACCAGGGTTATATCGGTACACAAGGCCATGATTCCGCTGCTGTCATGGCGCAAAGCATAGGCGGCGGCGGTGGCAACGCGGCTCTGGCCTCGGCCTTTGCCAAAGGTGCGAGCAACAAAATAGACATCGGGATCGGACGCAAGGGTGGCTCTGGAGGGCAGGGTGGAACCGTCCGCGTGCTAAGCACAGGTGAGTTGCTTACCTTCGGGCATCGCTCAGTTGGTTTGTTCGCCCAGAGTATCGGCAATGGCGGTGGCAGGAGCACCTCTGATTCTGCCGGGCTCAAGGTTTCCGGGCCGATATCTGATCAGGACATAAGTCCACAGGCCAGTGTTGGTGTGCATGTTGGCCTTACCGGTGGTGAAGGTGGCCATGGCGGGGAAGTGCGGGTTGATACCGACAGCCTGGTCGAGACTCATGGTTTTGAGTCGCATGGTATACATGCGCAAAGTAGTGGCGGCGGGGGGGGGGGGGGGGGCGCCGCCACCGGCGTAATTCTGTCCGAAACGCTTGTTTCCAGGGTGGCAGTGGGTGGTGCCGGGGGTATCGGCGGTGAAGGCGGGCTGGTTGATGTCCGCAGCACTAATCAGTTGCTGACACTCGGGGACCGCGCCAACGGCATCTATGCCCAAAGCATAGGAGGCGGTGGTGGCACTGGTGGTCTGGCGGCAGTGCTCAGCATGCAGGCAAGCGGCGCTTCTGAACTGGGCGACAACTCACTTACGGTGTCGGTCGGCGGCTCCGGCGGCGAAGGCGGTCAGGGCAACGACACCCGGGTGAGCAATCTGGGCAAAATCGATACCTACGGAGAGTCAGCAAACGCTATCAGTGCCCAAAGCATCGGCGGCGGCGGTGGCGATGGAGGGCTCGTGCTCGACGGCTCGGTGGCGACATCGGGCAACAGGAATGCAATTTCGGTTGGCGTTGGCGGGGAAGGCGGCCGAGGTGCCGCAGGGGGTGAAGTAACTGTCAACAATCTTGGACGAGTGACTACCCGTAGTAATGGTTCCAGTGGTGTATTTGCCCAGAGTATTGGTGGTGGCGGCGGAAATGCCGGTTTGATGGCCAGTCTGGGTTTCGCCAATTTTGGTGGAGATACCTCATCAGCTGAGTTATCGGTGAATGTCGGTGGCAGCGGTGGTGTCGGCGGGACGGGCGGCCTGGTGAGGGTCAGCAATGCAGAGCAGGCTGTTATCGACACTGTGGGCGAAGATGCTTATGGCATCTTTGCACAGAGTATCGGTGGTGGTGGTGGCAACGGAAGTTCGGTCGTATCAGCCAGTTTCGGTCAGGCCGCCGCGGACGCAGATTACAGTGTTGCGCTGGGCGTGAATATCGGTGGCAAAGGTGGGCGCGGGGAAAGCGGTGGCCGGGTCGATGTCGACAACTTCGGCCTTATCAGAACAAGGGGTGACAAGGCCCACGGCATCTATGCCCAGAGTATAGGTGGCGGAGGCGGTAACGGTGGGATAGCCCTGTCGGCCGATGTTCTGCTTAATTCGGGTCGCGGCACGCCCGTCCCGATTGCGGTGGGTGGCAGCGGTGGTAATGGCGGCGATGGCGGTTCGGTAGTGGTAAGCAATTATGGCCGCATCGAGACCCATGGACGTGATGCACACGGCATATTGGCGCAAAGTATTGGTGGGGGTGGTGGTAACGCCAATGTGGGCCTGGGTGTCAGTGACTCCGGCGTGGGACTGCTTGTTGCCAATGGCATCAGCGCCCTGTTGGGCGCAACCGGGGTCGTTGACGGTGGTGATGGTGGGACCGGCGGGAGCGTAACGGTCGACCATGAGGGTGATATCACGGTGACCGGTGCCGGTTCGCGTGCGTTCAAGGTGCAAAGCATCAACGGTGGCGGTGGCGGTGTGGTGATGGATTTCAATGGCATTACCAGCCTGCCCGGACGAGAGGGGCTACCGACAATACCTGCGCTGCCGACCCTGCCGGGCATGCCGCAATTGCCGGAGCTGGATCCCGGCGATCTGGGTACCTCTACAGATCCGGTGTTAACGCTGAAAGCGGGTGGCGAGAACCAGATCCGTATGCAGGCCGGTGCCATGAGCAGTAGCAGTGAGGGCAATTTCATCACTGAAGGCCAGCGCAGTGCAGCACTGGACATGCAATCCGTAGGCGGTGGGGGCGGCAACCTGCAGCTGAACCTGGATCTGGACGATTATGAGGGTGGCGGTGAGCTGGCTGTCGACGCGCGTCTTGGGGGCACCGACGGCAGTGACAATTATGGCGGTGCTATCACCACCCGCCACAAAGGCAATCTGGCATCGTCGGGTAACCAGAGCCCGACTGCTATGCTTCGCTCAATTGGCGGTGGGGGTGGATCGGGGACCATCAATGTGTCCGGCGACCAGCGTGGCCTCGGCGAGGTCAGTGTTGCCTTGGGCGCCAGTGGGGGCGCGGACAACAACGCTGGCAATATTGTTCATCAACAGACCGGTGAGCTGCGCAGTGCCGGAAGCCGTTCTGCAGGGTTTCTCATGCAGAGCATCGGGGCTGGTGGTGGCGCGCTGGATTTGAGTGGCGTCGACATATTCGACGTCACGCTGGGGGGCGAGGATGGCGCCAGCGGCAATGCAGGTGGAATTGATCTGAGTTACACCGGGGATTTGCGGACCGAGGGGTCGCGTTCACATGGTCTGTTTCTGCAATCCATTGGCGGTGGCGGTGGCGCGGTTTTTGCGGATCCGGCGGCGATTTCAGATCTTCAGCTGTCAACATCCAATGAAGGCAACGGGGGCGACATCCACCTGGTTCTGGAGGGTGATATTGCGGCTTACGGTGATGGCGCCTACGGCTTGTTCGCGCAATCAATCGGCGGCGGCGGCGGTTACGTGGACGGTGTCGGTGCGCTTGTCGCGGGAGGTGATGGCGAGGGTGCGGCCGTGAATATTGAACTTAACGGCAGTGTCCGGGCGCAATCCGGTCCGGCGGTGTTCTTGCAAAGTGCTGGCGCTTCTGGGCACGGCAATATCACGCTGTTTCTGGCGGCGGGTGAATCCCTTGTGGGGGGCGGCGTCGATATCGCTGCGCTGGTTTTTGACGGCGGTAAAAACAACCACGTCAGCAATCGTGGAACACTGTCGTCACCGCTGGGCATGTCAGGTGTTGCCATGAGTGCCACACACGGTAACGATCGGATTGACAATTACGGGTTGCTGCTCGGTAATCTTATTCTGGGCGATGGGGACAACAGTCTGTTTAATCATGCTGGTGCGGAGCTGCTAAGTGGCGAGGCATTGGACCTGGGTGCTGCATCGGGCCTTTTCAGCAACAGCGGTAAACTGGCGCCCGGCGGTTCGGGTGTGGCCTTAAGCAGCCGTCTCAACGGCAGCTATCAGCAGAGCTCACACGGCCTGAGCGTCATGGAGCTGGATTTTGCCACCGGTGTATCGGATGCCCTGCAGGTGACGGGCACCATGGAGCTGAACGGCAAGCTGGATATTGAGCTGCTCAATACCGGAAAAATACGACCGGGTGTACACCAGCACACATTGTTCAGTGCCCGGCAGGGGCTTGACGATCTTGGACTGGACTGGCGCACAGCGCCGTCTGTGGTCATACAATATCAGCTGATGCAGGCGACGACGCAGGATATCGAGCTCCGTTACGACGTGGACTTTGCGGCCCATGATGCCGTGAACGGAAATTTGAAGCAGGTCGGGAACTATTTCAATCGTGTGCAGGAGGCAGGCAGCTCACCACAGATGGCTGATCTGGTGGATGTCCTGATCCATGTCGACGATCCGGCAGACTATGGTGACGCACTCACCCAGCTCTCAGCCACGCCCTACGCTACCCAGCAGAGCAGTTCAGTGCGGACGGCACAACAATTCGGTCGCGCATTGATGAGCTGTTCGAGTACGGACATGGCTTACCGTTACGAGCGCCAGGGGACCTGTATATGGCTTCGAGCTGATCGTTCTACTACCGATTTCCAGGCGATTAGCGACACGCCAGCCATGGCGTATAACGGCGCGCGCCATGCCATTGGCGGACAAAAGACGTTGGGGAACCTGAGTCTCGGGCTGGGTCTGTCGCTGGAAAATTTCGATACAACCGGGTTCAGCAATGCCTGGCGTGGTCGAGGTTACACCAAGCAGGTTGGCGGGGTAGTCAAATATCAATGGCACGAGGCCTTATTAAGCTCTTCGCTGCTCCTAGGCCGTACCAGCACCCGTATGAAACGGTCGATTGATCTGGTGGATTCGGTGGTAGCCAGCGGACATCAGAAGCTGGACTTTACAGCCGCTACCGTGGGCCTGAGTCAGGGCTTCGAACATTCTTGGTTGACGCTGCGCGCCATGGTGGAAGTGGGGACCCTGCAGACCCGCACGAGAGCTCAGTCGGAGAGCGATGCAGGCGCTCTGGGCCTGAAACTTGCGGCCGCCAGTGAGCGTAACAGCTGGATTCGGCCAGGGCTTGAACTTGCCCGGGAGTTTACATTCGCCGGGCATTCCTCGCTGCGACCATACGCGCGTGCCAGCCTGGTGCACTATTGGAACAGCAGTAACACCCATGTGACGGCCCAGCTGAGGGGAGCGCCCGGGCAGGTGGACGGTATGCACAACACCAGCAGTATGGGGCAAAATCAGCAACTACTGGAAGCGGGTGTTGATTTCATGGCCGCCAACGGTGTCAGTGTCAGGCTGCACGTGGAGCGCACTGTCGCGGACTACTATGAGTCCGATCAGATAAACCTGAAAGTGATGTTTCCGTTCTAACAGTCCATATAGTGACCGTCCCGATTGTGTCGGGGGCCGCCTTTGTCTGAGCTAAAGCAGCCTGAATCACATCAAAAAGTGTAATCAACACCAAGCCGTATTTCGTAGCGCGATGCATCGCCGACACGTGACTCCGCGGTCCCGGTCTCAACTGAATAAGGGAAGTTTTGCAGGTTCAGAATGCCCCAGTCGTCGTTCAGCAGGTTGGTCATTTTATCAACCACAAGGAAGACGGAGGCTCGCTGATCCGGCATGAATCCTGGTATTTCCTGCGCGATGCGCATGTCCAGTTTGCGCCACCAGGAACCGGTTTCCGCGTTTCGCTTCATACCTGGCTCCAGGACGGTAGGGTTAAAGTCCAGGTACGGCGTGAAATTGTATGGGTCTATGTCCCGTCGAACGCGATACTGTAAGGCAGTCAGGAATTAGCCTGGCCGTAAAGTGAGACGGTGGTCAGGTAGTTCCCGAACAAGGCTTTGCGCCAGGTAGCAGTCGCGGTAAACCGGTGTTCGATGTTGTAGTTGGACGTCGATGACACGTCCTCCTGCGGATCGAAGAAAGCTCGGTTCGAGTAGTAGCGGGCGCTTTTGGCGGAAATGCTGTAGTCGTAACCAATTGGCAGATTGCGCACCCGGTATGTTCCGGAGGCGTCGGTCTGCGTCGTTTTGAAAAATCTGTCTCTCGTCATTTAATACGGTCACCGTGGCATTCGGGACAGGGTTGCCGCTTCGGTCAATGACGCTGCCGCGAACGACCGAGCTTGTTTCCTGCGCAATTGAAATGCCAGATTGGGCAGACAGACCCAGAAGGATAGCGACGGCAAGTCTCTTTAGCGGGAGATTTAAGTGAGCAGACTGCTTTTTGTGTGTTCTGGTGTCCATGATCGCTCCTTCCGGGGTTAGGCAGTTGACATAAATTTGAGCCTGTTCTAGGAGAACAATGTGACAATTTCGTATCGGCCGATCGACGCTGCCACTGTGCCAAAGACACCGGGGACGAGGGTCTGCACGCTGAGCGGCTATTCAGGGCTGGGAGGCTGCAATACGCGGTGTTACACTCGCGGCATGGACAACGAGATCTATGAACTGGCGCGGCAAACAGGCCAGCGTGTATTGACGCTGAGTTTGCGCATGGCCACCGCCGAGTCCTGCACCGGCGGCTGGATCGCCCAGGCGGCAACCGCAGTGCCGGGCAGTTCGCACTGGTTTGATACCGGTCTGGTAACCTATTCCAATCATGCCAAACAGCATTTCCTGGAAGTGCCGGGCAGTTATTTTGCCGGGCCTGACGCGCCGGGCGCCGTCAGCCGCGAGACGGTGGAGGCGATGTCGCGCGGCATTCTGGCGGCGACCGGCGTGTCCTGTGCGGTCGCCACCAGCGGTATTGCCGGGCCCGATGGCGGTTCGGCCGACAAGCCGGTGGGTACCGTATGGATTGGCTGGGCTTTGAAATTGCCCGGGCAATCGACGTTGCGACAGGAAACACAGTGTTTTGTGTTTGCCGGTGATCGCGAGGCGGTCCGCCGCCAGAGCGTCATTGAGGCTTTCCGCGGGCTGCTGCGCGTGCTGGAAGAGGCCATGGTTAGCGTTGACAGTGCCGCTCCTGAAAATACTGGTTGAATATACAGTAAAGCTCTGCTTTAATACTTGCATAGGTTGTACCTGTACAGGTGACGGCGAGGCAGCCAGCAGCGGCGTCCGCCCCTAAAATTTTTACTACTTCAGCAACAGGATTTTACTCATGGCAGAATCACAAACCCGCGATCCCAATAAAGAAAAAGCACTGACAGCGGCACTGTCCCAGATCGAGCGGCAGTTTGGCAAAGGCTCCATGATGCGCTTGGGCGACAAGGGTCGCGAGGCCATTCCGGCGATTTCGACCGGCTCTCTGGGCCTGGATATCGCGCTTGGTATTGGTGGTCTGCCACGCGGCCGTGTGGTCGAGATCTACGGGCCGGAATCATCGGGTAAAACCACCCTGACCCTGCAGGTGATTGCCGAGTGTCAAAAGATGGGTGGCACCTGTGCCTTCATCGATGCCGAGCATGCGCTGGATCCCATTTATGCCGGTAACCTGGGTGTTGACGTAGAGAACCTGCTGGTCAGTCAGCCTGATACGGGTGAACAGGCGCTGGAAATATGCGACATGATCGTGCGCTCGGGCGCCGTGGATGTGGTGGTGATCGACTCGGTCGCGGCGCTGACGCCGAAAGCCGAAATTGAAGGCGAGATGGGCGACAGTCACATGGGCCTGCAGGCGCGTCTGATGTCACAGGCGCTGCGCAAGATGACCGGCAATATCAAAAACTCCAATACACTGGTGATTTTCATTAACCAGATCCGTATGAAAATCGGTGTCATGTTCGGTTCGCCGGAAACCACCACCGGTGGTAACGCCCTGAAGTTCTACGCGTCGGTGCGCCTGGACATTCGTCGCATCGGTTCCATCAAGGAAGGTGATGAGGTTGTGGGTAACGAGACCCGCGTGAAAGTGGTGAAGAACAAAGTGGCGCCGCCATTCCGCCAGACCGAGTTCCAGATTTTTTACGGCAAGGGTATTTATCGCATGGGCGAGATCATTGACCTGGGCGTGAAGCTTAATCTGATCGACAAGTCCGGTGCCTGGTATGCCTATCAGGGCGAAAAAATTGGCCAGGGCAAGAAAAACGTTGCTACCTATCTTGAAGAAAACCCTGCCATTGCCAAGGAGCTCGAAGAGCAAATCCGTTCGCAACTGCTGGGTGGCGTCGGGCCCGATGGTGTGGTCTCTGACCAGGACACCACCAGTGTGGCGGAACTGGATTAATACTCGAGCCGCTAATCTTGAGTAAAGGCGTGAGCAATAGATGTGAGCAGAAGGCGTGAGCAACAAACTTAAGAAAGTTGGTTCACAACAACAGCTCAGTGAAAAAGAACTGACAACGGCGTTGCGTCGGCGTGCCATGGATTACCTGGCACGTCGGGAACACAGTCGTTACGAGTTGCAGTGCAAATTAAGGGAGAAGTTCGAGCAGCCCGATGATGCCTTGATTGCCACGGTGCTTGATAAGCTGGAAGCCGACAATCTGCTCAGTGATGCGCGTTTTGCCGAATCATATGTTCGCTCCCGCATCAGCCGCGGATACGGTCCGCTCTATATTCGATTTCAGCTTCGGCAACGGCAAGTGGACGCTGTGCTGGTTGAGCAGAACCTGAGTCTTGATGATACGGACTGGATAGAGCTGCTCGGTGATGTACTGGCCAAAAAAACGGACGGTGTTCCGGAGCGGGGCAGCAAGCTGTGGCTGAAACTGCAACGCTTCAGTCAGTCGCGCGGTTTTACCGTTGAGCATTTTCTGCGCGCTACCAGGCGTGGTTTCTGACGTCAGCCGGTCCGCACGCTGTCAGTGCAGGTTGTCACAGTAGGCTGTCACAGGTCACATTAGGTTGCCACAACAGGCTGCCACAGTAAGTCATCAGATGCCCATGATTTCCGGCCGTAGCGCGGCAAGTCTCTCCAGCAATCGATTCTGCGCACTGACAGGTGTACCAGCCTTGTCCATTGCGTCAATCAGGTCTTCAACAACGGCATTGAATTCAGCCGAATTGATGTCCATGCCGCGATGGGTCAGCACCATGCTGTCGCCGGTATATTCGCAGGGTCCGTCAGCAATAAAACAGAAATGTTCAATTATTTTTTCGCGAAACCGCTCTACATTGGAATCGGCAAAGCGGTCGAACACACGCGGGTCGTAGGCTATCTCCATAATAAAGTTATCGGCGATCTGTTCTATGCCTTGTTGCGCGCCCAGCGCCTGGTAGAGGCTGCTGGGCGCGCCCGAGCCCTGTGGCATGGCGCAGGCACTCAGCGTCAGGACGGTGGCCAGGGCCAGGGCGGTTAACGTCGCTTTTGCCGTCATGATATTCAGTGGCTCCTTAGCTTTCATCACAGATTTGCCTGCAGGGATACATACACACCGCGTTGATCGGGTGCGCCGGCGATAGCGCCCAGGTCTACCCAGGCTGCAGTAAGCGACAGGCGTTTGTTGGGGAAGTACGCCAGGAACAGGTCTTTGGCATCATCTTCTACCAGGGCCGACAGGTTGTCGGGTTTCTGCCGCCACTCGAAACCGACAGCAACACTGCGGTTGAGGAAAACGGCGCCGGCAACTTCCAGATTGATTTTCTGGTCGGCATCATCACCCCCGTACCCCAGAATGCCGAACTGATTGGCATCGCCATAGCGCAGGTTGACGTTCAGTAGCGTTGTGCGATGCGCAATGCCGTTTAGCCAGGCTCTGGCCATACTGATGGTGTAGTCCGTGCCACGTGTTTCTTCAGCACCGACGGACAGCGCCACTGCCGGGTCGCGCAATTCGCCGTGCTCAACCCCGAGGGTTATCTGTGGCAGACGGTCATAAATGATGTCACCGGCCAGTTTGTAACGCAGCCCGATTTTATCCTGGCGAATCTGGACGTCAGCGGCTTTGATAAGGAAATCCTGCCGGGCGTATGACACCTCGATTTTATCGTGGAAATTGAACGCCCCCCCGTAGATGTCAAGCTGATAATCGTCCACGCGTGCCTGGCTGATGAACACGGTACCGCCCAGTTGGTCATCCTCGGCATAGGAGCTTAGCGTTGCCCATGGCGTCAGACCGCCACCACCGGCGCCACTGATGCTTGAAACACCACCAGTGCCTTTGATTTTGCCGAAACGTTCGGTTTGTGCCTCGTCGGCCAGGGCGATTGCTGGCAGCGCAAACGTGAGCAGCGAAGCAAAAACGGCAGGCAGTGCTGTGACAGAAAAACTGGCGGAATATCGTTTCATTGGCTACCACCGGGCAGCAGGGCGCGAAAGCCGAACTGTTGTTCGGGGTTGACCACGGGCAGTGTCAGCTCGATGCGATCACCGTCGGCATGCGCACTGACATCCAGTTCGTAGACATTGTCGGGGGTCTGCAGCCAGGGGTGCCAGATATACAGCGCAGGCGGTTGTTCAGCCATGCCGGTCAGTGTCACCTGGCCCGTATCGTCACTGAGGGCGGTGTCCTGCCAGGCGCTGACATAGACATAAGCGACCATGCTGTCATGAATATTGCATCCGAGCACCGCGATGCCCGGGGTGTCGAACTGCACCGGCTCTACATTTTCATCGGCATACAGGGGCGTCGAGAATTGTTTGATATCGGAGAAGGAATACACGTGATGGCGCACATTATCGCTGTTCGGGAAACTCACCTGTTGCCCGGGATTGATCCGCAACACCATGGGCACAAACTGGCGGTTGACCTGATCGACAATCGCGACCGGCGCCGATGTCTGCACGTCTGCGGGCGCCAGCCGGGCTTCAACAACGGCCATTGAAACAGGATTGCCGTCCTCGTCCTGCAGGCTCAGAGTGAGCTCGGAAGCGCTGAGCGGGCCTGCACACAGGGCGGTTATGGCACATGCGATGAGCTGTTTGAGGCGCATTGGGTGATTTCCGCATTTATCATGTCTAAGTACAGGATAATTCATCAAAAAAAGTCGCTAATTGTTGTCATTGAAGACGATTGTGCCTATCTTAGCGGCTGTGTACAAGCCAATGTTTGCTGGCAGAACTCCATAAATTCTATGACCGCCAAATCACCCTCACAACTCAGGTTTACCAGTATCCGAACGCGTCTGATCGTGTTCCTGCTTATGCTGTTATTGCCCGTGCTCGGCGCTATTTACTGGTTTGTTGATAGGGAGAATACGCTTTATACCGACGAAACGATCAATTCCTATCTGAATATCGGCGCTGATGTATTTGACTTTAGTCGGGAAGAGCACAAGAACACGCTGCTCACCATCAGTAACGCGCTCACCCGCGACTGGGGTTTCCGCAATGCGTTTGGCGCCTCAGACCAACGCACCATTGCCGATGCTGCACAGACACTGCTGACCCGCTCGTTTGGTGCGGCCGACATCATGATCATCACTGACATGTCGGGACAGATTATTGTGGATACCAGCGAGCCGGGGCTGGGAAGCCTGCCGCCTGCCTGGATCGACATGCTCAACCGGGCGGCCAGCACCGGGGACGGTGTTGCTGATGGCATTCTGACGTTGAACGATATTCCGTATCAGATGACCGTCATACCCTTGTTTCTGCCCACGCCGGTGGCATGGATTATTGCCGGGTTCCCGCTGGATAACAGTTTCGCCAATGTGATTAAGTCCAGTACCGCATCTGATGTGTCCATTGTCAGGTATCAGCGGCAGGGACCGGGGCAGGCTGTGGACAAAGAGGTTATTGCGTCGACGCTGCCGAGCGCCGATCTTGAGGCTCTGGCGCAGGGACTGGATGCCGATATTTACCGCGAAACCCAGCGCATCGCGATGAGCGATGCCGACTATGGCACGCTGGTGCGTTCACTCACCGGACGGACGGATGCGGGTGAAGAAATTGTGGCTGTCATTCAACGCTCATATCAGGAGAATCAGGCCAATCTGGCCGTCCTGCGGGAGCGGTTGTTTGATTTTTCCCTGGCTGTGATTTGCATCAGTCTGATTGCTGTGTTCATTCTTGCCAGAGGGTTTACCCGGCCGGTGTTGCAGTTGGCCGGTCGGGTGCAGCGCATTGAACGTGGTGACTATGGCGCCGCCTTGCCTCAGGAGCAGGTCAGGGGGCGCGACGAGGTCGCCGGTCTGGCAGAGTCCATCGACAACATGGCACTGGGCCTGGCTGAAAAGGAAAAGGTAAGGGATTTGCTGGGCAAGGTGGTTTCCCGCGAAATTGCTGATGAGCTATTGAACAACCGGATTGAGCTGGGCGGTGAAGAGCGGGTGGTGTCGGTATTGTTCGCCGATATTCGTGGCTTTACTGCCTTGAGTGAACAGCAGTCGCCTTCGCAGACGCTGTCCATGCTCAATATCTGCCTTGAGCTTGTCTGTTCAGCGATCGAAACGCATGGTGGTGTGGTGGACAAGTTTACCGGTGATGCTGTGATGGCGCTGTTTGGGGCGCCGATCGGGCATCAGGATGATACCGTGCGGGCGGCACGCGCGCTGCTGGCGGTGCAGGACGCGATGGGCGAGGTGAATCGACAACTGCTTGCCGACGCGGGCAATAATCACCCGGCATTGCAGCTGCGTCTTGGGGCCGGCCTGCATACCGGTCTGGTGGTGGCCGGTAATATGGGCTCGCGCAACCGTATGAACTACACGGTAATTGGTGACGCGGTAAATCTTGCGTCGCGTCTGGAGGGTCTGACCCGGTATTACAATGTTGACAACGTCATCAGTGAGGCCAGCCGCCTGGCCCTGGGCGAGCAGGCGCAGCAGTTTGCCTGGCGTGAGCTTGATCTGGTGCGGGTCAAAGGCAAACAGGCACCGGTCCGGATCTATGAGCTTGTGGGCCTGCGCGCTGACCTGAGCCCGGCTGCTGAGACAGAACTGGCACAGTTTGCGCAGGCTCTGCAGTGTTATCGAAGCAGGCAATGGGACGCGGCGCTTGATATACTTCGCGCTTTGTCGGATATCAGGCCCATGACCCTGTACCAGCTGTACAGCGACCGGATTGATGAGCTTCGTGACACCGCGCCCGCAGACTGGGATGGCGTATATGCCTTCAGCACCAAATAACCCGGAACACTGCTTGCCTGGGCGAATTGCACTGATCAACCCGACCAAGTTTCTGGGCAATCTGTTGTTGGCAGGCGGCCTGATGCAGAGCTTGTGCCGGAGTTGTCAGCAGCAGGGTGTGGAGCTGCTGATTGTGCTGGATGAATCTTTCCGCGACCTTTTTGCTGGGGCATTGCCGGGCGCCCGGCTGGTGTATTATCCGCGCCGGGCGCTGAGCCGGGGTTTCACGTTGACGGGTGCTCGTCGCTGGCTTGAGTGCGTCAGCCAGATCCGTGCCTTTGCTGCCGACCTGGCGTTTACCATCGAAGAGGATTCAGTTTGCCATCGCTTGACGCATTTGTCCGGCGCCCGTCGTAAAGTCAGCAGCACCGTGCATCGTTATCACTTCGGTTTCGATCAGGTGCTGGATATTCCACGCAGTGGCCGGACGCCGGGAGAGGGGAGTATCTGGTACAGTTTTCGTGATGTTTTTGCCGCCCTGAAATTGCCGGTCGATGCAAACAAAAGCGGGGAGCCGGGTTACGTAAGATTGTCGCCGCCAGCACCAGATCCGCAACTCCTCGCGCGATTGACCCTGTCGGGTTTCACTGCCACCGGCCGGGTAGCCGTGCTGCATGCCGGTGCCAGTAAAAACTATAAAAAGTGGCCGGAGCAGCACTTCGTGGCACTTGGCAGCGCCCTGATTCAGCAGGGTTATGAGGTGGTGCTGATTGGTGCCGGTGCGCTTGACGCCGAGGTGAACCAGCGTATCACACAGGCGCTGGCAAACAGTGCGCAGGTCTGCGTTGATCTGTGCAATAAAGTGAGCCTGGCGGAACTGGCATCCTTGCTGGGCTTGGTTGATATCATTATCGGCAATGACAGTGGTCCCTCGCATCTGGCATCCGCGCTGGGTGTGCGCGGTGTCGTGATCTTTGGTCCCACGGATCTGGCGATCTGGGGGCCACTCGGGGGGCAGACCACAGCGTTGCAACATAAACAGGCCTGCGCGCCCGATTGCTCCAGGCATCATTGTGACAGGCGATATGCCTGTCTGGATTCGATTACACCGCAGCAGGTGCTGGCAGTGCTTGCTTTGCAAACTACAGCCACCCATATAGATGCACAGACGGACAGACATACAGACAGGATAAAGAAATGAATGGAAACAAGGCCTCAGGGCAGGTATCAGCAAAGTCGGCAAAAGACAGTATTCGTATATTGGTGACCGGTGGCGCCGGGTTTATCGGGTCGGCGGTGGTGCGTCATATTATTCAGCACACCAACGACAGCGTGCTTAATGTTGATAAATTGACTTACGCGGGTAACCTCGACTCGCTGGCGGATGTCAGTGATGACCCGCGTTATGAGTTTGCGCAAATTGATATTTGTGATCGCGCGGCGCTGGATGCAGTATTGGCCCGCTACCAGCCAGCGGCGATAATGCACCTGGCCGCCGAGAGTCATGTGGACCGATCCATCGACGGGCCGGCAGCATTTATCGAAACCAATATTGTTGGCACCTATACGTTACTGGAAGCTGTACGCGCCTATTACGATGGACTGGCAGCAGATTCGCGGGCGGCGTTTCGTTTTCATCATATCTCCACTGACGAGGTGTTCGGCGATCTGAAAGGCCCCGATGAGTTGTTTACCGAAACCACGGCCTATGCGCCCAGTTCGCCTTATTCCGCCAGCAAGGCGAGTTCTGATCATCTGGTCAGGGCCTGGCGGCGAACCTATGGCCTGCCGGTACTGGTCACCAATTGCTCGAACAACTATGGTCCTTATCACTTCCCCGAGAAGCTGATTCCGCATGTGATTCTGAAAGCCATGCAGGGCGAGGCGCTGCCAGTTTACGGCGACGGCTCGCAGGTGCGCGACTGGCTGCATGTGGAAGATCACGCGCGCGCGCTGTACACCGTGCTGCGCAGCGGCAAGGTAGGGGAGACCTACAACATTGGCGGCCATAACGAAAAGCGCAACATCGATGTGGTCAGAGCGATCTGCGCCTTGCTTGATGAGTTGCACCCCCAATCGCCGGTGACGCCGCATGAGCAACTGATTACCTTTGTCAGGGACCGGCCCGGCCATGACTTGCGTTATGCCATTGATGCCAGCAAAATCGCCCGTGAGCTGGGTTGGACACCCACCGAGACTTTTGAATCAGGACTGCGCAAAACCGTGCAATGGTACCTGGACAATCCGCGCTGGTGGCAGCGCGTGCTGAATGGGGATTATCAATTACAACGGCTGGGGTCCTGAGCGCGGGTCCTGAGCGCGAGTGACAAGCATCCGGCACACAACTGGCGTATAATTCGCGCCTTCGCATGATTCAACAGACAGAAAACGACACGTCGTGGCCAATGCCGCGGCGCCGTAACAGGAGAAGAAATGAGCATGATCTACCAGGGTAAAGCGATCACAGTTGAGCAGTTGGAATCTGGTATTGCTCGTTTATGCTTCGATTTGCCGCAATCTCCTGTCAATGTGTTCAATCGTCTGATGCTGGACGAGTTGCGCGATGCCATCTCTGCGGTGGCGGCCAGTGAAGCACGTGGTCTGTTGTGCTGCAGCGCTAAACAGACCTTCCTGGTCGGCGCCGATATCAAGGAATTTACCGGTTACTTCAAACAGAGCGAAGCCGAGTTGCTGGACTGGTGTGAGCGCACCAATGCGGTCTTTAATGCGGTCGAAGATCTCGCGGTCCCCAGTGTCACTGCCATCAACGGTATGGCCCTGGGCGGCGGACTGGAGATGTGCCTGGCCACAGATTATAGGGTAGCGGCCGAATCGGCTGTGCTGGGCTTCCCCGAGGTCAACCTGGGTATCTGTCCCGGATTCGGCGGCACGGTGCGGGCGCCGCGCCTGATGGACGCAGACACGGCCATCGACTGGGTACGCAGCGGCAAGCCGGTGAAGGCGCATCAGGCCCTGAGCGATGGCGCCGTGGATTCGGTCGTCAGCGACGACATGCTGGAAGAGGCTGCGCTGGAAATGCTGGAGCAGGCCATCAGCGGGGAGCTGGACGTGGCTGATCGCCGTGCGCAAAAAACCGGCGCCCTGCCGTTGACGGCAGGCGAGATCAAAAAAATCTTTACCGAAGGCCTGGCGCGGGCCAAAAAAGATGCCGGTGACAACTATCCGGCAGCAGCCACGGCGGTAGAGGCCATGTGGAAAGCTGCAGACAACAATCGCGCCGTGGCACTGATGTTTGAACACAAAGCCTTTGTTACGCTGGCTCGCGGCACGGTTGCGGGTAATCTTGTACAGCTGTTCCTGAATGACCAGTTTCTTAAGAGCCGGGCCAAAAAACAGGCGGCAAGTGCGCAGCCGGTCAAACGCGCGGCAGTGATGGGTGCGGGTATCATGGGCGGTGGTATTGCCTATCAGTCCGCGCTGCGTGGCACGCCCATCATCATGAAAGATATTGCCCGGGAAGGTCTGGACCTGGGTCTTGGCGAAGCCGGAAAATTGCTGGACAAGCAGGTTGAGCGTGGACGCATGGTGCGCAGCAAGGCGGACAAGGTCCTGGAAGCCATCACCCCGACGCTGGATTACAAGGGTTTTGAACAGGTCGATATCATCGTCGAGGCTGTTGTTGAAAACCCGAAAATCAAAAAACTGGTATTGGCGGAAGTGGAACAGCTGGTGCCGGAAACCACGGTGCTGACGTCCAATACCTCAACCATCTCCATCAGTTTGCTGGCACAGGCCCTGAAGCGTCCGGAGAACTTTTGCGGCATGCACTTTTTTAATCCGGTGCCTCTGATGCCGCTGGTGGAAGTGATTCGCGGCGAAAAAACCGGTGACCAGGCTGTTGCGCAGACCGTGGCCTACGCCCTGGCCCTGGGCAAATCACCCATTGTGGTCAACGATTGCCCGGGCTTTCTGGTCAACCGCATTCTGTTCCCCTATTTTGGTGCGTTCTGCCAGTTGCTGCGCGATGGTGCTGATTTTCGTGTCATTGACAGGGTCATGGAAACCTTCGGTTGGCCCATGGGGCCAGCCTACCTGCTGGATGTTGTGGGTATCGATACGGCATCACACTGCATGGTGGTGATGGCGGAAGGGTTCCCGGATCGCATGCAGTATGACTTCACCACTGCCATTGATCACCTGTACGAAGCTGGCAGTTACGGACAGAAGAACGGCAAAGGTTTTTACCGTTACGAGCAGGGCGCCAGCGGTCGACCGACAAAGGTTTTTGACGAGAGTATTCTGACCACCCTGAAACCGCTGCAACTGGATCAGCAGGACATCAGTGAGCAGGCCATCTGTGAACGCATGATGGTGGCACTGTGTCTGGAAGCGGTGCGCTGTCTGGAAGACGGTATTGTCAGCTCCGCCGCCGAAGTCGATATGGGGCTGTTGATGGGCCTGGGTTACCCGCGCTTCCGTGGCGGGGCACTGCGCTACATTGATAACATGGGTGTGAAAGCGTTCTGCCAGATGGCGGACCAGTATGCTCACCTGGGTGCGCTGTATCACCCGACACCTGCGCTGCGCGAGATGGCAGAGCAGGGCAAAACGTTTTACTGAATTTTATCGTCTGGAGTCGTCACCTTGTTAGCTCAGAACGCGCAACCGCAGTCCATGCCAGATCCGTCAGTGCACAGCTCGTCACTGCAGGCCAGAACCGACGAGCAGCGCCTTAATCGCAGCCGCAAAAGCCTGCGCCGGGATGTCGGGCGGGCCATCGCTGACTTCAACATGATTGAAGACGGGGATCTGGTCATGGTGTGTCTGTCCGGCGGCAAGGACTCGTACACCATGCTTGATATTCTGTTGCATCTGCAAAAACATGCGCCGATTCATTTTGATATCAAGGCGGTCAATCTGGATCAGAAACAACCGGATTTTCCCGAGCATATTCTGCCTGAATATCTTCAAGGTCTGGGCGTGGATTACCATATCATCGAGCAGGATACGTTCTCCGTCGTCAAGGACAAAACACCGGAAGGTAAAACCTATTGCGGTCTGTGTTCACGCCTGCGGCGCGGCAGTCTCTACACCTATGCCCGGCAGATCGGCGCCAACAAGATCGCACTGGGACACCACCGTGATGACATCGTGGAAACTCTGTTCCTGAACATGTTTTTTGGTGGCAAGCTAAAAGCCATGCCGCCCAAGCTGCTGAGCGATGACAAACAGAATATTGTGATTCGCCCGCTGGCCTACTGCAGTGAAAAAGACGTGGCACGGTATGCCCGCCTGCGTGGTTTCCCGATCATCCCCTGCAACCTGTGTGGCACCCAGGACAACATGCAGCGGCAGGAAATGAAAGCCATGCTGCAAAGCTGGGAAAAGCAGTACCCGGGACGGATCGACAATATTTTCCGCAGCATCGCGCACATTGAACCGTCGCAGCTGGCGGACACAAAAATGTTCCCGTTTCGTGATTTGCGCCGCGACACTGAAGCACTCAAGCGTATCGGCGCGGTAAACGTAGCCTGATTGGGTTTTGAGGTGAGCATGCAAATACCCTGGCAGCGTTTATCGACAGAAGTGCTGGATGCAGTGATTGAAGAATTTGTCAGCCGCGAAGGCACCGAGTACGGTATGGAAGACTACTCACTGGCAGAAAAGGTTGCCCAGGTCCGTTTGCAATTGCAACGAGGGGAGGCAGTGATAGATTTTGATCCTGATACTGAAACCTGCCACCTGATCGCGGAGCGCTGACATGAATGGCAATGTAACTGGAAATGCCACGTTTGATACGGTCACGGCGGATATCGAGGTCGACGCAAGTGGCCTGTTTTGTCCGGAGCCGGTCATGCTGCTGCACAACAGGTTTCGTGACATGAGCACGGGCGATACCCTGTTGATGATGGCAACTGATCCTTCCACAACACGCGATGTGCCTAAATTCTGTTTGTTTCTGGGGCATGAACTGATCGCGCAGGACGAGCAGGGCGGCACCTATCGCTACCTGTTACGCAAAAACTGATCGTGGCATCGCCGGTTTACCTGATAGACGCGTCCATCTATATTTTTCAGGCGCACTTTTCTCCGCAGCTGCAAGTCTGGTCGCGGCGCTCGGAAGATCGCAGCGCCTTCGCCGGTTTTGCCCGTTTTCTGCTGCGCTTCCTGCAGGTCGCCAGGCCGGAGAAGCTGGCGGTGGCCTTTGATGAAAGCCTGTTCACCGGTTTCCGGCATACGCTGTATCCTGCCTACAAATCCAATCGTGTGTTGCCTGACGCCAATCTTGCTCACCAACTCAGCGCCTGCGCGCGTCTGTGTCACGCGCTTGGTATCGCCGCCTATGGAAGTCGTCAGTATGAGGCGGATGACATCATTGGCACCTTGAGCGCCTGTGTACAACAACAGCACGCAACTGAGCAATTATCGGAGAAAGCTGCCGAGCCGGTTGTCATCGTGACCCGCGACAAGGATCTGTCGCAATTGCTGTATCGAGATGTGGATTATGTGTGGGATTTTAATGCCGGTGCGCGGCGCTATCGACAGGACATTTTTAAGCATTACGGGATCTGGCCGGAACAGTTTCCCTGTTTTCAGGGCCTGACCGGGGACAGCATCGATTGTATTCCCGGTGTGCCCGGCATCGGTCCTGTTGCCGCTCGCCGCCTGCTGCAACATTT
Organism: Pseudohongiella sp.; assembly: GCF_040877505.1. Lineage (NCBI taxonomy): Bacteria > Pseudomonadati > Pseudomonadota > Gammaproteobacteria > Pseudomonadales > Pseudohongiellaceae > Pseudohongiella > Pseudohongiella sp. The sequence goes on from NZ_JBBDNQ010000010.1 coordinate 92,938, forward strand.
CACTGATCTGGACACCCTGTTTTCGCAACTGGGTGCGGTGCCGGGCCTCGGTTTCCGGGGCGCAATGCGCTGTGGCCAATTGCTGGCGGAACATCAGGGGCAGGCGTTGCTCAGCCGACAGCTGGCCCGGATCGCGACCTGTGATGATGCCTCTGAGTCTTTTGTGCTGAACCACAGTGATCAGCTGCTGACCCGGACCATTGATGCCAAGATGTTTTCAGCCCTGCTTGACGAAATGGCGTTGGCCGATGGCGATGTACAGCGCCTGAAAACAATGCTACATGCATTGCAGAAGGTCGAAACCGCATGAAGATGAGAACCGCATGAAGATGGAGAGCGCATGAAGATTGTGGCTGATGAAAACATCCTGGCCGTGGAAGGCTGGTTCGGTAAAAAAGTTGAGCTACTTATGCTGCCCGGGCGCGAGATTCGTGCGCAGCACGTTAAAGATGCCGACGCGCTGTTGGTGCGTTCAATCACGCGAGTAGATAAAGACCTGTTGCAGGGCTCAAATGTGCGATTTGTCGGCACCGCAACCAGCGGTACCGACCACATCGATCGCGACTGGCTTGAACAACAGGGTATCCGGGTTGCAGACGCCGCCGGTGCCAACGCCAACGCAGTGGTGGAATATGTCCTGGCAGCGCTGGCGTCGCTGATCAAAACCGAGGGTTTGCCATTGTGGCAGTGCCGGGTCGCTGTTGTAGGTGTTGGTCACGTTGGCGGTGCTTTGATCCGGCGTTTGCAGAGCATGGGCATTGAATGCGTGGCATGTGACCCTTTGCAGCAGACGCTTGCGACTGTTGAGTATGTGGATCTTGATGCGGCGCTGAAAGCTGACATCGTCTGCCTGCATACACCCTTGAGCCGGCAGGGTGAACATGCAAGCTGGCATATGCTGGACCATGGACGCCTGGCTGCACTGCGCCCGGAAACCGTGCTGATCAATGCCGGGCGTGGCGAGGTGATTGACAGCGTTGCGCTGATTGAGCGGCTGCGACAGGTGCCCGAGCAGAAAGTCATACTGGATGTGTGGGAAAATGAACCGTCACCGTCCATTGATCTGTTGCAGAGGGTGCATATTGCTACGCCGCATATCGCTGGCTACAGCGTCGAAGCCAAGCTGGCCGCAAGTCGCTGTGTGCTAAAAAGCCTGTGTGAGCACTTTGCCCTTAAAGTCCCGGAGATGTTACCGCCGACCAATCTGCCACTGATCGTGCATGATGAGCGTTATACAGCGGCACCGCGTTTTCCCGGTGACAACAAAAAAACCGATGAGCAGGCGTTTGCGGACATTGTGCTGGAGACGTTTTCACCTGCGCAGGTATCGCAACGTTTTGGCAAGCGCTATCGCAAGGCAACAGCAGACAATACGATTGCCGGGCAGGGCGGTGCCCGGGTATTTGACAAGCTGCGCCGTGAACTGGTCATGCGCCGTGAGTTCTCTGCCAGTCATCTGCACGCGGCCGCGTACAGCCCGCAACTGGCGGGCTGGTTACATGCGGCGGGGTTTGTGTTGCAGGCCTGACGCCGGTTCGCGCTCAGGCTCACGTTCAGGCTCACGTTCAGGCTCAGTAAGACGACTGCGCCCACTTGCCGAGAAAACGCTCCACCTTGCTGATGGCCTGCTGCAGGACGTCGGTGGTGGGCAGAAACACAATGCGCAGGTGCTGCGTGTCACTGATATTGAAGGCACTGCCCTGGACCAACAGGATTTTCTCACGCTCGAGCAGGTCCTTGATGAAACGCTGATCATCGGCGATCGGGTACATGTCCGGATCCAGGCGCGGAAACATGTAAATGGCGCCTTTGGGTTTGACACAGGTGACACCGGGGATCTGCGTCAACATGTCCCAGGCGATATCGCGCTGCTCGCGCAGGCGCCCGCCGGGCAGAATCAGTTCGTTGATGCTCTGATAGCCGCCCAATGCGGTCTGCACGGCAAACTGCGCGGGAACATTGGCGCACAAACGCATATTGGACAGAATTTCCAGGCCCTCGATGTAATTGCTGGCCTGTTCCTTGGCCCCACTCAGAATCATCCAGCCAGCGCGGAAACCAGCCAGGCGATACGATTTTGACAACCCATTGAAGGTGGCAATGAACAGGTCATCGCACAGGGACGCGATGGGGATGTGCACGGCGCCGTCATACAGGATCTTGCTGTAAATCTCATCGGCAAACACAATGAGTTTGTGTTTGCGGGCGACACGAATAATATCCAGCAGAAGCTCGGAACTGTACACCGAGCCGGTCGGGTTATTGGGGTTTATAATGACCAGGGCACGGGTTTTGGCGGTAATTTTCTGCTCGATGTCGCTGATGTCCGGAAACCAGTCCGCCTGTTCATCGCAGACATAATGGATGGGATTGCCCCCGCCCAGACTCACCGCTGCTGTCCACAGGGGGTAGTCGGGGGCCGGTACCAGCACTTCGTCGCCATTGTTGAGCAGGGCCTGCATTGCCATCACGATCAATTCGCTGACGCCGTTGCCCAGGTAAATATCGTCAATATCAACGCCATCAATGCCAATTTGCTGACACTCCTGCATAATGGCCTTGCGCGCGGAAAACAGACCTTTGGAATCACTGTAGCCTTGTGCATTGGGCAGGTTGCGAATCACGTCCTGAATGATTTCTTCAGGCGCTTCAAAACCGAACGCGGCCGGGTTGCCGATATTGAGCTTGAGAATGCGGTTGCCTTCTTCCTCAAGTCGTTTGGCTTCTTCCAGTACCGGGCCACGAATGTCGTAACAGACTTTCGCCAGTTTTTCCGACTGCCTGATTTTTTTCATAATGCAATTTCCGGGATGTACGTGTTGGGGCGATATTGTAAACTGACGGCAGAAAAATGATAGAGGAGACAATTGTGGCAAACGACAACTTGAGCCAGTGCAGCGTGCCTTCGGGCAATACGCACAAGATCAGCGACGAAGACAGGAACCGCTTGCGCGCCGAGCTGGACCCGGAGACTTACCACATTGTCTGCGAAGCCGGCACTGAGCGGGCTTTCAGCGGCAAGTACTGGGATTGCAAACTGCCTGGTGTTTACCACTGTGTTGTATGCAATGAGGCGCTGTTTGATTCTGAAACCAAGTACGACTCCGGTTCCGGTTGGCCCAGTTATTACCAGCCGGTCGCTGGTGCAGCGGTCACCGAAATTGAGGATACCAGCCACGGCATGGTGCGCACCGAAGTTGTGTGTGGCAAATGTGAAGCGCATCTTGGGCACGTGTTTAAAGACGGGCCGCCGCCGACAGGTTTGCGGTACTGTATCAATTCGGCCTCTGTCGTTCTGCACGAGAGGTGATGGCGGGCCTCAACAGGATTTACGTCAGCCGCCGGGGCGTCGGGCACTGTGCCGGACCATGGGCATGGGTGGTTTTGTTACTGCCGCTGACCGGTGCGGCGTCGGCGCAGCCGAGCGAGCAGACAGCGTCGACCGCCGCCACACACACCAGCGCGCTGGGGTTTTATTACAGCCGGGGTGGATACGGTGAAAGCAGTGAGACCCGCATTCGTTTTTTACCGTTCTCCCATGAAGTGGCCAGAGGCAGCTGGCGCTTCAAGGCCACTGTGCCAGTGCTTGAGATCAGCGGGCCCGCCAATGTGCTGGTCAATGTGGGCAGTGTCGGTGGTTTTTCCGACTCGCGTGTATCTGCCAGTGGCGCGGGTGATATCAGTTTCAATCTGACTTATGAAGTGCCAGCCTGGTCGGCAGATGCGCCTTTTATCGATATCAGCGCTGATTTCAAGGCACCCACGGCGGACCCGAAGCAGGGCCTGGGTAGTGGACGCATGGACGCGGGTTTACAGATAGATCTGTATCAACTGGCAGGTCCGCTGACAGTGTTCGCGTCGGCCGGTTATCGTTACCGGCGGCCATCACCGTTTTACCCCGGGCTGGAGAACTCGCTCTTCGGATCCGTGGGTGCCAGCGCCAACTGGGGCGATACACTGCAATACGGATTGATTTACGATTATCGCCAGGCGGCATCATCGTTTACCGGTGAAACCCATGAGCTGCTGCCATACCTGTCCTGGGCGATGTCTGCAGACTGGAGTGTGATGTTGTATACGGTGACCGGTTTTACCGAGGACAGCGCCGACTTTGCTGCGGGCATGCAACTGAGTCGACGCTGGTGAAGCGGGTTTAACCCCGGGGGCAGATCACAAACTGTTCAGATCTGCATGGGCCGTGGACGTGGCGGTGTGATGGAGGCCCGGTCAACGGCCGGACGCATGCGCTGGAAGGGCGGCAATTCGGGCCGCTGGATACGCTCAGGTATCAGAGGCCTGCTGCTGTCGCCTGCGTCCAGCTCTTGCAACTGCGCATCCGCCGCGGTATCCGTGTCATTTTCTGCGATTTCGTCGGCGTTCAGCTGTTCCAGCACCAGCGGCGCGTCAGCAGTTTCACGGGTATCGACACCTGAACTGTCCGTTTCAGCGGGCTCAGGCGCTGCCTGGTCGGCGACGTCCATACGATAACGCTCAATGGCATCAGTGCCGGTCGCTTCGGGTATCTGAACCTGAATTTCCAGTGTGGGCTCTTCAATAGTGCGATTGCTGCTCTCGGCCATCTCCAGCACGCGATGGGCATGCTCCGGCATCTCTTCACGCTCTGCGTCCAGAATATCCAGTCTGGGTGTGAGTGGCTGAAACTCCGGGCTTTGCGGTGAGTTGCGCTGCAGCTCTATCAGTGGCTGCATGTCATCGGGGATGCGGGCGGTTTCCTGTTGCTGCTGCAGGAAAGGCGCTATCAGGCTGTCAGGCGGGCTATCAGGGGCGCTGGTGTTGATATCATTGTTGTTTTCGCTGGCATCGTTGTTTTCAACTGCATCGTTGCTGCCCAGGAACGGACTCGGGCCGCCCGTGCCACCGAAGCCGCTGTCACCGTTAAAACCGCCGGTGCGACCAGTGCCGCCCATGCCGCTGCCCTGATCGTCACCACCGTTACCGATTGTGCCTATGCTGCTGGTGGCGATCAGAAAGCTGCACACAAACAATACCAGTGCCATCAAAATGGCGAGCGGGTAGCTGCGGAGTGCGAGTATGGCTTTAGGCATTATCCTGATCCTGCTGCGACTGAGCGCCGTCCTGGGTGTTCGCCTGCGTTTCGTAACGACTATTGTAGTGGAATATACCGAAATTCATACGAAAACGGTTGGGGTTTTTAGATGTTTTTGTTGATTTTGTGACGCTGGACGCTACCTTTTGCTCGTCAGCACGCTGCAAAGCCAGGGCTTCATTGTTCAGAGTGCGCAGTGCCTGCATGCCCAGTTCAGCCGCCAGCTCATTCAAAATCTGGAGAGATTCTTCACTGAGGCGATCGTAGTAGACGCTGCGATCGAAGAAAGCGGGCTTGTTGCCCAGCAGGTTATGGGTCCCGGCGCTGATGTGATCCTGAAGATTCTTGCCGAAGAAGAACACCTTCTCATCAAAGCCCTTGTCCGGCGTGAAGGCACCGGTATTGAGTACAACCCGGCCCTGTTCGTCCTGGTGTGCGACGCCCAGGTGTATCCATTCGTCCAGAATGACGCGGGGACGAATATCCTGACGACAGACCATTTCCACCAGATCATCAAAGCTCGGAGCCTGCTGTGCTCGCCCCGCCGGGGGTATTTGTGCTGAGCGCAAGGGCAGGGGCAGGGGGTCCCCGGCTTCATTCCTGAAACGGGCCGATCCGAGCCAGTTGGCGATTAGCTGGGCACCCACGGATACTGTGGCAGGTAAAACCGGCTCGTTGGTGTGTTCGGCGCGCAGACGCTTCACATCCTTCCGGTGCACGCCGGTGAGCAGGTTAATGCGACTGTCCGACTGACGCTTGCCATCAACGGAAAACTCACTGTCGGCAACCTCAACATAGACTGATTTGAGCAGCGCTGTCAGATACGGATAGCTGACCTGGAACGATAGCAACAGACGCACCAGCGGACGCAACAATTTGCGCAAGGCTGTGACCAGGGCGGCGGGGGGCTGGCCTGGTGATTGGCTGATGTTTTTATCACTCATGGTCATGGAGTATAGCCAGCAGTGGGAAAAAATCCCACAAATATTTTGTGACATGTGTTGACGTGGGAATAATTCCCACTTAATATCGAGTCTAACACAATCAATGACATGCCGAACTGTCCGTCCCGGGCTGGTTCCGGATGTCGCAAGGCCGTCTATGTTCGCACGCTTTAGGGATGACAGTTTCCACACCCCCGGACCGGTAGTAGCACCGGATACAGATGCGCCCCTGAATCAGTCCCCCGCTCGAGTTTTGCGCCTTGATGACGGACGCCGTCTGTCCTGGTGTGAAACAGGTCACCGTCATGGGTTTCCCCTGATTTACTTCCACAGCCAGGCCGGCTCCCGGCTGGAAGCCGAATTCCTGCATGATTCGGCGCTGGCGGCGGGTTTTCGTGTGATTGCGCTGGATCGCCCGGGTATTGGTAACTCTGATTTTAAAAAAATGCGCGGCCATAGCGATTTCGCCCCTGATGTAGCCGCGTTGTTGGCGCATCTGGACATAGCGCGCGCCGGCGTGCTGGGATGGGATGGCGGAGCCGCATTTGCCCTGGCTTTCAGCCATTGTTATCCGGAGCACGTGAAATTTGCCACGTTGCTGGCGCCGGTTGCCGGTCGTCCGGCGACCCGGCGCGGTCTGAGTGTGCGCATGCTGTCAGCCGTGGTGAGTGCGTTTGTCTACAGTCGGCATCGACTGCGCGGCTCGCGCATTGAGCAGTGTCTGGCGCGTCTGCGCGAGGGACTGTGTTATGCCGACCGTAAGCAATTTGATAACCCGTGGATCTATCGCCTGTTGGTCAGAGATGCCACCGAGGCAGTGCGACAGGGCGGACGTGGTGTCGCGCAGGACAGTGTGTTGAGTCTGACGGATTGGGATTTTGAGCCGGCGGAGATTACCGTGCCGGTAGATGTCTGGCGCGGAGGCGCAGACACCCTTAGCGCACTTTGTCATTCTCGCGTGCTGCAGGACACGTTGCCCAATGTCAGCCTGCATTCGGTACCCCGGCAAGGGCATTTCTTTTTTACCGGATCGGCTGCGGATATTTTCCGCCACGCCCGCGCCAGCCTTAATTTCTAGCAGCAACCTTAGACTACGTCACCAGACACTTTGTCAGGCACTTCACCAGACACTTCACCCGTCGTCTGATGGCTGGTATGAAGGCGGATGACCTCAGTTTGCGTGGCGCCGCCCGATTACGCCGCAGGTACGGAAGTGTAATTTGTGCGGCAGCATGGTGCTCTGCTGCAAACGGCCGGTTTCAGCGATGAAGCGGCCCAGCATGGCTTCGGCTTCGCAACGATAGCGGAACGGACCAACGTCCTTGCCTTCCCGGGTTCTGAAGTACCACAGGCCGGAAAGACTGAAGAGCCGGTCGGAACGCTCGTGATGGCGCATACCGGCATCAGTGAGGCGGGCAGTGTTTTGCTGGTTTTCGTCAGAGCGGGAATCAGGACGGGTACGGGTGCTGGTGTTTTGCATGGCGGCGTCTCGACTGTTTGCGCCAGGCTTCAGCGCAGGGTTGTTTTTATTATCGATCACCCAATAGTAGACCACTCTGTATTTGAATAATATCCCCGGGTGACAGAAAAATGTGATCTGTCGCAAATTTGGTGATAAAAGTCGTCGTGCGATTATTTATTGAATAAAACCGGGGCTTGTGGGACAATCGCGCTCTTCAAAATACCCTGATTTCCACTTAACTTGTTGAAATGGTTGATGGAAATTATTTTTGCTGACTTATAACAACTGTTTACACTGACCGTGCGTGAAGGGCGCGCCGGTTCGCGAGGAATTTTCATGCAAGTTTCGATTGAAACCACCACTGGATTAGAGCGCCGGATGACTATCGGCGTGCCTGCTGCTGAAGTAGAAAACGCTGTTGCCGCTCGTCTGAACGAGGCCGCCAGAACCATCAAGATCAACGGTTTCCGTAAAGGCAAAATTCCTCTTAAAGTCATCAAAAACCGTTTTGGTAAAGGTGTCCGGCAGGAAGTGCTCGGCGAGATCATGAGTCGCAGCTACTATGCGGCCGTGACTGAGCAGAAGCTCAAGCCGGCGGGTCAGCCGAAGATCGAGCCCAAGTCACTGGATGAAGGCAAGGATATCGAGTTTGTTGCCACTTTCGAGATCTACCCGGAAGTGACGCTGTCAGACTTCAGCAAGGTCAAGGCTGAAAGGCTCGTCGCTGAGGTTACCGACAAAGACATCGACACCATGATAGAAAATCTGCGCCAGCAGCGGCAGGAGTGGGATGAGGTTAAACGTCAGGCCAAGAATGACGATATGGTTAATATCGACTACGAAGGTACCATCGATGGCGAAGCGTTCGCTGGCGGTACCGGCAGCAACACTAATCTGGTGCTGGGTTCCGGACGTATGATTGAGGGTTTCGAGAAGGGCCTGCTGAAATCCAAGGCGGGTGATGAAGTCACTCTGGAGCTGACTTTCCCGGAAGCGTATCGAAACAAGGACCTGGCCGGTAAACCGGTTGTTTTCAAGGTCAAGGTCAATCAGGTGTCGGCGCCGAAGCTGCCGGAACTGAATGACGAGTTTTTTGCTGCCTTCGGCGTAACCGAAGGTGGTGAGGCGGGCTTCCGTAAGGAAGTGGCTGCCAATATGGAACGCGAACTGAAGAAGGCGAGCAAAAACCGCCTGAAGACCAACGTCATGGACGTGCTGCTTGAGCAGAATGAAGTCGATGTTCCGACGGCGCTGGTTGGCGCTGAAATAGACGTATTGCGACAGCAGGCCCTGCAGCAGTTCGGCGCTGGTGCGCAGAATCTGGATCCGAGCCTGCTGCCTGATGAGTTGTTCCGTGAGCAGGCCGAAAAACGAGTCAAGCTGGGTCTTATTCTGGGCGAGGTTATCAAGCAGAAAGGACTGCGCGCTGATGCAGCCAGGGTCCGTGAAGCCATTGAAGACATTGCGGCAACTTATGAAACGCCGGACGAAGTGGTTAATTATTACTACAGCAACAAAGAGCAACTCGACACGGTTGAGTCAGCTGTGCTGGAAGACCAGGTGTTTGATCTGATTGCCGAGCAGGCGCAGATCAAGGAGCGCAAGGTCAGCTATCAGGAATTGACCAATCCGAAGCAGGCGGCGGAAGAGAGCGCTGACAAGGACACCGGCAAGAGTAAAAGTAAAACCGGCAAAACAGCCACCAAAAAGACGGCAGCCAAGGCTGACGATGGCGAAGCCAAGCCGGCTGCCAAAAAAGCAGCAAAGAAGCCGGCGAAAAAAGCTGACAAAGAGTGATAAAGCGACAGACAAAAAGGCCTGATCATATGTCGAGTGAATCGATGCTTTCGATGATAGAAGCCAACCTGGTCCCCATGGTGGTTGAGCAGAATGCCCGTGGCGAGCGCGCTTATGACATCTATTCGCGCCTCCTCAAAGAGCGTGTCATCTTCCTGATTGGCCCGGTCGAAGACCACATGGCCAATCTGGTGGTGGCGCAATTGCTGTTTCTGGAGTCGGAAAATCCGGACAAGGATATCCACCTGTATATCAACTCGCCTGGTGGTGCAGTGACTGCCGGGCTGTCGATATATGACACCATGCAGTTCATCAAACCCGATGTCAGTACCATGTGCATCGGCCAGGCCGCCAGCATGGGCGCGTTTCTGCTCACCGGCGGCGCGGCCGGCAAGCGCCACGCGCTGCCCAACTCGCGGATGATGATTCATCAGCCCAGTGGCGGCGCGCATGGTCAGGCCTCGGATATCGAGATTCAGGCCACTGAAATTCTGAAGATGCGTCGGCAACTCAATGAAATCATGGCGCATCATACCGGCCGCTCGCTGGAAGAGATTGAGCGCGAGACGGAACGCGACCATTTCATGAATGCCGAAGAGGCAGTATCATACGGTTTGATTGATAAGGTTATTTCACGCAGAGCCGTGTAATATCGGAGCAGAAACGCGCAGTTGATCGCGCAGTCTGACCAGCTCCGATGCCAGATTGGCTGCGGTTACACGTTAGAGGAATTTGAATGTCTGATGATCGCTACAACAAGGGTGATGACAACGGCAAGCTGCTGTACTGCTCGTTTTGCGGTAAAAGCCAGCACGAAGTCCGTAAGCTGATCGCCGGCCCTTCTGTATTTGTTTGCGATGAATGTGTTGACCTCTGCAACGATATTATCCGCGAGGAGATACAGGAGAAAGAGGCGGAGTCCGGGAGCAAGAAGCTGCCGACCCCGGCTGAGATCAAACAAACGCTTGATGAATATGTTATCGGGCAGGAGAACGCCAAGAAAGTTCTGGCAGTGGCTGTGTACAACCACTACAAGCGTCTTGGCTACGACCACCGCAAAGGCGAGGTCGAGCTTGGCAAAAGCAATATCCTGATGATCGGGCCGACGGGTACCGGTAAGACCCTGTTGGCAGAAACGCTGGCGCGACTGCTGGATGTGCCCTTCACCATCGCCGACGCAACGACCCTGACCGAAGCCGGTTATGTGGGTGAGGACGTTGAGAACATCATCCAGAAGTTGCTGCAAAAATGCGATTATGATGTTGAAAAAGCACAAATTGGTATTGTCTATATCGACGAAATCGACAAAATTTCGCGTAAATCCGACAATCCTTCCATCACCCGTGATGTGTCGGGTGAAGGTGTGCAGCAGGCCCTGTTGAAACTGATTGAAGGTACCGTTGCGTCGGTACCACCGCAAGGTGGCCGCAAGCATCCACAGCAGGAATTCCTGCAGGTTGATACTGCCAATATCCTGTTTATCTGCGGCGGTGCGTTTGCGGGGCTGGACAAAATCATTCGCGATCGCTCGGAGAAAAGCGGCATTGGTTTCAGTGCCGAAGTGCGCAGCAAGGATGTTGACAAGATGATTGGCGAATCCCTGCGCAATGTCGAGCCGGAGGATCTGGTCAAATTTGGTCTTATCCCGGAATTTGTCGGTCGTCTGCCCATGATTGCGACGCTGGAAGAGCTCGACCTGGATGCGCTGGTGCGTATTCTCAAAGAGCCCAAAAACTCACTGGTCAAGCAGTACCAGAAGCTGTTTGAGATGGAAGACGTGGAAATCCAGTTTCGTGACGATGCGTTGCAGGCCGTTGCCACCAAGGCCAAATTACGCAAGACCGGCGCACGGGGTCTGCGTTCAATCATGGAAAACGTTCTGTTGGAGAGCATGTACAAAATTCCCTCCATGGAAAATGTTGCCAAAGTTGTTATCGATGCTGCCGTCATCAATGGTGAGTCCGAGCCGCTGTTGATGTACGAAACCGAGCAGCAGCCGTCACGCACGGCGGAATAAACATCTGAACTGCATCTGCACTGTCTGCACTGTCTGCACTAAGAGGACAGCTGAGTAGACAACTTGGTAGTCCGTTGCCCCGGCCGTATTCTTGCGCACCGGGGTTACAGCTCACCCGGTTGCCTGGCTTGCAGTTGCCGGATTCAAACCCGTCTGTCGTTCATTTGACGTGAATCAGCGCCTGCTGTTCATATACCCCTTGAAATCCCTCGCTGCAGGCCTCACATTAACAGGCAATAGCCACTACGATTACGATGAGTATTATTATGGGCGACGCTTCCGATACCCCGACTGACATCAGGTCAAGTCTTCCTTTATTACCCCTGCGCGATGTTGTTGTTTACCCGCAGATTGTGCAACCGCTGTTTGTCGGACGGCCACGATCGATCCGGTCGCTGGAAGTAGCCATGCACAGCCACAAGCAGGTGTTGCTGGTGGCACAAAAGAATGCGTCCGAGGATGACCCGGGGCTGAAGGACATTTTTTCAGTCGGCACTGTTGCCACCATCCTGCAATTGATTCGCTTGCCAGACGGCACCGTCAAGGTGCTGGTCGAGGGTGTGACGCGTGCGCGTATCCGCTCTGTCGAGCTGGAGGAAGATTACTTCCAGAGCGAAGTCATGCCGTTGTACTCCGACCCATTGCCCGACAAACAGTCCCAGTTACTGCTGCGGTCACTGCTGTCGCAATTTGATCAGTACGTGCAGCTCAGCCGCAAGATTCCGCCGGAAGTGATGAGTTCGATATCGGGCATTGATGAGCCTGGCCGCATGGTTGATACCATCGCGTCCCATATGTCACTGCAATTGCAGGAAAAACAGAACCTGCTGGAACTGGTGGGATTGCAGCCGCGTATTGAACATCTGATGGGATTGATTGAGGCGGAAATTGACCTGTTCCAGGTCGAAAAACGCATTCGCGGTCGTGTCAAAAAACAGATGGAAAAAAGCCAGCGTGAGTACTATCTGAACGAACAGATGAAAGCCATCCAGAAGGAAATGGGTGAGATGGAAGACGGCCCCAATGAGGCCGAAGAGCTTAAAAACAAGATCGAAAAAGCCGGCATGACCAAGGAAGCCAAAGACAAGTCACTGGCTGAGTGGAACAAACTCAAGATGATGTCGCCGATGTCGTCAGAAGCCTCCGTGGTGCGCACCTATCTGGACTGGATGGTGAACATCCCCTGGAAAAAGCGTAGCAAGGTGAGTCTGGAGCTGAACAAAGCCGAAGATATTCTTAATGCCGACCATTACGGGCTGGAAGAGGTGAAAGAGCGCATTCTGGAGTATCTGGCGGTACAGAAACGCGTGAAAAAACTCAAGGGCCCGATTCTGTGTCTGGTGGGACCTCCCGGGGTTGGTAAAACCTCGCTGGGGGAGTCCATCGCCAGAGCGACCAATCGCAAATTTATTCGTATGGCGCTGGGCGGGGTCCGCGACGAAGCCGAGATTCGTGGGCACCGGCGCACCTACATCGGTTCCCTGCCGGGCAAGCTGATGCAGAAGCTGTCCAAGGCCGGCGTCAGGAACCCGCTGTTTCTGCTCGATGAGATCGACAAAATGGGCATGGATCACCGCGGCGATCCGGCTTCTGCGCTGCTGGAAGTGCTGGATCCGGAGCAGAACAAGGCATTTAATGACCATTATCTGGAGGTCGATTACGACCTGTCCGAGGTGATGTTTGTGTGTACCTCCAATACCATGAATATTCCCGGGCCGCTGCTGGACCGTATGGAAGTGATTCGTCTGCCCGGATACACCGAGGCCGAGAAAACCAGTATCGCCTCCAAATACCTGCTACCCAAGCAGCTCGAGGCCAATGGCCTGGCCAAGGACGAGCTGGAAGTGCCCGAAGAAACCATCCGCGACCTGATCCGCTACTACAGCCGGGAAGCCGGTGTTCGCGGGCTCGAGCGGGAGATAGCAAAACTGTGCCGCAAGGTGGTCAAGGAAGCAGCGCTGCGCGATGATAAAGTGAAAGGCAAGGGCAAGGCGGAAACACAACAGCTCAAGCTGACCCCGGACCTGCTGGAGAACTATTCCGGGGTGCGCAAGTTCGACTATGGTGTCGCCGAAGAAAGCAACCGGGTAGGGCAGGTTAACGGCCTGGCCTGGACCCAGGTGGGCGGCGAACTGTTGACAATTGAATCGGTTGCCGTCGAAGGTAAAGGCAAAACGGTCAAGACCGGCTCTCTGGGCGATGTCATGCAGGAGTCCATTCAGGCGGCCCTGACGGTCGTCAGAAGCCGCGCTGCGATGCTGGGCCTGAAATCCAATTTCCATGAAAATATTGATTTGCATATACACGTGCCCGAAGGCGCTACGCCCAAGGACGGTCCCAGTGCGGGTGTTGGCATGTGCACGGCCATTGTGTCGGTGTTGACCAATATTCCGGTGAAAGCGGATGTGGCCATGACGGGTGAAATCACCTTGCGTGGACAGGTTTTGCGCATCGGCGGTTTGAAGGAAAAGCTGTTGGCAGCACATCGCGGCAACATCAAGACGGTGATAATTCCGGCTGATAACGAGCGCGATCTGAAAGAGATTCCGGACAATATCAAGGCTGACTTGTCCATCCATCCGGTCAAGTGGATTGATCAGGTGATGGAGCTGGCATTGGAACGCATGCCGCAGCCATTACCGCAGGGTGACGGTCCAATTAGCGGAAAAGACGCTGCAAAAGACGAAAATGCTGTCAGCACCCACTGATTACGGCGTTTTCTGTTGACATGCGTTTCAAGCGCTTGGTATAAAGTGGCGGTTGTTTGCGGCTCTGTGCCGCGCGCCGCCAGACTCATTGGAGTTCGGCGAGGTGGCATACAGCTCCGTCTGGTGGGAAGTAAACCAGATTAAAACCTACACTCCGACACATCATTAACAGGTATAGAAAAACAAGGGGATACTGTGAATAAATCAGAATTGATCGAAGCCGTTGCCGCCAGTGCAGATTTGCCAAAAGCGGCTGCTGCCCGCGTCGTTGATGCGATGATTGACACGATTACAGACTCACTGCAAAAAAGTGAGCCGGTGGTACTCGTCGGCTTTGGTACGTTTGGCACAAAAGACCGTGCTGCGCGCACTGGCCGTAACCCGCAGACAGGTGCAACTATCCAGATCAAAGCGGCGAAAGTGCCGAATTTCAAGCCGGGTAAAGCACTGAAAGATGCGGTAAACAGCTAAGCTGATCTGGCCGGCTATTGCATCCGGTATGCTGTCAGAACCGGATACTGATTAGCAGGAACGTGCGGATTGTGATCATCACGTCCAACTGGCCGATAATCAGAACCGGTAAAAGGGCGCATCATTGATGCGCCCTTTTAGTTTGACGATAACGATCGTGTATTACTGATACCGTGGATCCAACTCAAGATTTTCAGGAAATTGTATGCTGCAGACCATCAGAGATAACTCCCAGGGTGTTATCGCCAAAATCATCATCGGTTTTATTATCGGTATTTTTGCTTTGTTCGGTGCTGAATCGATAATCGGTGGTTTCCTGGGTGGCAATAATGTCGCCAGTGTTAACGGCGAAGACATCACCGAACAGGAGCTGGCCCTAAGTCTGCAGAATCTGATGGCACAAATGGGTGCCAATGTTCAGGATTTTGATGAAGAGTTGTTGCGCGAGATCGCCCTTGGGCAATTGGTCGAAGACCGTTTGCTGATGCAGGCGGCGCAAAACTCAGGCATGACTATTTCAGACGATTCGCTGGATCGTCAGATTGTGCGTACACCGCAGTTTCAGCTAGGCGGTGTGTTTGACGCAGACCTGGCACGTCGTACCATGGGCGCTCAGGGATTCAGTCCGCAGGCATACCGGGCATCGCTGGCCGAGCAGATGATGATGAGTCAGTTGGCGAATGCCTATGCCAGCAGCAGCTTTGTGACTGACAAGGATATTGAGCGCCTGGCAGCGCTGGAATTGCAGTCCCGTGACTTCCGTTATCTGTCTGTTCCACTTGCTAACCGGACCCTTGGCGAAGCAATTGCGGAGGAAGATATCCGGGCTTATTACGACAACAATCCGGCCGAATTCACTGCACCGGAACAGGTATCTGTCAATTACGTCGTGCTGGACAAGGATCGTATCTTTGACGAGGTGGCGGTCGACGATGCCCGTGTCCGGGCACAGTACGAAGAGGAGCGGGAGGCGGCCATTGCCAATGTCGAGCGACGTGCGTCGCATATCCTGTGGGAACTGGGTGGTGATGCCTCGGAAGAGGAATTACTGGCACTGGCGGCTGAGGTAAAGGCGCGACTGGATGCCGGCGAGGATTTTGGCGAACTCGCTCGCGAGTATTCCGATGACACGGTTTCAGCCGAAGACGACGGTGACATTGGTTACACCGACGGCAGCGTGTTCCCCGATGCGCTGGAGCAGGCGCTGGTGACGCTGGACGTGGGTCAGGTATCTGATCCTGTGGTGTCGGAGTTTGGTGTGCATCTGGTCAGGTTGACCGAGTACGATGCGCAGGAATACCCCGAATTCGAAGAAGTGGCAGAGCGAATTGAGCGCGACCTGAATGCGGCTGAAGTTGATGAACTTTATTTCAGCCGTCTCGAAACGATGGCCAATCTGGCCTTTGAGACGTTTGATCTGCAGGCGATCAATGAAGAACTCGGGCTTGAAATTCAGCAAAGTGCGTTTTTTGGTCGTGACGGTGGCAGCACTGATATCACCTCTGACCAACAGGTAGCAGAGGCGGCGTTCTCTGACGATGTTCTGGTCGAAGAACTCAACAGCGAGCTGATCGAATTAAGTGACACCCGCGCAGTTGTGATTCATTTGCGCGAACACCGACCCGAAGCGTTGATGCCATTTGCGGAGGTGCGCTCCGAGATAGCGGTGACCCTGCGCGGCGAGAGAGAGCGACAGATGGCCCGTGAACTGGGTGAGCGCCTGCTGGCAGCGCTGGAAGCCGGTGAAGACATCAGCGAACAGGTGGCAGCCGACTCACTGAGCTGGAATGAACATGACGATGTTCGTCGTAACCAGAGTAACGTCAATACCGAAATTGTACGGAACGTCTTCCAGATGCCGGCACCGCAGGGCGCCGATCCGGTGCGACGTGGCTTCAGCCTGAACAACGGTGCCTACGTGCTTGTCGAGCTGCAGGCGGTTGAAGAGGGCAGTGCCGCAGATATGCCTGAGGAGCAGCGACAGCAGCTGATGACCGCGCTGGTAGAGAATCAGGGGCGTACCAGCTTTGATGCGCTGTTGAGAAACCTGCAGCAAGAGGCGGACATATCAGGGCTGTGAGCCTGAGGTGGGTATGCTGACCAGGGCCTGAACGGGTTGCCTGAGAGCTCATGAACAAGCCGGAGAAGACACGGGTCTGCTCCGGCTTTTTTGTTGGTTTCGACACAGGCGGTGGTGGCATCGCCGACGATTTCGGCATTTTCGAATACGGATTTTCTTGCCAACATTGCCCCGGTTTGCTAGTTTTCACCTTCGATATTTCTGGCTGTCGCATAAAAATCTCTGCACATTGACAGCATGCTGACATCAGCATTGAGGCAAAACAAAAAATGAAACACATGACAGGTCTGTTGTTCTTCCTCGCCCTCTTGTGGTGGGTACTGTCCGGCTACACCAAACCACTTTTGATTTCCCTGGGTATCGTTTCCGTGCTGTTTGCAGCGTTCATGGCGCATCGTATGGACGTTGTTGATGATGAAAGTCATCCGCTGCACCTGAGCGCGAAACTCGTGCGTTACTGGCTGTATCTGCTGTGGCAGATCGTCGTATCCAATGTCAAGATGGTGCAGACCATTCTCAGTCCGACGCCCGATATCAATCCGCGCATTTTGCGTGTGCCAATCAGTCAGCGCAGTCACCTGGGCAAGGTGGTGCTGGGTAACTCTGTCACCCTGACACCCGGTACCGTCACACTGCAGATTGACGGCAACGAGATTGAGGTGCATGCCCTCAATGAAGAGTCGGCGCAAGGTGTAGAACAGGGCGACTTTGATGAACGTGTTCCTGCCAGCATCGAGGTCAAATCATGATTTTAACGTCGGCCGCTCTGGCTATTCTGGTGACCATGACACTCGCCATCACACGCGCGCTGTTGGGGCCTACAATTTACGACCGAATCCTGGCCGTTAACATGTTTGGCACCAAAACTGTTTTGCTGATCGCCGTGATTGCTGCCATTGCCGGGCGTGGTGACTATCTGGATATTGCACTGGTGTATGCCATGATCAATTTTGTTGCCATCATTGCGGTGATGAAGTACTTCGAATTCGGCAGTCTTGGCCATGATGGTCACGATGAGGCAGCCGTTCATGCCGGCAAACGTCAGGAGGACGAGTAACCGTGGATATTCTGCAGATTCTGTCCGCCGTTCTGCTTGGCCTGGGTGCTGTGTTGGGCATTGTAGGTGCCATTGGCATTTTGCGATTTCCGGACTTTTATACCCGCATGCATGCGGCAGGGATCACCGACACACTGTGCACCGGTTTTTTTGTTGGCGGACTGATGCTGCAGTTTGGCTTGACGCTGGCCAGTGTGAAATTGCTGTTGATATTCATGTTCATGCTGTTTACCTGCCCGACGGCGACACACGCACTGGCAAAAGCGGCGCGACATGGTGGCTTGAAGCCCTGGCTGAAAGCAGACGCCGGCCCGGGTAAAAATAGTGAAGGACGGGCCACATGATTCTCGAACAACTTATAGATGTTTTCCTGCTGGCGTTTCTCGCAATCATCTCGATTGCCATTGTGCGGATCCGGGACGTGTTCAGTGCGGTCATGCTGTTTGGTATTTACAGCCTGGTGTCGGCATCTCTTTTCATGATGCTGGCGGCCGCCGATGTGGCGTTCACGGAAGCAGCGGTTGGTGCCGGTATCTCTACCATACTGATGCTGGCAACCCTGGGGCTGGTCGGCCGTGACAGGGAGAAAACACTGGTCAAGAAAAAGATCAGCCTGTTACCTCTTGCCATCGTTGTGGTCACCGGCGCAACACTGGTCTACGGCATCGTGGATCTGCCGCCATTTGGTGCTGCCGACAATCCGGTACACACCCATGTTGCCCCCCGGTATATTTACCAGTCCATGTCCGAAATCGATGTGCCAAACCTGGTGACGGCGGTACTGGCCAGTTATCGGGGCTTCGATACCCTGGGCGAGGTAGTGGTGATTTTTACCGCCGGTATTGGTGTTCTGCTTTTGATAGGCGGGCGTCGTCGTCGCGAAGAGGAAACCAGTGATGAATGATCATGTGATTTTGCGTGTTGTTGGCAAATTCCTGATTCCCTACGTCATGCTGTTCGGGCTTTACGTTCAGTTTCATGGCGATTTTGGTCCCGGCGGCGGCTTTCAGGCCGGCGTGATTTTTGCGTCAGCTTTTGTCATTCATACACTGTTATTCGGGGTGCGGGCGACACAAAAAATCGCGCCGGAATGGATATTGCGAGTGGTGGCCTCGGCGGGCGTTCTGCTGTACGCCGGTGTGGGAGTCGTCAGTCTGTTCCTGGGCGCCAACTACCTTGATTACAATGTGCTGGGCGCCTATCCGGTGGCCGGACAACATCTGGGCATTATTCTGGTGGAGTTTGGCGTAGGGCTGACTGTGACTTCGGTCATCATGCTGATGTTCTTCACCTTTGCTGCCCGCGGTGAATCTGAAGGAGACGCCTTATGAGCGGGCTGGGCATCTGGACGTATCTGATCATCATATTCCTGATGATGACCGGACTTTACATGGTCATCTCCAGCAGTAATCTGGTGAAAAAAATGATCGGTCTGAACGTTTTCCAGACTTCGGTTTTCTTTATGTATATCAGCTTCGGCTACATCAACGGTAGTTCGGGGCCGCTGTACAACGAGAATGTGGATCTGTATTCAAACCCCTTGCCACACGTGTTGATCCTGACAGCGATTGTTGTGGGCGTTGCCACCACCGCTGTGGGTCTGGCATTGACTATCCGTATCAAAGAGTCGTTCGGCACTATTGAAGAAGACGACCTGCATAAAATGGACTCCTCACTCTAATGTTAATGCATCTTCCTGTACTCGTTGTACTGGCGCCGCTGCTGGCGGCGCCGATTGTTGCGCTGACGCGAGGCGCCACGTGGCCCTGGTTGTTGTCAACGCTGGTATCGTGGTTTGCCTTGTTATGTGCTGTGCTTTTGCTGGTTCAGGTGCAGGCGCAAGGCGTCATCATCTACACCATGGGGGGCTGGGAAGCCCCCTGGGGTATCGAATATCGCATAGATTTTGCCAATGCGCTGTTGCTGGTTCTGATCACCGGTCTGGCCAGTATTGTCATGCCTTATGCGCGCCTGAGTGTTGAGCAGGAAGTCGGTGCTGAACGCAGCCCGATGTTTTACGCTGCGCTGTTGCTGCTGAGTCTGGGTCTGTGCGGCATGACGGCAACCGGCGACGCCTTCAACGTATTTGTATTCCTCGAGATTTCATCACTGGCGACCTATACATTGATTGCCATGGGCCGCGACCGGCGTGCGCTGACGGCATCATTCTCCTACCTGGTGATGGGCACCATTGGCGGCACGTTCTACCTGATTGGTATCGGTCTTCTGTATGTGATGACGGGCACCCTGAACATGGCCGATCTGGCCGAGCGCTTGCCGGCCATCAGTGACAGCAGCACTGTACGCACGGGTTTTGCCTTTCTCGTGACCGGAATATGCTTAAAGCTGGCCTTGTTCCCGCTGCATCTCTGGTTGCCCAATGCGTATACCTACGCACCCTCCGCAGTAACTGCTCTGGTGGCAGCAACATCGACCAAGGTGGCGATTTATATCCTGATTCGTTTTGTTTTTACCATCTTTGGTCCCGAATTCAGTTTTGGCGTCGAGCCGCTGGCTGAAGTTCTGATTCCTTTGGCGGTGATCGGATTGCTGAGTGCTTCCACGGTGAGCATTGGTCAGCCCAACATCAAACGCATGCTGGCTTATTCCAGTGTCGCTCAGATCGGTTATATCGTGCTGGGTATTGCCATGGGTACGGCCATGGGGCTGACTGCGGCGCTGTTGCATATGTTCAACCACGGGTTGATGAAAGGCGCCTTGTTTATGGCGCTGGGTGCGGTCATGTACCGACTGGGCGGCACCCATCTTTCTGATATGCAGGGTCTGGCCAAAACCATGCCGCTGACTTTCTGGGCGTTTGTGATCGGCGGCCTGAGCCTCATTGGCGTACCGCTCACAGTGGGCTTTGTCAGCAAATGGCACCTGATACTGGCAGCCGTTGAACTGGGTTGGTGGCCAATCGTGATTGCCATCCTGGTGGGTTCGATGCTGGCGGTGGTTTATGTCGGACGGGTGGTTGAGGCCGGCTTTTTTGGTGAGGCCAAAGATCCGACCCGGCGTGAAGCGCCTGCCAGTCTGTTAATCCCGGTCTGGATACTTATCCTGGCTAATGTCTATTTTGGTATTGATACCCGTTTGACTGTTGATATCGCCGAAGCGGCTGCTGCGCAGTTGATGGCAGGAGGAGTTGTCCAGTGACCGCAAATACTGCGCTGATACTGACCTTGCTGACCCCTTTGTTGGGGTCGGTACTGATTGGTTTGACGGGGCGCTGGCCCAACCTTCGCGAAACCATCACCATGGTTACTGCAGTGAGCCTGTTTGCCCTGGTCATTCGCGTTTTGATCGGACTGAATGCAGGCGAAGAGATCGGTATTGAGCTGTTTACGGTCATGGCCGGTGTTGGCATTGCCTTCAATACCGAGCCTCTGTCCATTTTATTTGCCATGATTGCCAGTGGCCTGTGGGTGGTGACGTCAGTTTATGCCTTTGGTTACATGCGAGGCACGAACGAGAAGAATCAGACGCGCTTTTATGTCTGCTTTGCCATCGCATTGTTCGGCGCCATGGGGGTGGCGTTCTCGGCCAACCTGCTGACGCTGTTTATCTTCTACGAAGTGCTGACTATTTCCACATACCCACTGGTCACCCACAAGGGTGATGCCAAGGCCAAAGCAGGCGGTCGAACTTATCTCGGCATCCTGATGACCACGTCTATTGTGTTCCTGCTGCCGGCCATTATCTGGGTGTATGCCGCTGCCGGGACACTGGACTTCATGCCCGGTGGTATTCTGGAAGGCAACCTGGCCGCCGGTTCGGCGACATTGCTGCTGATGCTGTTCCTGTTTGGTGTAGCCAAGGCGGCGGTGATGCCGGTGCACAGATGGCTGCCGGCAGCGATGGTTGCACCAACGCCGGTGTCGGCCCTGCTGCATGCGGTAGCGGTCGTGAAAGCGGGCGTTTTTACCCTGACCAAGGTGGTCATTTACACCTTTGGTACTGACTATCTGGCGCAGGTGCCATTCCAGGAAATTGCTGTTTACCTGGCTGGTTTCACCGTTGTGGCGGCCTCCTGTATCGCGCTGCGGCAAACCAATATCAAACGCTTGTTGGCGTATTCAACCATAGGTCAACTAAGTTATATCGTGATGGCTGCCATGGTGTTGGCGCCGTTGTCAGAAATCGGCGCGGCCCTGCATATTGCGGCGCATGCCTTTGGCAAGATCACTCTGTTTTTCACCGCCGGCGCCATCTACGTGGCCTCCAAGAAAACCGAGATCACGCAGTTGAACGGTATTGGCTGGCGTATGCCCTTCACCATGACGGCATTTGCCGTAGGCGCATTGTCGATGATCGGTGTACCTCCCACGGCAGGATTTGTGTCCAAATGGTTCTTTATCGCCGGTGCCATGCAGGCGGATAATTACTTTGTGCTTGCTGTGCTGATCGTCTCCACGGCACTGAATGCGGCGTATTTTCTGCCCATCATTTATAAAGCCTTCTTCAAAGCGGAGGATGTCACACTGAAAGACCATAAGGAGGCCCCGGTAACCATGGTGGCAGCCTTGTGCCTGACAGCGACATTAACGTTGCTGTTCTTCTTCCTGAATGGTCCGGTATTGGAACTTGAGTCTCAGATAGTAGGGGGTATGCGGTGATAGACGAGCAGCCTTTGGGCACAGCCGAAACATCAAAACCGGCGGGTTATCATGCGCCGGTTTATGGACAGGATTGCCCTCGCGTGCAGGTACCTGACCTGGTCGATGGCAAGCCCCATTGGCTGGTGCGCCCTGACACCATTCGTAAACTGTGGTGGGGCTTTGGTGTCATTCTGGCGCTGACGGTAGCCGCCCAGTTTGTGGTGGATGTGCATGATTATTTCACCGTCGATGGTTGGTTCGCTTTCTACGCCATCTTTGGTTTTGTCAGTTGTCTGGCCATGGTGGTGTTTGCCAAGGTGCTGGGCATGTTTCTGAAGCGTCCGGATACGTACTATGATGAACATTGATTTAATTTTTCCGCCTGCGTTCATCATGATCGCAGGTGCGTTGCTGGTGCCGATAGTCAGTGCAAAGCTGCGCCCGGCGCTGTTATTGCTGGTACCGTTATTGACGCTGTTCATGATCTGGAATCTGGATGACGGTGTTCTGGCCAGTGCGCGATTTCTGGGGTTTGATATAGAACTGGTTGAGGCCAGCAGTGTCCGCCGGATGTTTGCCACCATCTTTGCCCTTATGGCCATGCTGGGCGGCCTGTTTGCTTATCGACACGCCAGCGTTGTTGAAATGTCGGCGTCCATGGCTTATGCGGCGGGTGCTGTAGGTGTCAGCTTTGCCGGTGACCTCATAACACTGTTTCTGTTCTGGGAATTCATGGCGATTTTCTCCACGCTGGTGGTGTGGAGTGGGGGTACGCCGGAGGCGCGTCGCGCCGGTATTCGCTACGGGATCGTGCATTTCATCGGTGGTGTGATTCTCAAAATCGGCATTGTCGGTGTTGCGATTGAGACTGGATCCATTGAGATCCAGGCGTTGACAGTGGACAGTTTTGCCACCTGGATGATGCTGATTGGTGTGCTGATCAATGCGGCAGCGCCACCGTTGTCTTCGTGGTTATCCGATGCTTATCCTGAAGCAAGCCCGACCGGTTCCGTGGTTCTGTCAGCATTCACCACGAAAACCGCGGTACTGACCTTGCTGCTGTTGTTCCCCGGTCAACAGGTATTGATCTGGGTAGGCCTGTACATGATTTTCTACGGCATCATTTATGCCTTGATGGAAAATGACATGCGTCGCATTCTGGCTTATTCCATCGTCAACCAGGTTGGTTTCATGGTTGTGGGTGTGGGTATTGGCACTGAACTGGCGTTGAATGGGGTCGCAGCACACGCGTTCTCTCACATCATCTACAAAGCCCTGTTGTTGATGAGTGCGGGCGCGGTGATGGTGCAAACCGGTAAACGTAAGTGTACCGATCTGGGTGGTTTGTACCGCACCATGCCGGTCACGGCTATCTGTGGCACCATCGGGGCGCTCGCCATCTCTTCATTTCCGTATACCTCCGGGTTTATCTCCAAATCCATGATCAGTCAGAGTGCGGCATACGGTGAAATGGCGTTTGTCTGGTATGGGCTGGTAGCAGCCTCGGCCGGGGTGTTCCTGCACGCAGGCATTAAGTTCCCGTGGTTTGTGTTTTTCCAGAAGGATTCCGGCTTGCGGCCGAAAGATCCAGGTTGGAACATGCAGGCTGCCATGATCATTTTTGCCGTGGCTTGTGTGGCGCTTGGGGTTTTCCCGTCTCTGTTGTATCAATACCTGCCGTATGAAGTGGAATACGTGCCGTATACCGCAGATCACCTGGTGACACAACTGCAGTTGCTGTTGTTCGCAGGGCTGGCTTTCTTTGTCACCTTGCCGATGATGAAGCGTACATTGACGATCAGCCTGGATACGGATTATTTCTACAGACGGCTGGGGCCAAAAATGTGGACAGCTTTCCTGCACCTGGTTGTGGTGCTGAATGGTGTGCTTCAGTCGTTGGTCGTTGAGCCAGGCAAGCGCCTGCCACAGATGTGGTTGCGTTATCACGGGCCGGAAGGCCCGCTGGCAAGAACCTGGCCCACCGGCAGCATGTTGCTGTGGGTGACAGTCATGCTGGTTGTGATATTGATTGGGGCCCGATTGCTGTAACTGGCAACGGGCTCATTCGAGATACAACAATAATTCCTGTCCGGGATATATGACATTGCTGCGAGCGATCTGGTTCCAGCGAGCGATTTCCTCAATACTGACACTGTGCTCTCTGGCAATTTTTGCCAGAGAGTCTCCGGCTCTTACTACATACTGCAGCATTTGCGGGTCACTGATGGTGTCATGGGTGACAGGGTTGTGAGGAGTAGTGTCACGAGCGGCCAGGGTATCCGGCTCCAGTCGTAAACGCTGCCCCAGCCTCAGTACCGAATCTGTCTCTATATTGTTCCACCTGGCCAGCTCTGCCACGGTCAAACGGTAGCGGTTGGCTATTTTCCACAAACTGTCGCCACTGCGCACGGTATACTGACCGGCGGGCACAGGCTGCGAGTTGGCGGCAGCCAGCACCACGGAAGGTGAGGGCAGGGGTTCTCCGGCGCGGTAGGCACGCGGGATCAAAAGTGAGTCACCTGCGACTATCCGGCTGCCGACAATATCATTGGTTTGCTGCAGGGCGCTTACCTGAGTGCCAAAACGGCTCGCAATGCCGCCAAGAGTGTCGCCGGGTTGAATGACATAACGATCCCAGGTAATACGACTGTCACCCAGAGCGGCCAGATTCTGTTCGAACACCGGCAAACTGTCGACGGGCAACCAGACAGTGTGTGGCCCGTCAGGGTGAGTGGCCCACTGCAGGTATCCGGGGTTGAACTGATATACAAGCTCCGAGTCGAGCTCTGCCAGTTGTGCAACCAGCCCCAGGTCTATTTGCGAGCCGACATCATAAGCGGCCAGATAAGGAAGGTCCGGGATCGGGCTAAGCGTGAGTCCGAATACGTCCGGGTCTGCCATGACATGCGCCAGTCCCAGCAGTCTGGGCACATGGCGCCGGGTCTCCCCGGGCAGAGGCAGGGACCAGAAGTCGGTGTCCTGCCCGCTTTGCTGGTTACGCCTGATGGCCCGCTGCACATTGCCCTGGCCGGCATTGTAGGCGGCCAGCGCCAACAGCCAGTTTTCATCAAACTGTGCATACAGCAATTCGAGGTAATCCAGGGCAGCCGACGTCGACGCCACGGGATCGTGTCTGCCGTCGTACCACCAGTCGCGTTTCAGACCCAGGCTTCGGGCCGTGGGCGCCATAAATTGCCATAAACCGGCTGCGCTTTGACTCGAACGCGCCATGGGATTGAATGCACTCTCGATGACGGGCAGCAGAGCCAGCTCCAGCGGCAGGCCCCGGCGCTCGACTTCCTGCACGATCTGGTAAATAAACGGGGTGGCTCGCTCCGTGACCTCGGCGATGTAACGCGGGTTATCGCGAAACCATTGTATTTCTTCTTCAATCTGCTCGTTGTGATGCTCCAGCGCGAACTGCAATCCATTGCTGACGCGGTACCAGACCGTGTCGGCGTGACTGGGCAGATTCTCTGTATCAGGGGTATTGTGGATGGTCGAGGCGGTGACGGTGGATTGTCGCCGGGACTGACGGTTTTCATGATTGCCGGTGGCAGTGCGTGCTTGCTGGCTGCTGTCGGTTTGGCTGTTGTCATCCGCCTGTGTCAATTCAGGCAGGGTGCTGCAAGCCTGCATGAAAATACCCGATGCTATCAGGATGGCAAGTGGTTTCAGGTGGAATCTGGGCCCGGTTGGTTTGGGGCGCTGCGCGTCGGGTGGCCGGGAAGCCATCGTGAAACGTGTCGCTTTTGTCATGTTCTCGTATATTCCATTGGTATCAAGCCTGATCCTTGAGACGACGCAAAGCGGTAAACAGTTCCACCCCGGTGTCGAGTTTCTGTTTCACGTGTTGCTGTACAGTCGCCTGCAGACTGGGACTGTGACAACGTAAAAACGGATTGGTTCTCTGCTCCAGCAAAATCGTCGAGGGCAACGTCGGGCGCATTTGGTCCCGCTTCCTGCGTTCGGCGATCTGGCGTTCAGCAAGGTCGGCATTGTCCGGTTCGGCACCGGTTGCGAATGCCAGATTAGCGAGTGTGTACTCGTGCGCACAAAATACCTGAGTGGAGCCCGGCAGCGCGGCCAATCGCTGCAGCGAAGTGTACATCATTTGCGGATTGCCCTCAAAGATGCGACCACAGCCACCGGCGAACAGGGTATCGCCACAAAAGAGCAGGGGCCCGGAGGGGCTGTCGTTGTCGTTGCCGGCATGAAAGTACACGATGTGATCAAGTGTGTGACCCGGAGTCTCCATGATGTCGAATACATGGCCGAGAATACTTATCTTGTCACCGTCACTGAGTGTGGTTGTCAGTTGCCTGATATGGCCACGGGCAGGCCCGTAAACCGGCACCTGTGCGGTTGCCAGCAGGCCGTCTATGCCTCCGGTGTGATCGGCATGGTGGTGGGTGATCAGAATGCCGGCCAATATTGCCTGATGACTTGCCAGCCAGGCATTAACCGGCTCCGCATCACCAGGATCCACCACAAATACCTGGCCGTCTCCGTTTTGCAACGCCCAGATATAGTTGTCATTAAAGGCAGGGATGGGCGATATTGTCAGGGACATGGGCAAACTCCGGACTTTCTGCTGTGGATTGTGTTGGCTGCAGAGCGATGATAGCAGATCCTGTTTGTTGCGTTTGCTCGCCAGGTGCTAGAATCCGGTCAGGGGTATTATTATGATCAAGCCGTTTGCTCGACGCCGTGCCATACCGGATCCGGTAGCGCTGGCACCACTGCTCGATGACTGGATGCACAGCCCGTTGGGCAGGGCACTGATTGAGGCCGAAAAGGCACAGTTGGCGCCGATCATCAGTCGTGTTTTCGGTTATCACATGCTGCAGCTGTCCTGCTCCCCGGGTGTTTCCATGCTGGATGAGTGCCCTGTCGGGCATAAGATCCGTTTTGCGCCGGCCTGGGACCCGGAGCGTCAGACCCCGGTGGCGGACAACGAGGCATTACCGCTTGAAACGGACAGTATTGATGCCGTCCTGCTCCACCATGCGCTGGATTTCACTCCGGACAGCCATCGCTTGCTGCGCGAAGCAACCCGGGTATTGATGCCCGGAGGCCGGCTGTTGATTCTGGGTTTTAATCCGGCAAGTTTATGGGGGCTGAACGGGATGATGCGCTGGCACCGGCAGACACCGTGGAATGCGCGTTTCATCTCCCGTCGCCGGCTCACTGACTGGCTCAGTCTGCTTGATTTTCATGTTGAACGGGTATCTTACGGTGGCTTTATGCCGCCGCTCAAACACCCCGGGATGTTGTCCCATGCAGCCAAATTTGAACACTGGTTTGATCGACTGGGCAATCCGACCGGCGCCTTCTATCTTATTGTCGCCAGCAAACAGCGCATGCCATTAACACCTGTGGCACCGCGCTGGAAGAAACTGCGGGCACCGGCGCTCGGAGCGCCGCTGGCTGAAACCGGACGCGTTGCCTCCGGGCGCGGGACAGTCATACCGATGCCGCCGCGCAAGAATTTGCGTCAGGACGACACCTGAATCTACAGTAAAGGATTAGTACATTGCAGGATTTAGTTGAAATATATACGGATGGTGCCTGCAAGGGTAACCCTGGCAAAGGTGGCTGGGGCGTTGTAATGAGCTTTAAGGGAGTTGAAAAGACCCTGCACGGCGGCGAAGCCATGACCACCAATAACCGCATGGAGCTGACTGCGGTGATCAGGGCGCTGGAGGCATTGAAGAAGCCCGACTGCAAGGTTGTGCTGCACAGTGATTCCAAGTATGTGCTTAACGGCATTGAACAATGGTTGCCGGGCTGGAAACAGCGTGGATGGAAAACCGCAGCAAAGAAGCCGGTATTGAACCAGGATTTGTGGCAACGCCTGGATGCCCTGAGCCAGGCGCATGACATTGACTGGCGCTGGGTCAAAGGACACAGCGGCGACACAGGCAATGACCGCGCTGATGAGCTGGCCAATCTTGGTATCGCGGAGCTTTAACCGCAGGGCTTAAACAGCAGCGCTGTACTGCGGGGATTAACGGAGAATTATGCGTCAGATTGTATTGGATACGGAAACCACCGGCCTGGATCCGGTCAGCCACCGGATCATCGAGATTGGCTGTGTTGAACTTGAGCGTCGGCGCCTGACCGGTCGGCACTATCATCAATACACCAACCCGATGCGGGACGTCGATGAAGCCGCCCAGGAAGTGCACGGCATCAGCAATGAGTTTCTCAATGACAAGCCCGAGTTCTCCGCGATCGTGGACGAATTCCTGGCTTTTGTCACCGGTGGTGAACTGCTGATTCATAACGCACCCTTTGATATCGGCTTTCTCAATGCAGAATTGGCACGTCTGGGTAGCGCCTACGGGCGCATGGAAGACTACTGCACAGTGACCGATACACTGGGCATGGCGCGGCGCAAGCACCCCGGTCAGCGCAACAGTCTGGATGCCCTGTGTAAACGCTACGGTGTCGATAACTCGCAGCGTGACCTGCACGGCGCGTTGCTGGATGCGGAAATCCTTGCTGATGTGTATCTGATGCTGAGTGGGGGGCAAACCGATCTGTCACTGGCGGCCGATGAATCAACTGAGCGGAAAGAGCAAAGCCCTGACCAGGGCCTCAGTCGTGAAGGACTGGTATTGACAGTGATTCAGCCCAGTGCCGAAGAGCTCAGTGCACATGATTCCCTGCTGTCACAGATCAACAAAGTCAGTGGCGAGCGCTGCCTCTGGCTGCTGGGTGAGCAGACCTTGCCGGCCGCCGGTGTTGAAACTGGCAGCGCGGCCGGGTTGCATGAGTTGAATGATGGCCTGGATGATGACGACCTTGAAGATGATCTTGCCCGGGAGCTTGTTTGACCACTGATTCTCACCGCCCTGCGAGCGGGCATAATCTGATTCTGTTCTTCGACGGCTGTCTGCTGTTGAATGGCGAGTCGCCGATGTGGCCCTCGGCCGCACTTGACGGCTGGGATGCCTGCACCCGCTCAAGAGTGCACGTGGCACCATTGCAGGCGGAACATCCACCCTGTGATGCGGTGCAATTGGCCAGCGTGCCACCACCGTTGACACATGTTGAAGCCATGCCGGTGCGGCAATTTCTCCTGCACCAGGGTTTTGATGCCTTTGTGCTAGCAGGGCGGGCGAGTCAGTTGCTGAACTGGCAGCGAACACACCGGTTCTGCGGCTCCTGTGGGGCGGCAAATGCCTTTCGATCGCCGGGGCAGATTCTGTATTGCCCGCACTGTGAAGTGGACTATTACCCCAGAATCAATCCCTGCATTATTGTACTGGTAACCCGTGGTGATAGAATCCTGCTCGCCCGAAGTGTCCGGCGGGGCGCGACTTTTTTCAGTTGTCTGGCCGGGTTTATTGAACCCGGTGAGAGTGCCGAGGAAGCTGTGGCAAGAGAAGTGTATGAAGAGGTGGGTATTAAAATAACCAATATCCGCTACGTTAAAAGTCAGCCATGGCCATTTCCGTCGCAGTTGATGCTGGGGTTCTACGCCGACTATGTCAGCGGTGACATCGTGCCGGAAGCGGCCGAAATTGCCGAGGCGCATTGGTACCCTGTGGACAGTTTGCCGGAGACGCCTGCGCCGGCAATCAGTGTGGCAGGGCAATTGATACAGGAATATTGTGATGCCGCGAGGGCATCTGCAGATCTGTAAAAGGAGTTGGGACATTGGAATACGTGATTGAATATGGGGTTTTTCTGGCCAAGACAGCAACGATTGTTGTGGCCGTGTTTGCTATTCTCAGCATGATGATTGCTGCCGGGCAGCGTAATCGCCGGCATCTGCAGCGTGGTCAGCTCAGCGTGACACACGTCAACAAGGAGCTGGAATCGCTGCAGCAGGGTTTGCAGCGTTCCATTCTGGACAAGTTTTCCCTGAAGCGCTTTCACAAGGCAGAAAAGAAGCGGCTGAAAGATGAAGAAAAGAAACAAAAGACCGACAGTGGTGAAACCCGCCGGCGCCGTGTTTATGTGTTGAGCTTTGACGGTGACCTGGAAGCCTCGGGGCTGGATTCCCTGCGTCAGGAGATCACTGCGGTGTTGACCATGGCAGAACCGCAGGATGAAGTCATGTTGCGCCTGGAAAGTCCCGGTGGCATGGTGCATGCCTATGGCCTGGCATCATCACAATTATTGCGTTTTAAACAGAAAGAAATTCCACTGACCATTTGTGTAGACAAGGTGGCCGCCAGTGGCGGCTATATGATGGCCTGTGTCGCCGACCGTATTATTGCGGCGCCGTTTGCCATTCTCGGCTCGATTGGCGTACTGGTACAGCTGCCCAATATTCACCGTTTGCTGAAAAAGAACGATGTTGATTTTGAGATGATTACCGCGGGTGAATACAAGCGCACCCTGACACCGTTCAGTGAAATTACTGAAAAAGGCCGTGAAAAAGTGAAGCAGGATGTCGAGGAAATGCATGACCTGTTCAAGCAGTGGGTCAAGCAGTATCGTCCTGTGGTGGATATTGATGTGATCTCCACAGGTGAAACCTGGGTGGGATTGCAGGCGCAGGAGCGCAAGATGGTGGACGCCATAAACACCAGCGATGATTACATTGTTGATGCCTGCAAAGAGTCAGATGTTTATGAAGTGAACTACGAAATCCGGGTGCCCCTGGGCGAAAAACTGGGGGGCGTGCTGCAAAAGGCCATGGACAAGACATTGTTGAACTGGTGGCAGCGCTTGCGCGAACAGCGCCAGTTCTGAGATTGTTCGGGCTTATCTGCAAGCAGGACATTTAACAGGGTCGGCATCCGGCGATGCCTTGACCACCATTCAGCAAAAGACGGGAAACATTATGAAACTGGATCAGGAAATTTTTGACGCCTTTGTGGTGCAGGACACAGCCGCCCAGGGTGACAAACCAGTCTATCGCGGCGCTGTTGAGCAGCGTAAAGTAGCCGACCTGCCAGCCGGTGATGTGTTGATTCGTGTTGCGTATTCGTCGCTCAATTTCAAAGACGCGTTGTCGGCAGCAGGTAACAAGGGCGTAACACGACAGTATCCGCATACCCCCGGCATTGACGCGGCGGGCGTGGTGGCTGAATCGGGTGTTGCTGGTTTTGCTGCCGGTGATGAGGTCATCGTGATTGGTTACGACCTGGGCATGAACACGGCAGGCGGTTTTGGCCAGTTCATTCGTGTACCTGCCGACTGGGTGGTGAAACGACCGTCGGGCCTCAGCCTGGCGGAAAGCATGATTATCGGCACTGCCGGTTTTACCGCAGCTTTGTGCGTCGACAAGCTTTTGCAGAATGGACTGCGGCCGGAACAGGGGCCGGTGCTGGTGACCGGCGCCAGTGGCGGCGTTGGCAGTTTTGCGGTAGCACTCCTGGCGCAGCTGGGTTATGACGTCACCGCCATGAGTGGTTCAGAGTCGTCACACGAATTTTTGCGAAGCCTGGGCGCCAGCGACATTATTGGTCGGAGTGACTATACCGAGGTGTCGCCCAAGCCCATGTCGAAAGAGCTATGGGCAGGTGCGGTGGATGTTGTGGGTGGCGATATTCTGTTCAATGTCATCAAGTCACTGCAGTACGGTGGCAGTGTTGCCTGTTGCGGGCTGGTTGCCTCGCCGCAGTTTCAGGCCAGTGTGTTTCCGTTTATTTTGCGCGGGGTGAATCTGCTGGGTGTGGATTCGGTGAATCTGCCACTAGAGCATAAGCGCCAGGTTTGGCAGAAACTGGCTACACAATGGAAGTTATCGCATCTGGCCGAACTGGAAACCCGTTTGGGTATGAATGAGCTGGCTGATGCACTGGCCCGTGTATTGCGCGGGGAGAGCACGGGTCGGCTGGTGCTGGATCTGTCGGCTTGAGGCCGACAGATCCGACCAAAGACCAGGGAATCAGGCCCGGCGACGAAACAGTGGCACGGGCCTGTCTACACTGGCCTGATAGGCGTCCCTGAAGTCGTCAAAGGCGCCAAGTGCCGCTTCAATATCCTGGTCTTCACGCAGGGCAAAGGCATTAAAACCGCAACGTGCCATGTAAAACAGTTGATCGCGCAGAACATCGCCAATAGCCCGGATCTCACCCTCAAATCCCATGTTCTGGCGTAATTCGCGGGCGCTTGAGTAGGCCCGGCCATCGCTGAAAGCGGGAAAATCCAGCGCTATCAGTGGCAGTCGCGACAGATCCTCAGCAAGATCGGCCGGTGTTTCCTTGCTTTGCAGCCAGACACCGGTTCTGCCTGATCTTGCCAGCAGTTGTTCGCGGATTTCCAGCCAGCAGGTCAGGGGCACGATGATGTCGTCGCTCTCGTGTTCTGCCAGTTTGTCGGCCTGGGTGTCGCCCAGCGTGTCCGCTGCCAGCAGATGCCAGGTGTCGGTGCAGATGGCGCCATCCTTGATAATCTTTTTACTCATGAACTGGCTCCTTGCCGACCGGCTCTTTTTTGCCATACAGGGCATCCTTGAAGGGTTCCATACCGACACGTTGGTAGGTATGCAGAAAGTTCTCCTCAGGCTGGCGACTTTCTTTATACACGGCAACAATCTTTTCGATAACCACGGGAATTTCGTCCTGGGAAAACGCAGGGCCAACAATTTTACCCAGTGACGTATCATTGTCAGCAGAGCCGCCCAATGATACCTGGTAATATTCCTCGCCTTTTTTGTCCACGCCCAGAATGCCGATGTTGCCGACATGGTGATGACCACAGGCGTTCATGCAGCCGGAAATGTTCAGCGACAGGGCGCCGATGTCGCGCAGTTCCTGGTGGCTGAAACGGCGCTGAATGGATTCCGCAATCGGGATTGATTTTGCATTGGCCAGCGCGCAGAAATCGCCGCCGGGGCAGCAGATCATGTCGCTGAGCAAACCCAGGTTGTCGGCTTCCAGGTCATGTGTTTTCAGATCCTGCCAGAGTTGGTAAAGCGCATCCTGAGTGACATCGGCAAACACGATGTTCTGGGTATGGGCGATACGCATTTCGCCGAAGCTGTAGCTGTCGGCCAGGTCGGCAACAAAGCGCATCTGATCTGAATCCAGATCGCCCGGCGCAAAACCGGTTTTCTTGACGCAGATAGTGACGATGGCGTAACCGGGTTGTTTGTGTGCGGCAACGTTTTGCTGGTACCAGGCGGCAAACAGGACATCGGTGCTCAGCGCCTGTGCCAGGGTGTCGCTGTGTGTCGGCAAATCCCTGTAGTCCGGATCGTGGAAAAAGGCGCGGCAGCGTTCGACTTCATCCTGGGTCAGTGTCATCGGACCATCCTTGATGGCCAGCCATTCAGCCTCGACCTTGTCGCGAAAATCGTTTACCCCGGTCTCCTTGACCAGAATCTTGATGCGCGCCTTGTATTTGTTGTCACGACGTCCTTCACGGTTGTAGACCCGCAAAATGGCGTCGAGGTATGTCAGCAGGTGCTCCTGCGGCAGGAATTCACGGATTTCACTGCCGATGACCGGGGTGCGGCCCAGGCCGCCGCCGACCAGCACACGGAAGCCGATCTCGCCGACCTGGTTGCGAACGATGTACAGGCCGATATCGTGCACCTGGGTCGCCGCCTGGTCACGCCGGGTGCCACAGACCGCGATCTTGAATTTACGTGGCAGGTAAGCGAATTCAGGGTGAAAGGTTGACCACTGGCGAATGATTTCACAGTAGGCGCGAGCGTCCTCGACTTCATCAGCAGACACGCCGGCAAACTGATCGGTGGTGGTATTGCGAATGCAGTTACCACTGGTCTGGATGGCATGCATCTCGACCTCGGCCAGATGCTCGAGAATATCGGGTACCTCGGCCAGCGCAGGCCAGTTGAACTGAATGTTCTGTCGCGTGGTCAGGTGGGCATAACCTTTATCGTAGTAGTCTGCAATATGGGCCAGTTTGCGCATCTGCGTGGACGAGAGCATGCCGTAGGGAATGGCAATGCGCAGCATCGGCGCCAGGCGTTGAATGTACAGGCCGTTTTGCAGGCGCAACGGCAGGAACTCCGGATCGCTGAGCTGGCCTGCCAGATAACGGGTGGTCTGGTCCCGGAATTGTGCTACACGATCAGCCAGCATCTGGTGATCGTAGTTGTCGTATCGGTACATAGCTGTTATTGCCGCCTTGTTGGTCGTGTTTCGCTTGATTCTCTTGATTCTGGGCCGGAAGTCATTAAAATGCGCCTCCGAAAGTTTTTATATCCTGTTTGCATCGTCTAAACTGCTTAAACGCCAATTGAACTGAGTTGAGAGAGACACTATGAGCAATGTGAGTAATGACAGCCCTGAGAGCTGCTATACCGAAGAAGAAATTCAGGCCAACAGCCGCGCCGATGCGCTGGCGATCTTCTCGTTGGTTGTGATTGTGGTCGGTCTGGTGGTTTTTTACGTTGCCAGCTAAGCCGGTATCGGTCTAGCTGTTTCGATCTAGCCCAACACCACATTAACCACCACAACCAGCGTCAGTACAAATAAGACAGTGAAGATCAGCGCGGCGGCGACAAAGCCCTTGATGGAACCTTTTTCAAAGTCGCGCTCTTTGTTTTTCTGATTCTGTACGCCAAAGCTGGCCTGGCCCACGCTAAGCATCGTTTGCCAGAACGACAGCTTTTCCCCACCTTGCTCTTGTTTGTTCAAGTGTCTGTTAAAGGCCTCATCTGCGGGCTTGTCAGCCGATTCCTGCCCGTTGTGCTGAGTCATAAGTGCTCCCGGATGGCAACAAAGCGAACTCTGTTGGCATCTTACTGTTTATCTATTGTATCAATAAGATCCAGACAAACTAACTCAATTTATCGATAAGCTAATCCAGCAGATTAGGTCGTAACAGACGGCGGGCGTCGTCATCACTGAGTTGACGCCTGTCAGCAAAATCGGCGACCTGATCATCGTTGATTTTGCCTACTGAAAAATATCGCGATTCGGGGTGAGCAAAATAGAAACCACTCACAGCCGCCGCCGGCAGCATGGCGTAACTTTCTGTCAATTCCATGTTTATCGACTTTTCCACACCCAGCAAATCAAAAATCGCGACTTTGTCGGAATGTTCGGGGCAGGCGGGGTAACCGGGGGCCGGGCGGATGCCGCGATATTTTTCCTTGATCAGGGCGTCGCTATCAAGCTTCTCGTCCGGGGCATAAGCCCAGTATTCGGTACGCACGCGTTCATGCAGGTGTTCTGCAAACGCTTCAGCCAGGCGATCAGCGAGCGCCTTGACCATCAATGAGTTGTAGTCATTGTTTTCTGCCGCGTAACGTTCAGCCAGTTCCTGGGCACCGATACCGGCGGTGACCGCAAATGCACCAACGTAGTCACTGACAGGGTGGTCGGCCGGGGCAATAAAGTCAGCCAGTGACAAATTGGGAATATTGGTCGCTTTCGCGGCCTGCTGGCGCAGGAAGCTGAAGGTATGCAGCTTGTTTTTGTGTGCGGTGTCGTCATACAACGTGACGTCGTTGCGCCCGGTGCGTGCTGCCGGCCAGAAGCCGAAGACACCCTGTGCGCGCAGCAGTTTTTCATCAATCAGCTTTTTCAGCATGGCCTGGGCATCGGCAAACAGATCGCGTGCGGCTTCGCCAACCACCTCATCCTGCAGAATGGCCGGATACTTGCCTGCCAGGCTCCAGGTGATGAAAAACGGTGTCCAGTCGATATAGGGCACCAGCTTCTCCAGCGGGTAATCATCCAGTACCTTAGGCCCGGTAAAGGCGGGCGGGGTGATGGTACTGTCGTTCCAGCTGAAGTCCCCGGCATTGTTGTTGGCTTCGGTGAAGGTCAGCAGGCTTTTGCGCTGGTCGCGTCCCGAGGTCCGCGCACGCACGGTGTCATACTCGGCTTTGACGCCGGCGACAAAACTGTCGCGGGTTTCATCGCTGAGCAGGTTGCTCACCACGGTGACGCTGCGCGAGGCATCGGGCACGTACACCGTCGCGTTGTTGGTGTAGTTCTGCTCGATCTTGACGGCGGTGTGTGCTTTGGATGTGGTGGCCCCGCCGATCAGCAAAGGTACTTTGAAATCAAGCCGTTGCATCTCTTTTGCAACGTGAACCATTTCGTCCAGTGACGGGGTGATCAGGCCGCTGAGACCGATGATATCCACCTTGTGCTCTTTGGCTGCCTGCAGGATTTTGTCGCAAGGCACCATGACCCCCAGGTCGATGATGTCATAGTTGTTGCAGCCCAGGACAACGCCGACAATATTTTTGCCGATGTCGTGAACGTCGCCTTTGACGGTTGCCAGCAACACTTTGCCCTTGGCTTTGCTTTCGCCACCGGCCTGTTCATGTTTGAGCTTTTCAGCCTCGATATAAGGCAACAGGTACGCGACCGCCTGCTTCATGACACGAGCGCTTTTTACCACCTGAGGCAGAAACATTTTGCCGCTGCCGAACAGATCGCCCACGACGTTCATGCCGTCCATTAGCGGGCCTTCGATGACCTGAATGGGACGATCGAATTGCTGCCTGGCTTCTTCAGTGTCGTCGTCAATGTAACGGGTGATGCCTTTGACCAGGGCGTGGGTAATGCGCTGGCCCACCGGAGCGTCGCGCCAGGCCACATCTTCAGTGGATTCATGGCTGCTGCTGCCACTGTATTTGGCGGCAATTTCCATCAGGCGGTCAGTGCCATCGGCGCGCCGGTTAAGCACAATGTCTTCCACCCGTTCTTTCAGTTCAGCCGGAATGTCATCGTAGACGGTCAACTGGCCGGCGTTGACGATACCCATGTTGAGCCCGGCCTTGATGGCGTGGAACAGGAACACCGAGTGAATGGCTTCGCGCACCGGGTCATTGCCGCGGAATGAAAACGACACGTTGCTGACACCACCGGATATCAGGGCGTGCGGCAGATTCTGGCGAATGTACTGGCAGCTTTCGATAAAGTCGACGGCGTAGTTGTTGTGTTCGTCGATACCGGTGGCGATGGCAAAGATGTTGGGATCAAAAATGATGTCTTCAGGCGGAAAATCGACCGCACTGACCAACAGGTCGTAACTGCGTTTGCAGATATCACGTTTCTTCTGCAGGGTGTCGGCCTGACCATTCTCGTCGAATGCCATCACCACGACAGCAGCGCCGTAGCGACGACACAGACGGGCCTTGGCGAGGAAATCTTCCTCACCTTCCTTCAGGCTGATGGAGTTGACAATGCCTTTGCCCTGGATGTTTTTCAGGCCGGTTTCGATAACCTCCCATTTGGACGAATCGATCATTACCGGTACCCGGCTGATATCCGGCTCGGCCGCGATCAGGCGCAGGAATTTTTCCATGGCTGCGCGCGAATCCAGCATGCCTTCGTCCATGTTGATATCGATAACCTGGGCGCCGGACTCAACCTGTTGCAGGGCCACATCGAGGGCTTCGTCATACAGGCCCTCCAGAATCAGGCGCGCGAATTTGCGCGACCCGGTGATATTGGTGCGTTCACCCACATTGACGAACAGGCTGTCGGCGGCAATGTTGAAGGCTTCCAGGCCGCTGAGTCGGCATTTCACCTCAAGCTCGGGTATCGGGCGGGGCGGATATTTGTTGACGGCATCGGCAATGGCACGGATGTGCTGTGGTGACGAACCGCAACACCCACCAATAATATTAAGGAAGCCGCTGGCGGCAAATTCTTCAACAATGTCAGCCATTTCCCGTGCGCTTTGATCGTACTCGCCGAACTCGTTGGGCAGGCCTGCATTGGGGTGCGCGGACACAAAGGTATTGGCCAGACGCGAGATTTCCTCGATGTGCGGGCGCAGCTGTGCAGCCCCCAGAGCGCAGTTAAAACCAATGGAAAGCGGGCGTGCGTGCGACAGTGCATTCCAGAAGGCTTCGACGGTCTGACCGGACAGGGTGCGACCGCTGGCATCGGTGATGGTGCCGGATATCATGATGGGCATTTCGATGCCCAGCTTTTCCATGGTGCTTTGCGCGGCAAAGACAGCGGCTTTGGCGTTCAGGGTGTCAAAAATGGTCTCGAGCAGCAGAATATCTGCGCCACCGGCGATCAGGCCCTCAACCGCGACTTCATAGTCTGCCACCAGGGCGTCAAAATCGGTGGCACGATACCCCGGGTCGTTGACATCCGGTGACATGGACGCCGTGCGGCTGGTGGGCCCGACCACACCAGCGACAAAACGCGGGCGTTCCGGATTCTGTTGTGTCACCGCATCGCAGCATTCACGAGCCAGCTGCGCCGCTGCGTAGTTAAGCTCCCGAACAATGGCCTGCAGGCCGTAATCGGATTGTGAGACGGCGGTTGAGTTGAAGGTATTGGTTTCAACGATATCGGCGCCGGCATCAAGATAGGCGTGATGGATTTTCCTGATCACGTCCGGGCGGGTCAGTGTCAGCAGGTCATTGTTGCCCGCCAGATCACTGGGATGTTCGATGAAGCGCTCACCCCGAAAATCAGCCTCTTTCAGTTTCTCCGCCTGGATCATGGTGCCCATCGCACCGTCCAGCACCAGTATGCGCTGGCTGAGGGCTTGGCGAAGGGTGGCGAATGCTGGGTGCTGTTTCATGATCAATTCCATGGTTCGAATGACCGGCCAGGGTGTTTAGTTGGCAGCCGACGTCACTGTTGTGGCAAATTCAAGGAGGCGCAATTCTACCAGAAGGAGAGCACGCCCGGATAAATTTGTGCCTTTTCCATGGCGGGAGCTGCAAAATCCATAATAACCGAGTAAAATGGTTGGTTATTAGGTCTGAGCAACGACAGAGAAACAACTGAGGCTCAACAACTACAGTCAAGCAAGACAAGAGGCATGCCGTACTTATGGTCACGATTACAGAACCCGCACAGGAATATTTGGCAGAACTGTTAAAGAAACAGGATTGTGAAGGCATTGGTATCCGCGTGTTCATCCTGGATCCGGGGACGCCCAAGGCCGAAACCTGTATCTCTTTCTGTCGCCCGGGCGAGGAGAAGGAAGAGGATGAGCAAAAATCCTACCCCCACTTTGATGCCTGGCTGGAGCAGCGCAGCATCCCGTTTCTTGAGGATGCCGTGGTGGACTATGCGAAAGACAGCATGGGTGGGCAATTGACTATCAAGGCACCCAACTCGCGCCTGCCCAAGATTCGTGATGACAGCCCGCTGGAAGACCGCATCAATTATGTCCTGTACAACGAGATCAACCCATCACTGGCGTCGCATGGCGGCGTGGTCAGCCTGGAAGAGATCGTCGAGGATTCCATTGCGGTACTCAAGTTCGGTGGCGGTTGCCAGGGCTGTGGCATGGTTGATGTAACGCTGAAAGAGGGCGTGGAAAAAACCCTGGTCGAGAATGTGCCGGGTTTGACCGGTGTTCGCGATGTCACGGATCACAGTAATCGAGAGAATGCGTATTTTCAGTAACTGAGTATGTGCAGGCGTCGGCGATGGCCCTTGCTCTTCAGGCCGGGTAGCGTTGGCTGAGCGCCTGGTACAGCTGGGCGGGGTAATCATCTGCACTGGCAGGCAGGCTCGCCATTACCTCGACCAGATGCTCATTGTCTTCCTTGCCGTGCCATATTTTCTGATAGCTGCCTTCCTTGTAACCATGATCCTGGCGAAAGAAGTTCAACACGTTCTTGCTGACATATTGAGCGAACAGGTCATCCCAGCTCATGTTGCAGTCCTGCATGATGCTGGCAAATACCGGGATTTCGATACGCCTTGCGGCCGCCAGTGCCGTCAGTAGCTCGAGCTTGTCGAGCAGGGTCATCGATGTCAGTTGATAGGAATGGTTGTCGAAACTGATATCGCTGCGATTGCTTTTGCAGTCCTGCAGCAGAATCTGACTGGCGAGTTTTTCGTTGCCTTGCTGCCTGAGCAAAATCTCGGACAATACAAAATGCCAGATGTCGATGACTTCCATCTGCAGCTGTGCCATGTCCATATCCTGCTTCTTCCACCACTTCCAGCCATGATGCTCTATGGCTTCTGCCGCTTCTACAACAACGGCCCTGAGGTAGGGGTAGGCTGCCGTGACCCAGTCAGGATCGACTTTGCTGTTCATGGCGGATTGCAGTGACAACATGGTATTGATCTGCTGTTGCGACGGCATCAGTGGTGCTGGCTGAGACATGGAGGTCGTGTTTCCTGGCTGCGATATTCTGACGGAGGGAGCTTAACGTAAAAGATCGGGGCGTGAAAGCTGAGGTATCAGGCCTGTTGTCTGTGCGTGGCTATTTTCTGGCTGACAGGTCCGACTTTTGCTGCTGCAGAGACTGCAGCATCTCCTTGCGACTTTGCAACATGTCTTTGTAGGAAACACGCTGCTCAATGTCATTGGCATCGAGGTTATGCAGCCAGGCACTCAGGATTTCGATTTCCATGTTGAGCTGGCAAATACCTTGATCGAGCAAGTCAGGCTCTATATCAGGCGTCCTTGACCGTTTGCGCTTGTCTGTAAAGGTCATTCCGGTGATCCTTGATCTTATTGGCAGCTACTATATCCTGTTTAAGAGTATCGGCCACCTACCCGAATGCATTAGATGCCTTCGCAGCCGGTCTATGCATAAGTCCCGCGAGCACACAAACCCCCGCGGGCGCTGGTCAGCTGATCCGTTAGCGGTATAGCACCGCTTGGGTATCATGGTCAATTGTAAGCGAAATGTGAACAGGTTCGCATATTGCCATCAAAAGGGTCAAGAGATTGATGTTAGCCATTGTTTGTCATGAAAAATTCGGGCACTTTTGTTAGTTTTCGGTTCGCCGAGCATTGCCAGCAACTGTTTGCGATCTGACTTGGTCAGAAGCCTGAGCTCTCGATAGCCAATGTCCGACCAGGGCATACTGAGTTTTTCAAGCGCCTGCGGATTAAATCTTTCCCCCAGGGTTTGCCGGGTCGGCGCTGGCAAACCATCAATCTTGTCATGCAGAAAACTAGCCTGGGCAGCCAGGCGGTACAGCCGGTGCAACCATTGCTGGTATTCTGCTGAGTCCTTGTCCGTGTTGCGGATGGCTGCGCGGATAACGCGTGCAGCATGGTCAAAGCTTTGCCATTGCGGCCATGCCTGTTGGCAGGCTGCCAGTGCTGCGTCATATTGCCCCTGGTCCCGGAGTATCTGGCAGCGTTGGCGCCAATCGCCCCCGGAGGTCGCTGCGGTTGTCTCCGTGCTTGTGGTTACCGGCGTGACTTCGCGGACCAGAGGGGGAAGGGGCTGATCCCGCTCAACAACGTCCTGCCGTATTCGCTCGTGATGCCGACGCAGTATGTAAATGATGCCCACCAGTAACATCAGTGCCAGCACAAGACTGAATATAACCATCTATGCAATGCCCTCCAGTTTCTGGCTACTATATCAGGTCAGGCGAGATCAGGTCAGATGGGTAAGCCGGTCAAAAAGTAGGCGCACAAAAGACTATCACCGGCATGACAGATTTGTTATTATGCGCGCGCTGTCTGTTTGACCGGTTCCGATCGGAATAAGCAACGCTGATCGGAAAAGTCAGAGTAGATCAAAATAGACAAAAAATACCTTGACTGCGACAACGAAGCTACTTAAAATTCGCGCCGCTTTCTGCAATAAGGCAGAAAAATTTTTTTCTGTCCCCTTCGTCTAGAGGCCTAGGACACCGGGTTTTCATCCCGGCAACAGGGGTTCGAAACCCCTAGGGGACGCCATATTTTAAGCCTGGCTTTTGCCAGGCTTTTTTTTTGGAATTTGAGAAGCGACCATGTCACATGCCGATTCACAAAATGCCATCTCCATCCGCAATCTCTGTAAAACCTATGCCAATGGGCATGTTGCCCTGAAAGGCATTGATCTGGATGTCAAAGAAAACGATTTCTTTGCCTTGCTGGGTCCCAATGGTGCAGGCAAGTCGACCATCATTGGAATCATTTCAACACTGATCAATCCCAGTGATGGCAACATCAAAATATTTGGCAAAGATGTTGCCAGCCATGTCTACGAAGCGAAACTGTCGCTGGGTGTGGTGCCGCAGGAAATCAACTTCAGTCAATTTGAGAAAGTGGCCGATATAGTCATGACCCAGGCTGGCTATTACGGTCTTAAAGGCTCCCTGGCGCGCGAGCGCACCGAAAAATATCTGAAGAAGCTGGATCTGTGGGACAAGCGCGACAACCGCTCCCGTATGCTGTCCGGTGGCATGAAGCGCCGATTGATGATTGCGCGCGCCCTGGTGCACGAGCCGCGGTTGCTGATCCTGGACGAGCCCACGGCCGGCGTTGATATCGAATTGCGACGCTCCATGTGGACGTTTCTGCAGGAGATCAACCGTAAGGGCACGACCATCATTCTGACCACGCACTACCTGGAAGAAGCGGAAAGTCTGTGCCGCAATATTGCCATCATCGATCAGGGGCAGATCGTGGAAAATACCAGCATGCGGGCGCTGCTCGGCAAACTGGCCATGCAGACCCTGGTGTTTGATACGGTCAATGAAATTTCCACTGCACCTCAATTCAATGATCCGGAGGTCAGCTGCCAATGGATTGATTCGCACAGCTTTGAGGTCACCATGAGCACGGACCGGGATATTAACGCTTTGTTCACGGCGCTCAATCAACAGGGTGTGCTGATCAAAAGCATGAGAAACAAGACCAACCGGCTGGAAGAATTGTTTTTGTCCCGTTTGAAAAGTCAGTAAACCAAAATCAGTCAATCATCATCGGTCTATCCTCAAGGGTGTTCGCATGTTTGCCAACCACAAGTACATAGCCTTTGAAACCATCCTTGTAAAAGAGGTCCGGCGCTTTACCCGTATCTGGTTGCAGACTCTGGTGCCGCCAGCCATAACCATCGGTTTGTATTACCTGATCTTCGGAAATCTGATCGGTCGGCGTATTGGTGAAATGGGAGGTTATGCCTACATCGATTTCATTGTCCCTGGCCTGATCATGATGGCGGTCATTCAGAATGCATATGCCAACGTGTCTTCGTCATTTTTTAGCAACAAGTTTCAACATTGCATCGAAGAGATACTGGTGTCGCCTGTGCCCAATTATGTCATTCTGCTGGGTTTTGTTGCCGGCGGCATGGCACGGGGGCTGGCAGTGGGTGTGATCGTGACGTTGATGTCATTCGTGTTTACCTCGCTGAGTATTGAACATGTCTGGCTGACAATACTGGTCGTCCTGTTGACGGCGATGGTATTTTCACTGGCGGGATTTATCAACGCTTTGTTCGCCAACACCTTCGATGACATTTCCATAATTCCAACGTTCGTGTTGACTCCGTTGATATACCTCGGTGGCGTGTTTTATTCGATAGAATTGCTGCCCACGGCAGGGCAATGGGTGTCAGCACTGAACCCGGTTCTGTATATGGTCAACACGTTCCGCTTTGGCATTCTGGGCAGCAGCGATGTCAACATTTACTGGGCATTGTTCATGCTGGTTATGTTCAGTGCGCTTTTGTTTGCGGTGGCGCTGATATTGCTGCGCCGTGGCACGGGCTTGAGGCATTGACATTCTGATGAAGGCAGTTCGCCCCGTTCAGCGTTCGGGTAACGTTGT
Organism: Pseudohongiella sp.; assembly: GCF_040877505.1. Lineage (NCBI taxonomy): Bacteria > Pseudomonadati > Pseudomonadota > Gammaproteobacteria > Pseudomonadales > Pseudohongiellaceae > Pseudohongiella > Pseudohongiella sp. Next base: position 136,536 of record NZ_JBBDNQ010000010.1, read on the forward strand.
TGTTGAGTCACAGTTGAGTAACAGTTAAGTAACAAAGGTCTTTGGTGCCATGTCTGACAATCCTCTGGGCAAACAAACTGTTTATCCGAGCACATACGATCCGGATCTGTTGTTTCCGGTTTCGCGCGCCGAGAATCGCAGCAAAATCCTGAATGCACCAGACCAACTTCCGTTTGGCGGATTTGATCATTGGCGCGCCTATGAATTGTCCTGGTTATCGCCGACCGGGCAACCGGTAGCGGCGTTAGCGGATATTCTGGTGCCATGTGACTCGCCTTTCCTGATTGAATCAAAGTCGATGAAACTTTATTTCAATTCCCTGAATATGAAAATGTTCAAAAATACAGAGTCGGTACGCGCACGGATCGCGCTGGACCTGGGTGAGGTCGCGGGTGCGGCGGTGCAGGTCAGTCTCTATGCGTGTGACGATGCACTTATGCATACCAGTCATGTGCCTGATGGCTGCCTGCTTGATGACTTGACAGTGAATGCCTCAGTTTACCACCCGGATCCGGCGTTACTGCAATGTCAGCCAGACACTGAGGTCAGCGAAACCTTGTACAGTCATTTGTTCCGGTCCAACTGCCCGATTACCGCGCAACCGGACTGGGGCAGCATCAGGATTCAGTATCAGGGTTCCGCGATTGATCATCACAGCCTGCTGTTGTACCTGATTTCGTATCGACAGCATGAAGGTTTTCACGAACATTGTGTGGAGCAGATATTTCAGGATCTGTCTGCGGCTTGCCGGCCGCGGGAACTGCAGGTCAGTATCAATTTTCTGCGTCGCGGCGGGCTGGAGATCAACCCCTTGCGTAGCAGCAACAAATCCGTTGCGCTTCAGCCACTGCCGCGACTGCTGCGACAATAGGGGATTGAAGCCTGTCGATAGTGTTTTCCTGACAACAGCGCTGCTGCGTGCAGTGAAGTTGCTTGTAATTGAAATAGCCCTGATATAAAGTTACGCGCCTTAAAACGGTGAGGTGTCCGAGAGGCTGAAGGAGCACGCCTGGAAAGTGTGTATACGGAAACGTATCGAGGGTTCGAATCCCTCCCTCACCGCCATATTTAAGAAAGCAGGTGCCCAAGCGGCCTGTGATCTGTAGCAAAAAAGCTGAAGCCAGCCCGGGAGGGAGGCGAACCCGATAGAGGGTCGAAAAGTTGCGCAGCAACTTAAAACGAGCGCGCCAGCGCGAAGCCCGCAGGGTCAAACAGCCGGCAGGCTGTTTGA
>NZ_JBBDNQ010000011.1:0-5792 GCF_040877505.1 Pseudohongiella sp.
TCGGATGCGACCGTCCAAGGGTCGCATACGCTACTCAAGCCGCCACCCACCACCCGAAGGGCTCTTGCAGAATTTCGGCAGTGTCGATCTTGCGAAGTCTGGTGGTGTCTGCTGAAAGTTGAACCAGGCACTAGCTGTCCGGGCTTGGGTATCGTCTGAAGGAGCGTTGACAACCCTTGGATGGTTGTCACCGAGCCCCCCAGGGATGGGTTCACGGGCGTCTCCGGAAGACGATACCCAAGCTCGGATAGCGTCCTGATCGAGGCTCCTGATCATTTTCGTCCAACGGGCGTTCACTATTGATAAAGATTCGACCGTCAGTCCCGGATATCGTCGATCGCGTCGGCGAGCAGGGAGACGGACAGGGCGTAGCGGAAGGCCGGGTTGTAGCGCATGATCGAGCAGAAGTTGCGGTATACGAGATAACCCTTGTCATCCCCCTCATCACCAATTAACAGCGCCGACGGCAGATTACGGGTGGGCAAATCGCTGCCATCCGCCCGGCGCACGCCCAGCTGCTGCCAGTCATTGAGCCCACGCCACGCACCCATGCTCTCAAAAGAACGGCACTGTGACTCCGGCGTCATGCCCGCGCTTTGTGGTGCCGGCAACGACTGCTCGCCGCCCGGTGGCAGACTGACTACGCGGCCCCAGGTCTGATCATCACGCCAGCCGGTTGAGCTCAGGTAATTGGCCACAGAAGCGATCACATCCGGGCCCATTGTCCACAGATCAATGCGCCCGTCACCATCATGATCCACAGCGAGCCGCAAAAAACTGCTCGGCGTAAATTGCACAATGCCCAGCGCACCTGCCCACGAGCTTTTCATCATCTCTGGCGTCGCAAAACCGCGGTCGACAATTTCCAGCGCCGCGTATAACTCGTTGCGGAACATCTCGCCGCGGCGCCCGTCGAAAGCCAGTGTTGCAATCACACTGAACAAAGGCTCTGTGATGGGGAAGCTGCCGTAGTTACTTTCCAATCCCAGAATTGCGACAACAAAACGGTGCTGCACGCCGTAATCAGCAGATACCTCCCGGATCATGTCGCCGTGTTCCGACATCAGGTTTTTGCCCGCCTCTATTCTGGCCGTGTTCACGCGCTGCAGATAACGCTCATAAGTATTGACGAATTCGGCCTGGTTGCGGTCAGCCTGCACGGCCTGACGCTGCTGCCGGATTTCCGGCAAAACGCTGTCCAGAGTGCCGGCGCTGATGCCGCGTGCCAATGCATCTTCGCGGAATTCCGCCAGCCAGCTCTGGAAGGCCGCCTCATTGTCTGCACCGCTCTCGGCGTCAGTCTCCTGCGCTGACAGGGTCAGCGGCAGCAGCAGAATGCCAAAAAGAACAATCAGGTTTTTGATGTGTGGTAACCGCATGAGCACTCCCGGATCGATCCGAACCATCGTGTAGTGATTTTAAGGTGGGCACAACTGTAGCCTGTAGGCTGGAGTGCGACAAGCATTTTCAGTCAGCAGGCGTGGCGGCAAACAGGGCGTCGAACAAAGCGCTCCAGGGCTTGTGCATGGCCGTGGCGCGGAACTGGCTGACATCAGGTATCGGACGGCGCGCCCCGGGTTGCTGCCACGCCTGGTGCCAGGTGATGATCTTTTCACAAGCGGTCATGGCCTGTTGTTCCTGCGTCAAACCTGCCACCGCGTACAAACAGGCCGGATCAATGTATTCCGGATAGGCCAGGGCGGCTGGCGTCAGCGGCACACAGTCTCTGGCTACGGCCTCCAGAATCGACAGGCCCTGAAAATCATGCAATGCAGTTGATAATACGATATCAGACTGCGTTAGCACTGCTTCATAGGCAGCTCTCGATGGCAACCAGTCATCCATGCCGGGCTCAAGCCTGTGTCTTTGGTAATGCGCTGTCAGCAAGGCCCGGAGCCGGGCAAATTCAGCTGGTTCGTGACGGAAACGCTGCCCCAGCAAATGCAGCCGAAACGGTAAATCCAGCCTGATCAGCTGCTGCACAATGGCCAGCAGCAGGGCCGGACCCTTGTCGTATTCATGTCGGTGATTCCAGACAATCTGCAGTGCCGTATGTGGCTGATCCGGGCGCCTTGTGTCACTGTTATCGCCGCTGTCGTCCGTGAACAAATGATCGGGTAAAGGCACAGCCAATACACACGACTTTTTCTGAAGCTGCGTCGGCAGGCCGTTCGGAACCTGATCCGGCAGTTTTTTTAATAAAGCACTCAGACCGTCAAAAAAACTTTGTTGATTCCACTCACTGTTGAATGCAATGCGATCAGCGCACAGGGCGGTGTAGACGTTGATGATCTGGGCGTTAAGGAGATTGTCCCGGTGTGCGCCGTGCGCGCCAGGCGCCGGTGGATAGGCGAACTGGTTTTCATGAAAATAGACCAGTGTTGGCAAACGCGTCAGCGCCGGTACAAAACCGCGCAGGCTGCTCAGGTCAACCAGCGATGTCACTATCAGCAGGTCGTAGTTGTCAGTCAGCGTCTGCCGGTGGTTAAATGCCCAGCTCAGGCTGTTGCCACGAATACGCCAGGCAAAATGCCGCGGTGGCAGGCTCAGGCAGATCCATTGGTAGTCCGGGAACATATCGCATAATGTATCCCGCCATTGCCGGTGACTGTGTGCATCGTAGGCGCTCAGCAGCAGAGCACGGGGGCCGGTAGCTGCGGGCGAATTCGGGCTATCGGGTGGGCGGGTGACAGGCATGATGCGGGCAACTATTCAATCGGAACAACTATTCTATCGGAACGACTATGCAATCAGAGCAGCCGTTGCAAGCCATGAAACAATCCGTTCAATCTAATGACGATCAGCTCTTGGGTCAATCACCAAAGACACTGATTGAATGTTTACCGGCGCGAGTCAGTGACGCATTGAAGCAACATGCGCGGCACCATGCCAGTGCACCTGCGGTCCGTGATCACCTCGGGCGTGCGCTGACTTATGGTCAATTTGCCGACGCTGTGTATGCCGCACAGCAGCAATTCCGGGATGCTGGTGTTCAGGCCGGAGACCGGGTCATGCTGGTCAATGAAAACTGCGTGCCGCTACTGGTGGCAATTCTGGCGCTGAGTGAATTGTCAGCTTGGCCGGTGGTGGTCAACGCCCGCATGGCCGAATCTGAACTCGACCGTATTCGCCTGCATTGTGAGCCGCGACTGGTGCTCTACTTTCTCGATTCGGCAGCGGCGCAGGAGCGCTGGCAGATGTTTGACAATGAGCCGGGCAATGCAGTGCTCGCACTGGGCGGGGGCATTGTAGGCATTCGTCCGCTGCCGGTGCAGCCGCGGCCGGACGAAGCGGCTCTGATCGAGGCAGGCGTGTTTACCCTGATTTATACCACGGGCACGACCGGTGACCCCAAGGGCGTCATGCTGACCCATCGTAACGTGCTCTATGTTGCCGCCGTCAGCAGTGCCCTGCGAGGCTTGCGTGCGGATGACCGGGTTTACCTGGTGTTGCCGGTATCGCATGTGTTCGGCCTGGCGGCGGTGTTTCTGGCGGCGATTTATGTGGGGGCTGAACTGGTGCTGGCTGACCGTTTTGAACCGGCCACCGCCATGGCTACCATGCGCGATCGCGGCATCACCGGTTTGTTTGGCGTACCGGCGATGTTTGCCAGGCTGGTTGATCATGCCCGGGCGCACGGACTGGGGCCTGATGACATGCCACCGCTGCGCTTTATGTACAGCGGCGGCGCGCCGCTGGACCCGGCAATCAAGGAAAAAACCGAAACGCTGTTTGCCATGCCTTTGCTCAATGCCTATGGCATGACCGAAAGCGGACCCACCATTTGCCAGGTTCGCTACAATGAACCCTTGTCATCGTGCAGCGTGGGCAGGTTGCTGCCCGGGCTGGAAGCCCGGCTGCTGGACACGGACGGCAAGCCCGTAGCACCAGGAGAAGTGGGCGAGCTGCACATACGGGGGCCCAATATCATGCTGGGTTATTATCGCAATCCGCAGGCCACCGCTGCCTCACTGGATGTTGACGGCTTTCTGAACACCGGCGATCTGGTTCGCCTTGATGACACAGGTAACGTCCATATCGCCGGGCGCAGCAAGGAGCTGATTATCCATTCCGGGTTTAATGTATACCCGCCCGAGGTGGAGGGCGTTATCTCGACGCACCCGGGGGTGTTATTGTGTGCTGTGGTCGGACAGCACATTGATGGCAATGAGGAAGTTGTTGCCTGGGTGCAGCGTGCCGCCGACAGCGATTTATCAGAGATCGAGTTACAGGCGTTTATCAGACCTTTACTGACGGCCTACAAACGGCCTTCCAGGATACTGTTCATGGAGCAATTGCCCACGGCGCCGTCCGGCAAGGTGCTTAAACATAAACTGAAACAGAGTTAACAGGCTGTCAGACTGCGGAGAGCATAACAATGATCAAACTGTACGGATTTCCCATCAGCAATTACTACAATATTGTGAAGATGACGCTGCTGGAAAAAGGCATTGATTTTGAGGAAGTTGCGGTGCGCCCGTCGCAGGACGCCGACTATCTGTCCTGCAGCCCGATGGGCAAGGTGCCGTGTGTGGAGAGCGAGCAGGGTTTTCTGACAGAAACCGGCGTTATCATCGACTACCTGCATGATCTGGGACAGGGAGCTTCCTTCTATCCTGACGACCCGTTTGAAAAGGCCAAGGTCAGAGAGCTTATCCGTTACCTGGAACTTTATATCGAACTGCCGGCCCGCCGGCTTTATGGCGACGTGTTCTTCGGCAAGCCAGCCAGTGATACAGAAAAGGAATCCGTACGTAAGGAACTGGTAAAGGGTTTTGCTGCCCTGCGCCGACTGGCTGCTTATTCGCCCTATCTTGCCGGCAGTGAGATGACCTACGCCGATTTCTACTTCCTGTTCAGCGTCGGACTGGTCACGCGCGTCACCAGGAAGGCTCTGGACTGGGATGTGTTCAGCACCGAGCCTGGTATCCGCGGGCTGTTGGAACTGCTTGAGCAGCGTGATAGTGTCAAGACCGTCCGCGCAGCACAGAAAGCGGCCATGTAAACCGGTAAAGAGAGAGGCAGCCTGATGATCCCAAGTCCTGCCAGCACCGTAGTGCTGGTGCGTGAGGCCGACAACGACATAGAAACATTGCTGCTCCTGCGCAACACCAAGCTGACGTTTGAAGGCGGCGCCTGGGTGTTTCCCGGCGGTAAAGTGGATCCCGGCGATTACCCGCCGGACGCTGATCGTGATCAGCCGCATGGCCCGGACAGGCTCAAACAGGATTATCTGGCGGCAATTAATGCGGTGATTCGGGAAACCCGGGAGGAAGCAGGACTCAGTATCCTGTCCTCGGACCTGATACATATAGCGCACTGGACGACCCCCATGGGGCTGCCCCGGCGTTATGCCACCTGGTTCTTTCTGTGCCCGCTGCACGCACCCGTTGAGATTGTGGTGGATGATGACGAGATACTGGATTATCAATGGTTGACGCCGCGCATGGCGCTGGCGCTGCACGAGGCGGGTGAGATCAGACTGCCGGTGCCGACTTCACATACGCTGCAGAGTATTGCGCACTATGACTCAGTGGCGAAATTGTGTGAAGACATGCGTTGTGCAGATATTCATGTTTTTCCGGAAAATTCTGATTATTATCATGCGATTGGCGACCAGTTAAGGTCCAGCTGACACAGACGGTCGCTTCGCGTCAGTCGGAGCGAACGCAGGGACAGATTTTCTTGCGTTGTCCGGTCGCTTAATGGGATAGTTAAGTTACAGGCGATACCAGATCAACAGCCAGGGAATGCTCACGGAAAGAGCGACTGCATGCGCTATCGTTGACTCA
>NZ_JBBDNQ010000012.1:0-5556 GCF_040877505.1 Pseudohongiella sp.
TTTTAGATGAGTCAACTGACCGTCAGAGGTTTAATTTCAAGTGAGTCAATGCGCCGGTTCGAGTAAAAAAACGAAAAGCTTTACTAATCCGAAACCGGTCATTTTACGGCGTGCAACCACTCCGTAGAATGACCGGTTTCTCTTGGGCACCACACCATCCTTAAAGATCGTGGTCCCGATCTTGTGCCGGGCGACCTTAGTACCGTCCACCCGAGTGTTGAAGAATTCGAGGTGGTAAAAACCTGCCGGCAAACCCTGATCTTTGGCATTGCTGCGCTTCTTCGATCGGACACCCCCTGGCGGTGGCTTCCGTTTGTTGATCGCCAGCCGCTTCTCGCGCCACTTAACGGCCTTGTCCAGGTTGGGAGAGGTCTTGTAAACAGGATTACCCCTGACCATGGCCACAGCCCGAAAGCGATTGAAGTATTTCCTGATGCCTTTGGACAATTTGTCGTAGGTCATGCCAGTTTCATACTTCCAGCTATAAAAGGGATCTCGTTATATCAGGAGGGTGCTCTGTCCCCGCGATAACGTGCAGCGCCTCGGAGCTCGTAGGCAGTGAGTCAGGATGTTCAAATGAATCGAACGCAGAGCAACTGATGCTCAGGTACTCCGGTGAGTGCGCCAGGGTATTAAGCGTTTTGCTTCTTCCAGTTTTTCGATGACCCAATGCCAGTATCCAAGCCGAGTATCACTCTCCCGGACCTCACCTTCTAGGTACCAGCGCTGGACAGCCATGTATCATTAGGTCAGTGCGAGGCAAATTGGTTATAGTAATCTGGGTTATCCCGGATGGTGGCCAGCACCTTTGCAGCCATCCCAGTGGGGTTGCGCCTCTTACTCTCCCAGCTTTTGATTGTGTGAACGCTGGTGCCGAGCGCCTCTGCGAATTCTTGCTGCGAAACACGCAGCTGAGACCGAATCGCCTTTACATCGGTTACTTCATATCGAGCGACCCTGGATGCCGGCCGTTTCTCGTTCTGGATCTCAACAGCCTCTTCTAACGATGCTTTCAACCCTTCGAAAATGCTCATTTTGGCACCTCAGTCTTTAACTTCTTCGTTAACTCTTTCAGCTGTGCTTTCTCTTCATCGGTCAATGTGTCTTTTTCACTCTTAGGGTACGCCAGGACAAGGTAGATCTTCTCTCTGGTCGCCAAGAAGTAGATGACACGGATACTCCCGCTCTTACCTTGGTTGCCCGCAGCCATCCGTACTTTGCGCAGGCCACCGGTTCCTTTGATTATATCGCCCTTCTCGGGCTGAGCAATTAGACCGACTTGCAGATTGCGCAATTCCTCATCGGTTGCCAATTCACGTATCTGTCCCGTGAAGATGCTGGTCTCGATGAATGTGATCAAGTACGCCACTATTGGCTGCTGTCCTTATGCGTATCCATGGCGATAAGTGTACAATGTACACCTTTTCAGGGCAAGTGGGTGGTTGAACCGGCTTAGACGAGGCTGTGGGTACGGAGAGGAAGTGGTAAGTCCGCCCCGGGCGGGTATGCAAATCCAGTTGATCTGGTCCCGTCTGGATAAATCAGATACTACTGATATTACTAAGGGATGTGTCGCCATCTGCTTCTGAGAGGTCATCATCCTCTCCCTCTCGAGGGTGTCGCAATAGACTTTGGCAGATCAGCCAACGTCTGTTGTCAGGCCCTCTTGGTTCAACAAGCCCAAGTGAACCTCTTTCTTCGAGCTATTTCATCAATGCCGGTATGACTCAGCTCATATCGGCATTGCGCCACTTTCGATCGAATGAGAAGTTCTACAAGCCGTTTAAAGCCAGTAAAAAACCCAAAAAGAGCCACGACGCGGCTCAGATTATAGGCCAGCGCATGCAGTGCAAACTCACGTTTGACGCCCGCCAGCCCTCGTCTGCGAAAGCGCATTAGCCCTGCTTGAGGGTCATCACACTGAACACCGGTTCCACCATCGCCTGACGTTTGCTGAACGCCTTCTGCACCTGCGGGTGCTTCATGATCTCTCGCAGCGCATCCTTGGCGTCATCATTGGCATAACGCTTCAGGATGCGCCCTTTGGTCGATCGTGTGCACTCAGCTTTTAGTGGGCAACGCTCACAGGCGTTGCTCCCATAATTGATGTAGCCCTCTTCCTTCATATTACCCCGCCAACGCCCTACCGGTATGAGCTTCTGGCCCGTCGGGCAGAGATACACATTCTCATCCGCCAGGTAGCGGAACTGGCTTTTCAGGTAATACCAGTTTGGCGACGCAAGCCTCGTAAGCGTCCAACCGAACCACGTTTACTCGGCGTTTTTTCTCTGTAACGGCAGCAACTCATCAAGGCGGCTGTTGGGCCAGGTAGGCAGTTTTTCCAGCGTGTCCTTAAGCCATTGAGCAGGCTCGATGCCATTGAGTTTGGCCGTGGCCAACAGGCTTTGGATCGTTGCGGCACGACGCCCCGCGCGCTCTGAACCCATAAACATCCAGTTCTTCTTGCCCAACGCTATCGGTCGGATCACGTTTTCCACCGGGTTGTTGTCGACCGGCAAGTCGCCACTGAGAGCATAGCGAGCCAACGACGACCATCGCTTCAGACTGTAGTCGATGGCTTTCGCCAGCGCACTGCCATCGGCGACCGTTATCCGCGTGTCGCAGAGCCATTGCTGCATGGAAGCCAGCTTTGGAACCGACTGCGTTAACCGCTGACGCTGCCGGGCTTCTGGTGAGTCCTCACGAACCTCGGCTTCTATGCGGTACAACGCGCTTATGCGCGCAAGCGCTTCCCCCGCCACCGGGCTTTTGTTAGCGGCATCCAGGTCAAAGAACTTTCTGCGGGCATGATCCTTATGCGGAGCTCCACATAAGGCGCATTATCCCGAGTCGATATTTATCTGGAGTAAAACGCCAGACTACACGGCCAGTGAGGGCTCCTTGGCAGCGTTTGTCGGGATAAAATACCGGTTAGTATTCTATGATACAGCCGTTAGATGCAGCTCGGATTCGAGACATCCGTTTCGAGCGAAGCCTATGTGGCGGCTCTAGAGTGGCACACAGTGAAATTGCCAAGACGCCTGTTGCATCCGCAAGTTGGTTGTTCGTTCTCCCGGCACAGCACCCATCCACACGTGACACCGGTTCGAAAACGCATACCGCGCAGGTACTGCCCGCCTTGGAGGGCAATCGTACTTTCAGATTTGCTTCGAAAATTGACAAACCATTAGTTTCACACACATGACTGTATCATCGTGGCAGCCCGGCCACTACTTACTGGATTTTTGTCATCGCTGTAGAGGCCGGTTATTTTATCCCGTGAAGATACAGCCTAATGGTCGCATGGATACTGGGATTCTTAGAGTTCACTCCGGATAAAAATCGGCTCAAGATAATGGGCCATACAACCGACCTCGATCACCCCGCCGTCCGCGAACAGCGCTTTGTAACCGGCATAGTCATCCACCACCAGATGACCTTGCCAGTCGTCCAGGAAGTTTCGGGCATGGACGCCGCTGCGACCGGTTTGATAGTCGAACACGGCAATGGCCGGTTCTTCATCCAGATCGTTACTGCGGTATGCCCAGAGATAAGCGCGCTTGGTTTTACCCTTACCGGGATCCAACTGCTGAACCGGCGTTTCGTCCGCGTGCAGCACCGCGCGCTGACGCAACAGTTCAGCCAGTCGATCCGTCAGGGGTTGGAGTGCGACACCATAACGACCTACCCACTCCGATAGCGTGGAGCGGGCCAGGGTGACGCCGTCACGCGCGGCGATCTGTTCCAGGCGGTACAGCGGCAGGTGATCCAGGAACTTGCTGATCAGCACCCAAGTGATGAGGCCCGGTGCCGCCATGCCCCCGTCGATGACGGCCGCCGGTATCGGGGCCGCTGTGATGCGCTCGCACGGACGACAGGCGTATTGAGGCCGGATATGGCGATGCACAATGAACTGGGCCGGGATAACATCCAACTGCTCGCTGATGTCTTCACCGATTTTCACTAGCGCCCCACCGCACTCGCCGCAAGTGCAGCTGTCCGGTTCATGATGGTGATCGATTCGGGGCAGGTGCTCGGGTAGCGGTTGGCGTCCCGCACGTTCACGTGGCGCGCGCTCCTGCTTAGGCGTTTTATCCTCGACCTCGGCTTCTATCGCCGCACAGTCGGAGGCCATGGTCTCTCGGAACAGGTCGCGTTGGTCGGGTGAGAGGGCTTCGTTCCTGACCCCGAAGCGCAAGCGTTTGAGGTGGGCGAGTTCCAGGGTCAGTGCCTGGATTTTAACGGCATCGTGCTGGGTTTTCGCCTGCAGTTGGGTAACCTTGTGCTCGGTGTTCTCGGCCTCTTGCTGCAGCTGCAAAATCAGCGCAGCAACCCCCTCTTGCTGAGGGGTATCAAGGGTGTAGCGGATGCGCTCACGTTCGCGGTCATTGCTCTGCGCTGATTCTGCCTGGATGGCCTGACGCACAATTGAGCGGTAGAGCCCGGAGGGGATCTCCACATCCCCGTTGTTCTTTTCGATGTAAGCCACCAGCTGGGTAAAGAGGTGGCGGTGCTCGATGATTTGCTTGAGCACGTAGGGCGACTTGATGTTCACAGATCAGTCTCCTTTTCCGAAAGTGGCGGTCCTTCTATCTGGGTGTCTGCCGCTTTTCTGCAGAGCATCCCCTTCCGGGTGAGGGATTCGCAGAGGCCGTGGTGTACGACGGTGCGATTCTCGGCATAGGCCCGAGTGGCGTGAAACAGGCCGAGGTGGAAGTAGTTGCCGAGCACCTGAGTGATCTTCGAGTCTCTGTTGGGGTTGGCTACGAACAGGCAGTAGCCGTGCCACTCGGCCATCTGGCGAGCGGTGCGCATGTTTTCGGTGGCCAGAGAGCCGAATTCGTCCATGACAAACGGCATGGTCACCTGAGCGTCACCATTCATCAAGCGCGACATCAACACCGAGAGCAGGTTGGTAGTGATCATCATCGTCGTGCCGTTGCACTGGGCATTCGTCGTCCAGCCTTCCTCGTCCCGTTTGCGGTACTTGTAGTGCACACCGGCCAAGATCTTGTCGCGGTTGAGCAGGATGCCGGTGCGTCGGGCGTCCGCATTAAAGAAGTCGGCCTGGAAGGCCTTCAGCTGCTCGTAGACCTTGCTGTCCTGCAGTTCATCGCTGAGGAGGTCGGGCCTTCTCAAGGTCGGCCAAGAGCTGCTCGAAGCGCAGGTGAGGCTTGTAGCCCCCAGTCTGACACAGCGCTTGACTGCCCGCATTTATTCATTATGATTTACTTTGAATCGAAATGAATCAGGAGTAACCCTGTAATGGCAACCACTGCAAAAACTCGATCAGTCACAGCTCATGTTCCGGTGCAACTGGCGGAGAAGGTTGATTTGATGGCCGAGCGCCTGGAGCGCTCTAAAAACTGGATCGTCAAACAAGCTCTATCAGCCTGGATTGACCAGGAGGAGGAGCGTAGTCGCCTGACTCGCGAGGCCTTGGCCGATGTTGACGCCGTTAGAGTGATTGACCACCAAGCGGTTCAAGCCTGGGCCGACAGTCTCAACACCGACACTCCGCTGCCGGTACCGCGTTGATGGAGTTGAAGTGGACAA